>JAKSBE010000322.1 GCA_022361275.1 Kiloniellales bacterium
GGAATGGTGGGCGCACCTGGGATTGAACCAGGGACCTCCTCGGTGTGAACGAGGCGCTCTCCCGCTGAGCTATGCGCCCGTGCCCGCGATCGGACGGCGATCCCGATGTAGGCGAGCGTCCTTGGCCTGTCAAGCAAGGCCCCTCGGGCCCGGCTCCGGTTTTGCCGCGAAAACCCGCGTGTCCGCAATCTGACACGAGACGCGGGGCGCAAAGCCTGCTACCGTGCCGGCATGAACCATACTCGGTTGTCTCCTGCCGGTTTTTCTGCCGGCTTGGTTGCGTTGCTGCTGGCGACTTCGGCCGGGGCGGCGGAACAGAAAGCGGTCGAGGTCGACTACGAGGTCTGGGCCGGCGGTCTGCAGGCCATGAGCCTGGAGACGCGGATGCTTCGAGCCCGGGACCGCTATCGGGTCGACGTCACGGTCGAATCGGCCGGCATGCTCGGCCGGCTCTTTCCCTTCAAGCTGAACGCCCGAACCCAGGGGACGCGTCCGGCGGAAAGCCGCGAGGTGCCGCGGCCGGAGGAGTACGAGGTCCGCTCCAAGTGGCGCGACCAGGATCGCCTGGTGGCGATCCGCTACGATGGTACGGCCAAGCCGCTGGTCAAGGTCGATCCGCCGGCCGAAGACGACAACCGCGATCCCGTGCCGATGGAGCAGATCGTCGGGACCGTGGACCCGATGAGCGCGGTCCTCGCCCTGCTCGAGCAGACCGCGACCCAGGGCCGCTGCCAGGGCGAGATACCGGTCTTCGACGGCCGCCGCCGCTACAACATGGTGCTGCGCCACATCGGCCCGGCCGAGGTCTCGGCCACAAGCTATTCGCCCTACGCCGGGCCGGCGGTCGAATGCCGGGCCGGCATGAAGCGGATCGGCGGCTTCTGGCACGACACCGAGGACGACGAGCACGACTACAAGGAGCTGCGGATCTTCCTGGCGCCGATCCTCGAGGACGTACCGCCGGTGCCGGTCCGCCTGCAAGCCAAGAACGACTTCTTCTCGATCATCATTCACATGGTCGATGCCCGGCTGAAAAACGGCGTGCAGCCGGTCGGCCTGGATTTCTGAGCCCCGCGGGCGTCTAAGGCGCTAGAGCAGCCCGCGTTCATTCGAACGCGGATAAGCTGCTCTAACTCAATGGCATAGATCACGGACCACCGTCGATCAGGCCGTCGAGGGCGGCGGGCAGGTCGTCGAAGCGGTCGATCAGGACATCGGCGCCCAGCGCCTCGGCCGCTACCTTGCGATAGCCGTAGGACACCGCGACCACCGGCATGCCGGCGTTGCGCGCCGCGCCGACGTCGGCCGGGCTGTCGCCGACCATGACCGTCTCCGCGCTCGGCCGGCCCAGGACCTCGACCAGGCCCAGCAAGGGGTCGGCGGCCGGCTTGGCCTTGGCGTAGGTGTCGCCGCCGGCGAGGCCGTCGAAGAAGCGCGCGAGGCCCAGGTCGTCCAGGATCTCGCGCGCCGGGGCTTCGGCCTTGTTGGTGCAGACCGCCATGGCCCAGCCGCCGTCCCGCAGCCGGCCCAGGGTCTCGACCACACCGGGATAGGGCCGGGTCTCCCGGGTCAGGCGGGCACGGTAATGGCGGCGGAAGCGCTGGACGATCTCCGCCTCTTCCAGCGCCAGCGCCGCGGCCGCCCGGCCCTCGGCCTCCAGGGCGCGATGCACCAGGGCCGGGATGCCGTCGCCGATCATCAGCCGGATATCGTCGAGGTCGAGGACCGGCAGGGCAAGCTCATCGAGCAGGGTGTTGAGCGCGCCGGCCATGTCCGGCAGGCTGTGCACCAGGGTGCCGTCCAGGTCGAAGAGCAGGGCGGATCGGCGCCCGGGCTGCGCTGCGGTCATAAATCCGCCCCAAAGCAATGATGACTTGCGGTTAGCCTGCCCCTTGTGGAAAGTGCTCGGCAGGCCCGGGTCTTTTGCCAGCGCCGGCTTCGGCTGGCAAGGCGCGGTTCCTGCAACGCCCGCAAGCATCCGCCCGCAACGTTCACATGGCCTCCGATCACCTCGTCTGCGTCGTGCTAGCCGCCGGAAAGGGCACCCGGATGAAGTCCCGGCGGCCCAAGGTTCTGCACGAGGTCGCCGGCCGCTCCATGCTGGGCCACGTCCTCGACAGCCTGCAGGCCCTGGAGCCGGCCCGCATCGTCGTGGTGGTCGGACCGGACATGCCGGAGACGGCGGCCGCCGCCGCGCCGCATCCCTGCGTCGTGCAGCGGGAGCAGCTCGGCACCGGGCACGCGGTGCTGACCGCGGCCGAGGCGCTCGCGGACATCGACGAGGACGGCGGCGTCCTGGTGGTCTTCGGCGACACCCCCCTGATCACGGTCGCGACCCTGAGGCGGCTGGTGGCGGCACGGGCCGCCCGGCCGGTCCCGGCGCTCGTGGCGCTCGCCTTCCGGGCCGCCGATCCGGCACCCTACGGCCGCATGCTGCTCGACGACTCCGGGCGGCTCACCGGCGTCGTCGAGGCGGTGGATGCCGACGCCGCGCAGCGCCGTATCGGCCTCTGCAACGCCGGGGTCATGCTGGCCGGGCGCAGGTGCCTCTTCGACCTGCTGGCCAAGGTCGGCAACGACAACGCCAAGGGCGAATACTACCTGCCCGACGTCTACCGCCTGGCCTATCAGGCCGGCCTGCACGGCGTCGTGGTCGAGGCGAGCGAGGCCGAGGTCCAGGGCGTCAACACCCAGGCCGAGCTGGCCCTGGTCGAGGCCGAGATGCAGACCCGGCTGCGTGCCGCGGCCATGGCCGAGGGCGTGACGCTGATCGATCCGGCCGCGGTCTGGTTCAGCCACGATACCCGCTTGGCCCCCGGTGTGGTGGTCGAGCCCAACGTGATCTTCGGCCGCGGGGTCGAAGTGGGCGAGGGCGCGCGGATCCTCGGTTTCAGCCATCTGGAAGGCGCAAGGCTCGGCCCCGGCGCGACCGTCGGGCCCTTTGCGCGCCTGAGGCCCGGCGCCGAAGTCGGCGAGGGCGCCAAGGTGGGCAATTTCGTGGAGATGAAGCAGGCGACGCTCGGCCCCGGCGCCAAGGCCAATCACCTCACCTACCTGGGCGATACCGAAGTCGGCGCCGCGGCCAACATCGGCGCCGGCACCATCGTGTGCAACTATGACGGCTTCAGCAAATCCAGGACCGAGATCGGCGAGGGCGCCTTCATTGGCTCGAATACCGCGCTGGTGGCGCCTCTCAAGGTCGGCAAGGGGGCCATCGTGGCGGCCGGCAGCACCATCACACGCAACGTGCCGGACGATGCGCTGGTGATCGAACGCACTGAGCAGGATAACAGGCAGGGCGCGGCCAAGCGCTACCGTGAGCTGAAGCGGAGGGCGGGGAAGGCCGGCAAGGGATCGAAGTAAAACAGGGGACCACTCACCCATGTGCGGCATTATCGGGATTCTGGGGAAGACGCCGGCGGCGCCGCTGCTGGTCGACGCCCTCAAGCGCCTGGAGTACCGGGGCTACGATTCGGCCGGGGTCGCGACCCTGGTCAACGGCGGGATCGAGCGCCGACGGGCCGAGGGCAAGCTGGCCAACTTGGCGCGGCGGCTGGAGGTCGAGCCGCTGGAGGGGACCACCGGCATCGGCCACACCCGCTGGGCGACCCACGGCCTGCCCAACGAGACCAACGCCCACCCCCACGCCAACCAGCGCGTCGCGGTGGTCCACAACGGCATCATCGAGAACTTCCGTGAGCTGCGGGCCGAGCTGGAGGGCCTGGGCCACAGCTTCGAGACCGAGACCGACACCGAGGTCATGGTCCACCTGGTGACCGAGGGCCTGAACCAGCAGAAGACGCCGCAGGAGGCCGTGGCCGCCGCGCTCAAGCGCCTGGAAGGCGCCTTCGCCCTGGCCATCGTCTTCGCCGGACGCCATGACCTGATGATCGGCGCGCGCCGCGGCAGCCCGCTGGCGGTCGGCTACGGCGACGGCGAGATGTTCCTCGGCTCCGACGCCCTGGGCCTGGCGCCGCTGACCAACCGGATCTGCTACCTGGAGGAGGGCGACTGGGTCGAGGTCGGACCGGACGGCGCCGTGGTGCACGACGAGGGCGACCAGGTGGTCGAGCGCAAGGTGGTCCAGACCGCGCTGTCCGGCGCCGCCATCGGCAAGGGCCAGTACCGCCACTTCATGCAGAAGGAGATCTTCGAGCAGCCGACGGTCATCGGCGACACTCTGCAGACCCTCGTCAATCCGCTGTCGCGCAAGGTCGGCCTGCCGGCCTTGCCCTTCGACCTGGCGGCGATCCCGCGGATCACCATCTCGGCCTGCGGCACTGCCTTCCTGGCCGGCATGGTCGCCAAGTACTGGTTCGAGCAGATCGCGCGCCAGCCGGTCGAGATCGACATCGCCTCGGAGTTCCGCTACCGCGAGGCGCCCATGCCCGAGGGCGGTCTCAGCCTCTTCATCTCGCAGTCCGGAGAGACCATCGACACCCTCGCGGCCCTGCACTACGCCAAGGCCCAGGGACAGCAGATCCTGTCGATCGTCAACGTGCCGGAAAGCGCGATCGAGCGGGCCTCGGACGCGACCCTGATGACCCTGGCCGGGCCGGAGATCGGCGTCGCCTCGACCAAGGCCTTCACCACCCAGCTGACCGTCCTGGCCTGCCTGGCCCTGGCCATCGCGCGGGCCCGCGGCGCCACCGACGCCGCGCGCGAGGCCGAGCTCTCGACCGCCTTGACCGAAGTGCCGGCCCGGGCGGCCGAGATCCTGAACCACGACCGGGCGATCCGGCGTCTGGCGCAGGAGCTGGCCGAGGCCCGCGACGTGCTCTTCCTCGGCCGCGGCAGCCTCTATCCCCTGGCCCTGGAAGGCGCGCTCAAGCTGAAGGAGATCAGCTACATCCACGCCGAGGGCTACGCCGCCGGCGAGATGAAGCACGGCCCCATCGCGCTGATCGACGACGGCGTGCCGGTGATCATCTGCGCGCCCTCGGGCCCGCTGTTCGACAAGACCGCGTCCAACGCCCAGGAGGTCATCGCCCGCGGCGGCCGGGTGATCTTCATCTCGGACGCCGAGGGCATCGCGCGCTTCGGCGAAGGCGCGCGGCACACGATCGCCCTGCCCAAGGTCGATCCCTTCGTCGCGCCCATCCTCTACGCGGTGCCGGTCCAGCTGCTGGCCTACCACACCGCGGTGGTCAAGGGCACCGACGTCGACCAGCCCCGCAATCTCGCCAAGTCGGTGACGGTGGAGTAGGTTCCCGCCGTCTCCCGTCGCGGCTTGGGAGGGACGATGGCGGATGGTCTTCGTCCTGTCGCGCGCTTCGGTCTTCGGGAGCTTCTGGGGACCTTCCGGCGTGTCTTCACCGAGAGGACCGGCGGTCTTGAGACGCCCTTCAGAATCTTCCTGCTCGCCTACATCGCGGTCGCCTTCCTGCCGACGCTCGCCCTCTCGGTCCGGCGGCTCCACGACGTCGGCCGCTCCCGCCTCTGGCTCCTGACCTATCCAGTGCCGATCGTCGGCTTCTTCGTGCTGCTCTACTTTTTCGCCATGCCCGGTGACCCGAAGCGGAACCGCCACGGGCCGCTGCCGCTGCGGGCATCGCGACCTGAGCCGCCGAGCTGGATAGGGAACCGAAGGACGCGGCCGTGGGCTATCCACGGAACCGGAAGCGGACGCACGGCTGGGGCGTCCGGCTCGCCGACAATCGAGCGGCCCGACAATCGATTGGTCTTGTCGGCGAGTGGTCTTTTCGGCGAGCGGGCCGCCGGGGCGGGACGGCGGCCCGCTCGCACGCCGCCCGCGCCCGGGCAGCCGGGCTCAGCGGGCGATCATGAAGTCCTTGACCGGCAGCGGCCGGTCAACGATCCGGACGTCGCCGATCCAGCCGAAGAAGGACTGCTCGATGATCCGGTCGTAGTGGGTCGCCCCGACCATCCAGAACTCGCCGGTGGTCGAGATGCCCACGTTCAGGGCCTCCGGGTTGCGCTGGATCCTGGAGCCGTCGACGAAGACCTCGCTCTGCCGGCCGTCGTTGCGGATCGCGACGTGGAACCAGCGCTCCCGCGGCAGCTCGAAGCTCCAGTTGGTCAGGATGCCGGGATCGTTGAGCGGAAACACCGCCCACTGCACCTGGCGCCCGGGCGAGATGGTGAAGGTGCCGACCGGCTCGCTGGGATCGCCGCCGGTCTTGCCGGCGTCGCGGCCGCTGCCCATGCGGCTGACCACGCCCATCCAGGCGTGCTTGCTGCCGCAGCAGGTCTCGGGCAGGCGGATGAAGGCCTCGATGGTGTAGCCGTTCTCCAGGGTCAGGGCGTTGATCGGGGCCGTGTCCACGGTGCGCAGGTAGGCGCCGCCGAAGGCCGGGTCCCGCTTGGAGCCGTTGAAGAAGACGCTGCCGCGGCTCGGCTGGGCGGGGTGGAAGGCCTCGGTCCAGGTCATGTCCTCCGCCTTGCCGTTTTCCAGGGTGACCCGCAGCAGGTCGTTGCCCTGGCCCGTCAGGTCCTCGATCGCGGTGCCGCCCTCGGGCACGGCCGCGCCGGCCTGGCCCGGGTCGTCCAGGCGCCAGTAGGCCAGGGTCCCGGGAATCAGCAGGTCGGCGACCGGCAGGGGCGGCAGGGGCTCCGGCTCCGCCTCCGCGCGGAAGCGGGCCTCGAAGTCGAGGTTGATGGTGAAGCGGTTGGCGTCGTCCTCCAGGGCCAGCTCGTCCTCGGCCAGCGGCGGCCGCCGCCGCGGGCTCAGCGACTGCCAGTAGGGCGAGAAGGTCGAGACCTCGATCCGGTTCGCCGCGACGTCGAACTCGTAGAGGCGGATCATGCCGCTGCCGCTGAAGTAGCGGTTCTGGTAGTTGGCCAGGTGCAGGTGGACGTCGCGGCCGGCGTCGTTCTTGAGCACCGTGCGCGCCGGCGGCCAGTAGTGCCCGTTGAGGGTCAGGAAGATCTGGCTGTTGGCCTTGATCAGCTGCTCCCAGAGGTACTGGCCGTAGAAGGACAGCACGCCGACCCCGCCGCCGCTGCCGTCGTTGGCGATCAGCTCGTGGGTGACCAGGATCGTCGGCACGCCGGGATGTTCGTCCAGGCGCGCCTGCGCCCAGTCGAGGGTGCCGGCGGAGATGCGCCAGTCGAGGGCCAGCAGCAGCCAGTCCCGGCCGCCGCCGCGGATCAGGTGGCAGGTGTTGTAGCCGTCGGCGGTGGCGCCGCAGAAGGTCGGCTGGTCGTCGATCCGGTCGGGGCCGAAGTATTCGAGGTAGGGCGTGTCGCCCCGGGTGTCGTCGGTCCGGGGATCGACGTCGTGGTTGCCGGCCAGCACGCCGTAGGGGACGTTGCTCCGGTCGAGCAGCCCGAAGACCTTGGAGGCCTGGGCGAGCTCCTCCGCGGCGCCGTTCTCGACGATGTCGCCGAGGTGGACGGTGAAGGCGATGTTCCGGCGTACGCGGTTGCGCCGGATCCATTCGAGGGCGCGGCCGAGGACCTCGGCGTTGCCGCGATCCTCGTCGAAGAGGTACTGCGTGTCCGGGATCACCGCCAGGGTGAAGGGGCCGGAGCGCCGGGGCGGAGTCCGGGGCGCGGCGGCGACCTGCGCGCCGACTCGGGACTCGGCCTTCGCGGCGGCCTCCGGCGGGGCCTCCGCCGCGGCGATGCCGGCCGCGGCCAGGACCGCGCCGAGCGAAAGGGACGACAGCCAGCCTTTCAGGGTGGGGCTCATGTTCGCATGCCTCCTTGTGGACGAAGAATCCCGGCCCGAGGCCCGGAATCGGCCGGAGGGTATCGGGGCCGGGTGACCGCTCCTTGACCGGGCGGTTGCCGCGCTGTGACGGTTTCGACGCGCGAAGGTTTCAGCGCGATGTCGGCGCCCGCTTTTGCTTTCGCCCGAGTTCGCCCGGGCGCTATAGTCGGCCTCAAGCCCGACAGTGAAACTCCTGCGACACCTGGGGAGGTGCAGCCATGCCTTCAGAGGCCCACGCCCGGATCGAAAACGGCGCTCCGGCGCTGACGGATCCCGATCTCTTCCGCGAGCTCTGCTACATCGACGGCCAATGGGTCGGGGCCGATTCCGGCGAGACCCAGGAGGTCAACAACCCGGCCAGCGGCGACGTCATGGGCACGGTGCCCAAGATGGGCGCCGCCGAGACCCGGCGCGCCATCGAGGCGGCCGAGCGGGCCTGGCCGGCCTGGCGGGCCAAGACCGCGAAGGAGCGGGCCGCGGTCCTGCGCCGCTGGTACGAGCTGATGATGGAGAACCAGGACGACCTGGCGGTCCTGATGACCATGGAGCAGGGCAAGCCCCTGGCCGAGGCCAAGGGCGAGATCGCCTACGGTGCCAGCTTCATCGAGTGGTTCGCCGAGGAAGGCAAGCGGATCTACGGCGACACCATCCCGCAGCACCAGCCGGACAAGCGCATCGTCGTGATCAAGCAGCCGGTCGGCGTGGTCGCGACCATCACGCCCTGGAACTTCCCCAACGCCATGATCACCCGCAAGTGCGGCCCGGCCCTGGCCGCCGGCTGCCCGGTGGTGGTCAAGCCCGCCGGCCAGACGCCCTATTCGGCGCTGGCCCTGGCGGAGCTGGCCGAGCGCGCCGGCCTGCCCAAGGGCCTGCTCAACGTCGTCACCGGGTCGGCCTCGGCGATCGGCGGCGAGATGACCGGCAACCCCATCGTGCGCAAGCTCTCCTTCACCGGCTCGACCGAGATCGGCAAGCTCCTGATGGAGCAGAGCGCCGGCACGGTGAAGAAGGTCTCCATGGAGCTGGGCGGCAACGCGCCCTTCATCGTCTTCGACGACGCCGACCTGGACGCGGCGGTCGAGGGCGCCATGCTCTGCAAGTTCCGCAACACCGGGCAGACCTGCGTCTGCGCCAACCGGATCCTGGTCCAGGACTCGGTCTACGACGCCTTCGCCGAGAAGCTGGCGGCGGCGGTCGCCAAGCTCAAGGTCGGCAACGGCCTGGAGGCGGGGATCAGCCAGGGCCCGCTGATCGACATGGCCGCGGTGGAGAAGGTCGAGGAGCACGTCGCCGACGCGACGGAGAAAGGCGCGCGGGTCGTCGCCGGCGGCGCCCGCCACGAGCTGGGCGGCAGCTTCTTCCAGCCGACCCTGCTGGCCGACGTCACCACCGAGATGAAGGTCACCCGCGAGGAGACCTTCGGCCCGGTCGCGCCGCTGTTCCGCTTCGAGACCGAGGACGAGGCCATCGCCTTGGCCAACGACACCGAGTTCGGCCTCGCCGCCTACTTCTACGCCCGCGACCTGGGCCGGGTCTGGCGGGTCGGCGAGGCCCTGGAGAGCGGCATCGTCGGCATCAACACCGGCATCATCTCGACCGAGGTCGCCCCCTTCGGCGGGGTCAAGGAGTCCGGCGTCGGCCGCGAGGGCTCCC
>JAKSBE010000404.1 GCA_022361275.1 Kiloniellales bacterium
AGGCGCCCGCGAAGATGGATTGGTTGTCCCCTAGCTTTGTCTAGATCAAACTGCGCTTAGCTGATTCCAGTTAAGCGCAGTTTGATCTAGACTGACGACAAGGCGCCTGGAAAAGGCGCCGAGAGCGAGTCATAGACCAGAGCACCTCCCTATGAGCAGGAGGCCCCCTGTCGGTCGGGCTTTCGTGGCGGTTCTCGTCACGGTCCTGAGCCTGCTGCTGATGGCGCAGCACACCGCGGCGCGCGAGATCTGCCGGGAGGGCCTCTTCCCGAACCTGGAGAAGATCACGGTCGTCGGGCATTCGGCCGGCGGCCAGTTCGTCCAGCGCTTCGCGCTGGGGCACGCGCCGATCGAGTCCCTGACCCAGGTCCGGGTCCGCTACGTCGCCGCGAATGCCGGCTCCTACCTCTACCTGAACGGCCTCCGGCCGGGCCCCGCCTTCGACGGCGGCTTTGCGGTCCCGAGCGAGGCGGCCGGCTGCGCGGACTACAATCGCTACGAATACGGCCTGGACCGCCTGAACGGCTACATGTCCGCCGCGGGGCGCGAGAAGATCCTGGAGCGGGCGCGGCAGCGGGAGATCGTGCTTCTGCTCGGCACGGCGGACAAGGACCCCGGCCATATCGCCCTGCCCCGGAAATGCGGCGCGCGCCTGCAGGGCCGGCACCGGCTGGAGCGCGGCCTGCTCTTCAAGATGCATCTGGACCGCTTCTTCAAGCCCCACGAAACGCGGGCCGTCCTGGTCCCGGGGGTGGCGCACTCGAGCCGCGGGATGTTCGTTTCCAAGGAAGGCCGGGCCGAGATCTTCTTTTAGCGCCCGCCTGCCGATCAGACGCGAAAGCGTCTGATCGGCAGGCGGGCTAGTTCGGCCGGCTGTCGCTCAGCACCCGACAGTCCTGGCGGCGGGCCTGCAGCGCCTGGCAGGTGGTCTCGGCCGCCGCCCAGTCGGGGAAGGAGGCCGCGACAAGGCGGTAGAAGGCACCGCGGCCACCCTGATCCTGCCGGTCGACGAAGACCTCCCGGCCGACCAGCAGCTCGTCGAAGGAGGCGAGCAGGCGACGGCGCTCGATCTCGGCCTCCTGCGGTGTCCGGTGCGACGACAGAAAGATCTGGATCGCCTGCTGCGGCGGCTGCAGTGCGGCGCCCTGACGAAGCTTCCGCGGCGGCAGGGCCGGCGGCAGCACCGCCGAGGGATCGGGGCGCCGGGCCGACTGCTCGCGGCGTGCCGCGGGTAGGGCGGGCTGCGGCGCGACCTGCGGGGCCGTCAGCGGCGGCGCCTGCGGAGCGAGGGCGGCCGGCGGGGGCGTGCCGTTGGCGGACGACGACGGCGGCGGCGACAGCAGGCCGAGGCCGCTACCGCCGAGCGCACCCACGCCGCCGCCGACAGCGGCGTCGCCGCCCTGGCCGCCGGGCGTCGCCGACATCTCGGCGATCACGGTGCGCACCGGGATGATCGGGAACTCGCCGACGTGGAAGCGGTGGCATTGCACGCAGGCGTCGCCGGCCGATTCCTCGACGTGGCAGTCGGTGCAGACCTGCATCTTCATCGGCGCGAAGTTCGACTGGAAGGTCTTGGGGTTCAGATCCTCGTAGCCGCCGGCGAAGTCGGCGCCGGCCTGCAGCTCGTGGCAGGTGGCGCAGCCCTTGGTGCCGACCAGGCTGAAGTGGAAGGAGTGGTTGAAGACCGTGAAGGGCCGGAAGCCCTGGACCGGATAGTAGGGCCGCCAGTTGACCTTCAGGCCGCCGGCCGGCTGCTCGTCCTGGCTGTGGCAGCGGGTACACTTCCCGGGCGTGGCCTTGTCCCGGAACACCGCCATCAGGGCGAGGCCGTCGGGCTCGGCGCGGGTGCCGTGCGCCTTCGCGGCCAGGTCGATCCAGGCCCGCATGAAGGGGTCCCGGTGGGTCACCGGCCGGTAGTAGAGGATGAAGTCCTGGCGGAACCAGCCGCCGAAGCCGGCCCAGGTCTCGGGATCGACCTCGGGATCGAGCGGCTCGTAGGGTGCAGCGACCTCCGGCTCGGGATCGACCTCCTCGGCCGGTGCCGCGTCCGGTGCCGGCGCCGCGACCGCCGGCTGATCGGGCACCGCCGGCGCTTCTTCGCCCGAAGGCGCGGCGCCGCCGGAAGGCGCGATGGCGCCGAGGTCGCTGTTGTCGCCGCTGGCGTCTTCCTGGAGGAGCTGCTCGAAGTCCTCCAGGCGCAGGGACTCCCTGTCGATCAGCTTCTCGTCCGACAGCAGGTCGTCGCCGCCGCCCGTGGCGACCCGCGGCGCAGGCGCAGGCGCCGCGGGCTGCGCGCGCTCCGCCGGAGCCGGAGCGGACGGGCTCGGCGGCGCGGCCGTG
>JAKSBE010000180.1 GCA_022361275.1 Kiloniellales bacterium
CTGCGCCGCAAGATCGAGGCCGATCCCAAGAAGCCGGCCCTGATCAAGACGGTCTGGGGCGGCGGCTACACCCTCGCCGCCGAGGTCGAGCCGTCATGATCCGCCGGACGCTCAGCGCTTGGGTGCCGAACAGCCTGGCCGGGCAGATGATCGCGCTGCTGCTGCTGGCGCTGGTCGCGGCCCAGGGCGTGACCCTGGCGATCTATCTCGACGAACGGCGTCACGCCCTGCGCGCGGCGGAGCGGGCTCAGGTCGCCTCGCGCCTGGTCTCGGTGGTGCGCCTGCTGGGCGATACGCCGCCGGAGCTCAGCGAGCGCATCACCCGGACCGCCAGCGGGCCGCGCCTGGGCTTCTGGCTGGCTGCGGAGAGCGCGGTCGACGCCAGCGATCCCGAGGCGCTCGACCGTCCGCTGCAGCGCCGTCTGGGCCGGCTGCTCGCGGACAGCGGGAGCGGCCAGATCCTGGTGCGCCTGGAGGACTCCGAGCGCTTTCTGGCCTGGCGCAAGGCGCGGCGGGAAGCCCGCCGGGAGGCTCGCCGGGCCGAAGAGGGGGACAGCTCTGGCGCATACCGCCGCGCGGAGTGGCGCAAGCGCGAGTACTGGGAGAAGCGCCGGCACCGCCTGCCGCTGAGCCTGACCATCTCGGTCCGGCTCGCCGACGGGCGCTGGCTCAACGCCGCGACCCTGGTGCCCTTCAACGCCCCGGCCTGGGCCTGGCCCTCGCTGCTCTCCATGGGCCTCATGGCCCTGGCGATCCTGGTGATCGTGGTGTTCTCGGTGCGGCGCATCACCCGGCCGCTGCGGACCCTGGCGGCGGCGGCCGACCGCTTCGGGCGCGGCCAGGACGGCGCGCCCCCGGCCGAGGCCGGACCCGAGGAGGTCCGCCGGACCATCCACGCCTTCAACGACATGCAGGAGCGGCTGCGGCGCTTCGTCGCCGACCGGACCGGCATGCTGGCGGCGATCAGCCACGACCTGCGCACGCCGATCACGACGCTGCGCCTGCGCGCCGAGTTCATCGAGGACCCGGAGATCCGCGACAAGATCCTGGAGACCCTGGCCGAGATGCAGCAGATGACCGAGGCGACCCTGGCCTTCCTGCGCGAGGACGCGGCGCGCGAGGACAGCCGCCAGGTCGACCTCGCCGCCTTGGTCCAGAGCCTCTGCGACGATCTGGCCGACGCCGGCGGCGAGGTCGCCTTCGCCGGCGCCGGCCGGACCCCCTACCTCTGCCGCCCGGTGGCCCTGAAACGGGCGCTTTCCAACCTGATCGAGAACGCGGTCGCCTATGGCGCGCGGGCGCGGGTCGCGCTGCGGCAGGAGGCGGCGGAGCTATGGATCGTCGTCGACGACGACGGCCCGGGGATCCCGGCCGAGCGAAGGGAGGAGATCTTCCAGCCTTTCGTCCGCCTCGAGGACTCGCGCAGCCGGGAGACCGGCGGCGCCGGCCTGGGCCTGGCCATCGCCCGCTCCATCGCCCGCGGCCACGGCGGCGACGTGACCCTGGAGAACCGGCCCGAGGGCGGGCTGCGGGCGATCCTCCGCCTGCCGAAGGCCGGGCAGGGCTGAAGGGGCCCGACGGAGCCCGCCCTTGAGGAAGCTCACGGCTCAGGAATTCAACCTTTGATGGTATTTGGGTTGGTTTCTACGCAGGACCTCCGACTTGCCTTTGGTCTGCCCGACGGCGCAGAATCGGGTGGCAAAGGCCGGGAAAGGCCGCTAAAACGGCAGATCCCGCGAAGGAGGAGAAGAAGGGGGCATCCGATGACCGGGAAATGGTCGCCGGGATCCTGGCGCGACAGACCGATCCAGCAGGTACCCGAGTACCCCGACCCGCAGGCCCTGGCCCGGGTCGAGGCGACTCTGGAGACCTATCCGCCGCTGGTCTTCGCCGGCGAGGCGCGCCGCCTGCGCAGCCAGCTGGCCAAGGTCGCGGCCGGCCAGGCTTTTCTGCTCCAGGGCGGCGACTGCGCGGAATCCTTCGCCGAGTTCCATCCCAACAACATCCGCGACACCTTCCGGGTCCTGCTGCAAATGGCCGTGGTGATGACCTTCGGCGCCGCCTGCCCGGTGCTCAAGGTCGGCCGGATGGCCGGCCAGTTCGCCAAGCCCCGTTCGGCGCCCATGGAGGCCAAGGACGGCGTCGAGCTGCCCTCCTACCGCGGCGACATCGTCAACGGCATCGAGTTCGCGGCGGACCGCCGGGTGCCCGATCCGGAGCGCCTGCTGCGCGCCTACAACCAGGCGGCGGCGACCCTGAACCTGCTGCGCGCCTTCGCCCAGGGCGGCTTCGCCGATCTGCAAAAGGTGCACCAGTGGAACCTGGAGTTCGTGGCCGACAGCCCGCAGGGCGCCCGCTACGAGGAGTTGGGGACCCGGATCGACGAGGCCCTGGCCTTCATGCGCGCCTGCGGCATCAATTCCGATACCGTCCCGCAGGTCAGCGAGACCGACTTCTACACCAGCCACGAGGCGCTGCTGCTGCCCTATGAGCAGGCGCTGACCCGGGTCGATAGCCTGACCGGGACCTGGTACGACTGCTCGGCGCACTTCCTCTGGATCGGCGACCGGACCCGGCAGCTCGACGGCGCTCACGTCGAGTTCCTGCGCGGCGTCGAGAACCCGATCGGCCTGAAGTGCGGGCCGAGCCTCGATCCGGACGACCTGCTGCGCCTGATCGAGGCCCTGAACCCGGACAACGACCCCGGCCGCCTGACCCTGATCGCGCGCATGGGCGCCGAGCAGGTCGAGGGCAGGCTGCCGCCGCTGGTCCGCGCGGTGCGCCAGGCCGGCTTCGAGGTCGTCTGGTCCTGCGATCCCATGCACGGCAACACCATCAAGTCCTCGACCGGCTTCAAGACCCGGCCCTTCGACCGGATCCTGGCCGAGGTCGAAGGCTTCTTCGCCGTGCACCGGGCCGAGGGCACCCACGCCGGCGGCATTCACATCGAGATGACCGGCCAGGAGGTGACGGAGTGCACCGGCGGCGCCCAGGCGATCAACGACGAGCGCCTCGCCGACCGCTACCACACGCACTGCGATCCGCGGCTCAACGCCAGCCAGGCGCTGGAGCTCGCCTTCCTGATCGCGGCCCGCCTCAAGGAGGAGCGCGACGGCGCCGCCGGCCGGGCGGTGGCCGCGCAGTAGCCCGAGGCGGGGTCCGTCCCCTCCCGGCCGGAGGTCAGCCATGGCCCGAAACGCGAGCAAACCCGGCCCGGCCAACGGCATGGTCTGGCCCGACGAAGGCCGGGTCCCGGCCTGGACCGACACCTACTTCAAGCGCAGCAAGGAGACCATCGGCCGCTTCGGCGACGCCAGAGTCACCTATGCGCTCTTCCTGCGCCGGCCGGTGGTCTCGGCGCCGCGCCTGGCGCTCGACTGGCTGAAGGCGGTCACCGCCCAGCGCAACGTCCAGGTCGAGGTCGACCTGCGCTACCCGGAAGGCAAGTGGGTCGGCGCCGGCGAGCCTTTGGCCTACGTAACCGGGCCCTTCTACCACCTGGTCGACCTGGAAACCCTGCTGCTGATGAAGCTGGGGCCGCCCTGCGTCGCCGCCTACAACGCCTACTCCATGTGCGTCGACCTGCCCAGGGTCGCCTTCCTGGCCATGGACGCCCGCCACTGCGCCGGCACCGAGATGGCCGAGCTCATGGCCTACGCCGCCTCGGTCGGCTCGGAGCGGGCCAGGCGCAAGGTCGGGGCGGTCGGCTTCATCGGCAACGCGACCGACGCCACCGCGCACTTCTTCGGCCAGGACAGCGGCAAGGGCACCATGCCCCACGCCCTGATCGGCTACGCCGGCTCGACCCTGCGCGCCGCCGAGATGTTCGACGAGACCTTTCCCGACGGCCCCATGACCGTCCTGGTCGACTACTTCGCCCAGGAGGTGACCGACTCCCTCGCGGTCTGCCGCCGCTTTCCGGAGCGCGCGGCGGCCGGGCAGCTCGCGGTGCGCATCGACACTCCCGGTGGCCGCTTCCTGGAGGACCTGGATCCGCCGGAGTCCTACGCCGTGCTCGAGCGCCACGCGCCGGAGTCGATCCGCGGCTACCGCAACGACGCCGAGCTGCGCTACCTGATCGGCCCCGGCGTCTCCGCGGCGGCGATCTGGTTCCTGCGCGAGGCCCTGGACAAGGCCGGCTTCGACAAGGTGAAGATCGTCGCGTCTTCCGGCTTCGGTCCGGTCAAGTGCCGCCTCATGGCCGAGGCCCATGCCCCCATCGATGTCATCGGCAGCGGCTCCTACCTGCCGGAGCGCTGGTCCGAGACCTACGCCACCGCCGACATCGTCGCCTACGACGGCGTCCCCCGCGTCAAGGTCGGCCGCGAGTTCCTGCTCAGGAAGTAGCGGTGCCGGACGGCTTTACGCAGCGGGCCGATGGCCAGCCGACAGGCTCGGCTCGAGACCTCCAGGATTGACGCCCGGCCACCGGCCGGCACAGGATCGTCGCTGCGCAGCCGAGACGGAATCCTCATGCCGATGATCACCGAGCAGTCGCCGCTCGCCTTCTCCGATCCACTGCCCGCGCAGGCCGACGTCGTCGTCATCGGCGCCGGCGTCGCCGGGACCGCGGCCGCCTATTTTCTCGCGGAGAAAGGCGTCAAGGTCCTGCTCTGCGAGAAGGGGCGGGTCGCCGGGGAGCAGTCGAGCCGCAACTGGGGCTGGGTGCGCCAGCAGGGCCGCGACTGGGCCGAGCTGCCGGTGATGATGGAGGCCAACCGCATCTGGCGCGGCCTGGCCGAGAAGACCGGCGAGGCCGACCTCGCCTTCACCCCCTCGGGCTGCCTCTACGTCAGCGACAGCGCCGCCAGCCTTGCCAAGTACGAGTGCTGGCACGAGCTCGCCAAGCGGCACCAGCTCGACACCGGGATGCTGACCGCGGCCGAGGTCGCGGCCCGGGTTCCCGGCCTGCAGGGCCGCTGCGTCGGCGGCATGGTGACCGAGAGCGACGGCCGCGCCGAGCCCAGCGTCGCGGTCCCGGCGCTGGCCCGCGCGGCCCGCGCCCGGGGCGCGGCCGTGATCGAGGACTGTGCGGTGCGCTGCCTGGACCTCGAGGCCGGCCGGGTCGCTGGGGTCGTGACCGAGCGGGGGCGGGTGCGCTGCGCGCGGGTGCTGCTGGCCGGCGGCGCCTGGTCCAACGCCTTCGCCGCCAACGCCGGCGTCGACCTGCCGCAGCTCGCGGTGCGCTCGACGGCGGCCCGGACCGAGGCCGCGCCGGCGGCGCCTTACGAGGGCAACATTGCGACCCCCGGCCTCGCGATCCGACGGCGCGCCGACGGCGGCTACACCGTCGCGACCGGCGACCTTGCCGAGCACTACGTCTCGCCTGCGTCCTTCAGGTACTTCACCAAGTTCATCGAGCTGCTCAAGATTTCGGCCAAGGACGTCCGGCTGCGTCCGGCCGCGCCCAAGGGGGACCCCGGCGCCTGGGGCCGGCCGCGGCGCTGGACCGCCGAGGATGTCAGCCCCTTCGAGCGCCGGCGGATTCTGAACCCGGCGCCCTCCGCGGCCGTGGTCCGGAGGATCCGGGACCGCCTGCCGGCCCGCTTTCCGACGCTGAAGGGCGTCAAGCTCGCCGAGGCCTGGGCCGGCATGATCGACGTCACCCCGGACGCGGTCCCGACCCTCGGCGAGGACGAGCGGATCAAGGGCTTCTACATCGCGACCGGCCTCAGCGGCCACGGCTTCGGCATCGGCCCCGCCATCGGTCGCGTCATGGCCGACCTCATGCAAGGCCGCGACCCCGGCCACGACCTGACCCGCTTCCGTCCGACCCGCTTCTTCGACGGCAGCGAGATCGTGCCGGGGCCCTACTGAGGTCGGGCGGGCAGGCCGACCGATGAGCTTCGCCGAGCGCTACCTCAATCGGCAGATCCTGCTCGAGCTCGCTCCGACTCTGGTCTTCTTCGTGGTGAACCACGGCTGGGGCCTGATGGCGGCGACGGCGGCGGTCATGGTCGCGACCCTCGCGGCCGTGGGGCTGGGGCTCGTGCTGGACGGGCGGGTTCCGGCCATCGCTGTCGTGACGCTGGTGATCGTCCTGATCCTGGGCGGCGCGAGCCTGGTCTTCGACAGCGAGGTCTTCATCAAGATAAAGCCCACCGTCGGGAACTGTCTCTTTGCCGCGGCGCTTGCGGTCGGCCTTCGCTTTCGGCCCAGCTTTCTCGTTCGTGCCCTCGGCAAGCAGCTCAAGCTCTCCGAGTCCGGTTGGCGGGTTCTGACGGCCTCTTGGATCGGCTTCGCGCTTTCCTTCGCGGCGCTCAATGAGATCGTCTGGCGCAGTCTGGACACGGACACCTGGGTCGCCTTCAAGACGGCCTTGGGTCCGGTCGCGATCCTCTGCTACGTCGTCGTCACCAACGTGGTCGCGCGGAGATACTGGCTGGCGGACCTTGGTGACGGCCAAGAGGTTTGACGTCTTCCGCCGGCCGCGACGCGGGTCCGGGGACTCGCGTTGCCGATCTCGCGTTTCCCGGCGCCTGCATCCGCGACATCGCCTTTTTCTATCGCTGCGACAGGAACTTTCAATAGTTTGGCAAACGTTTCTTATCGTCTTGAAAAAAAGCGACTATAGGAAGCGTCAATCGCGTTTCTAGCGACTATCTATTTCCGCTTCGTCTTCGGGTTCATCACTCTCAATCAGTGGTCGTTACCGGCCTTGAGATCACGAGCTCAGGAGAGACAGCTTCATGAACACGCCCCAACTCGCGGCCATCGCATTCGGCGCTGCGGTCCTCGCCGCGCCGGCCTCTGCCGAAAAACCGGCGCTGACCCAGGATTCGGGCGCACCGGTCGTCGACAACCAGAACTCCAAGACCGCCGGCGCCTTCGGCGGCGTCCTGCTGGAGGACTTCCACCTGGTCGAAAAGCTCGCGCGCTTCAGCCGCGAGCGCATTCCCGAGCGGGTGGTCCACGCCCGCGGCACCGGCGCGGAAGGCGAGTTCGTCGTCACCGACACGGCGATCACCGCCTACACCGCGGCCTCCCTCTTCGCGGAGCAGGGCAAGAAGACGCCGGTCTTCGTGCGCTTCTCGACGGTGATCCATCCCAAGGGCTCGCCGGAAGGCCTCCGCGACCCGCGAGGCTTCGCCACCAAGTTCTACACGGACCAGGGCAACTGGGACCTGGTCGGCAACAACCTACCCGTCTTCTTCATCCGGGACGCCATCAAGTTCCCCGACATGGTGCACAGCCTGAAGCCCTCTCCGGTCACCAACCGACAGGACCCCAACCGCTTTTTCGACTTCTTCTCGCACCTGCCCGAGTCGACCCACATGCTCACCCAGGTCTACTCCGACCTCGGGACGCCGGCCGGCTACCAGTTCATGGACGGCAACTCGGTCCACGCCTTCCGGCTGGTCGACAAGGCGGGCGAGGTCGTCTTCGCCAAGTTCCGCTGGAAGTCGCATCAGGGCGTCAAGACGCTGACCGCCGAGGAGGCGAACGCCGAGTCCTTCAACTTCGCGACCGACTCGCTCTACGCCGACATCACGGCCGGCAAGCATCCGAAGTGGGACCTGCACGCGATCATCCTGAAGCCGGAGGACATCGACAAGCTGGACTTCAACCCCTTCGACGCGACCAAGGACTGGCCGGAAGACGGTTCGGTCTTCGAGACGGTGAAGATCGGCACCATGACCTTGAACCGGGTGCCGAACAACTTCTTCTCCTCGACCGAGCAGGTCGCCTTCGCGCCGGGCGTCATGGTCCCGGGGATCGAGGCCTCGCCCGACCGCCTGCTCCAGGGGCGCCTCTTCTCCTATGCCGACACGCAGCGCTACCGCGTCGGCACCAACTACCAGATGCTGCCGGTCAACGCGCCCCATGTCCCGGTCCGCAACGGCAACCAGGACGGCCGCCTCAACTTCGCCGACCAACGCGGCGAGGTGAACTACCAGCCCTCGCGCAACGTCGATGACAACGCCTTCGTCGACAGCCCGGCGATCGTCGCCGCCCGCTACCAGCTCGACGGCATCGCGGAGCGGCGGGCGATCGAAAAGACGCTGCCCTTCCAGCAGGCGGGCGAGTTCTTCCGTGCGCTCGACGGGGCGCAGCAGGCCAACCTGATCTCCAATCTCGCCGGCGACCTCGGCCAGGTGCGCAACCCCGAGATCAAGGAGATCATGGTCACCCACTTCTACCTGGCCGACGAGGACTACGGCACCCGTATCGCGGAAGCGGTGGGGGTCGAGCTCGGCGCGGTTCAGGCCCGTGCCGGTGCCATAAGGCAGGCGTCGCTGTAGCAGCGGCCATGCGAAGGCGGCGCCGGGCCCACGGCCCCTCGGGCACGGCGCCGCCTCATTCTTTCGGGAGAGACCGAGATGCTGAAGTGGATGAGCACGTTCCTGATCCTGGTCCTGGCCGGCCCCGTTGAGGCCGGGACGGCCTACACGCCGGAGGACATCGCCCGTCTCTACTTCGAGGCGGCGCGCGAAGGCCGGGTGGATATCCTGAAGGGCCTGATCGACGCCGGCGCGCCGGTCGACGCGCGCAACGAGGACGGCTACACCGCCTTTATACTGGCCGCCTACAACGACCGGCCGGCCGCCGTCGACTTCCTGCTGGCGCGGGGCGCGGACCCCTGTGCGGCGGACCGTCGGGGCAACACCGCGCTGATGGGCGCCGCCTTCAAGGGCTACGACGACATGGCGCGCAAGCTCCTGACCTTGGGTTGCGCCGTCGACGCGACCAACGACAGCGGCCAGACCGCGGTCATGATGGCCGCGCTCTTCGGCCGCACCGAACAGGTCCGGATGCTGCGCGCCGCAGGCGCCGACGTCTCGAACCGCGACTTCTTGGGCAACACGGCCCTGGTTCTGGCCCGCCTCCAGGGCAACCGGGAAATGGTCGAGCTGTTGACCGAAGAGTAGGGCCCGGGCTTCCTCCGCGGCTCAGGGTGCGAAGATCCTCCTGAGGACCCCGGCGATGACCCGCGCCTCGGCCTCCCGCCCCGAGCTGGCCCGCCCCGAGCCGGCCCGCCCCGAGCCCGCCCGCCACGCGACGCCGATCGAGCGGCCGACGACCGGTACGGCGAAGCGCCGCAGCGTGACCGCGCTCTCGATGTGCAGGCCGTTCTCGACCGCGAGCCGCGGCAGCAGCGAGACGCCCAGGCCGCCGGCGACCATGTTGACCAGGGTGGTCAGCGAGGTCGCCGCGACCTGCGCACCGAGGCTGCCGGTGGCCTGGGTGCAAACCGAGAGTGCATGGTCGCGCAGGCAGTGGCCGTCCTCCAGCAGGAGCAGTTCCTCGCCGCGCAGGTCTTCGGGCACGAGGTCGTCGTTCCGCGCCAGGGGATGTTGCGCCGGCGCCGCCAGAAGGAACTCGTCGTCGAAGACCCGGAGCGCCGCGATGCCATCGGTCTTCCAGGGCAGGGCGATGATCGCGGCATCCAGGCTGTGGTCGCGCAGGCCGTCCAAGAGGCGCGCGGTCTTGTCCTCCTGCAGGAAGACCTTGGCGTTGGGATAGGCGCCGTTCAGTGCTGAAACCGTCTGGGCGAAGACGAAGGGCGCGATGGTCGGGATCGCGCCCAGGTGGAAGGGCCCTTCCAGCAGACCGCCGGCGGGGCTGACGGAGCAGACCAACTCCTTGGCCTCGGAGAGGATCACCCTGGCCCGGCGCACGGCGGACTCGCCGGCCCGGGTGAGCCGCGCCCCTCTCGCCTCCCGCTCGACGAGCTGCACGCCCAGCAGGTCCTCCAGCTCTTTGATCGCTGCCGACAAGGTCGGCTGCGTCACGTGGCAGGCCTCGGCCGCCCGTGAAAACGATCCTTTCTCTCCCAAAGCCGCAAGGAACTGCAGCTGCCTCAAGGTCGGCATCGCCATGCGGCCAATCTATGCCCGTGCGGGTTGATATCAAGCGCGCTTTACTCTCGGTGCTCTCTCGGCCATGGCCGCCGCCGGCCGCTTTCCCGAGGCAGGGCAAGCCCTTACGCCTCCGTTTCAATTCTTCTTGAGGCGCGCGTCAGGCGTGCTGCTTCTCCATTGCAGCCCGCGCTACAGAAACGGTTTTTGGAGCCCGATGGTTTTGAAGTCCGGCACAATTCATGTGCTGAAACCCGGAAGCTGAATCATACTAGATTCAACAAGCTAGCTGTTTGGTCCCGGAGTGTGATGGTAGGATATCTAAGACCATCGACAAGGATGCGCTATGGGACAAGTCCTTCGCGGCAGCACCACGACCACTCACGCCGTGGGAGCGGCAATACAGCGATCGAAAGCTCGGGTGGCCTGCTGCCGCTGAGATCACAGCCGCCCTCGAGAAGGGTGAACCGTTCCGCGTCCACGCCTTCGAGCGCGCCTGCGCCAAGGCCGGCGATCGATCCTCGCCCGACCAAGCCCAACCATCCCTGGACCAGTGGCCCTGGACCAGTGGCCAAGCCGAACGCATGAACCCTACGATCAAGGAGGCCACCGTCCGCCGCTCCTACTACGACAGCCACGGCGCTTCAGACTAAACCCAGATCCACCACATCCCGGGACCAAACACTTAGATCAAACTGCGTCTAATTGGACTCAATTAGACGCAGATCATTTGATCTATGCCATAGAGTTAGAGCAGCTTATCCGCGTTCGAATGAATGCGGGCTGCTCTAGGCGGCGAGATCCTTCTTGCAGAAGTACCAGTCGATGGTCTCGTAGCCTTCGGTGAGTCGCTTTTCGGCCTCTTCCGCGGTCTGCGGCGGCGGGACGATCACCTTCTCGCCACGGCGCCAGTTCTCCGGTGTGGCAACGCCGTGTGCGTCACTGGTCTGGAGCGCTTCGAGCAACCGCAGGAACTCGTCGACCGAGCGGCCGTTGCTCATGGGATAGTAGACCATGGCGCGCAAGCTGCTCTCGGGGTCGATGAAGAAGGTCGCGCGAACCGCCGAGGTGTCGCTGGCGCCCGGCTGAATCATCCCGTAAGCGCCGGCCACCTTCATCGACAGATCCTCGATGATCGGGAAGGGGATCTTGACCCCGAACTTCTCCTCGATGTTCCGCACCCAGGCGACGTGCGCGAAGTTGCTGTCGATCGACAGCCCGAGCAGGTCGCAGTTCAGAGCCTGGAACTTGTCGTGGGCCTTGGCGAAGGCGATGAACTCCGTCGTGCAGACCGGCGTGAAGTCGGCCGGATGCGAGAAGAGGA
>JAKSBE010000615.1 GCA_022361275.1 Kiloniellales bacterium
GCCTGCGTGTCGCCGATCGCGGCCTGCGCGAGGGCCTGCTGACGGAGATGATGGCGGCCGACGGCGTGTGGCGGCGCGGCCGCGGCCGGCGGCCGTTCCACCAGCGCAACGGATCGCCCCAGCAAAGGCGGGACAACGGCCGATGAAAGGGCCCACCGGCGGCAACCGGACGGGCCGCAAGCTCGGGCAGAAAATCCGCAAGCGCGGCAAGATCAAGGCCTCGTCGCGGCGCTGGCTGGAGCGTCACATCAACGATCCCTACGTGCAGCGGGCGCAGCTCGAAGGGTACCGGTCGCGGGCCGCCTTCAAACTGCTCGAAATCGACCAGAAACACGGCATCCTCAGCGGTGCCCGGCGCATTGTCGATCTGGGCTCGGCGCCGGGCGGCTGGTCGCAGATCGCCGCCCGGGTCACCGGTTCGACCGACGCGGCACCAAAAGTGGCGGCGATCGATTTCCTGGAGATGGATCCGGTGCCGGGCGTGGCGTTCCTGCAGATGGATTTTCTCGATGACGCGGCTCCCTCGGCGCTGATCGAGGCCTGCGGCGGAGCTCCCGACCTGGTGCTCTCTGACATGGCCGCGCCGACGACCGGTCACCGCAGGACCGATCATCTGCGAACCATGCATCTGTGCGAGGTGGCCGCCTATTTCGCGGTGGACGTGCTCAACACCGGCGGGCATTTCCTCGCCAAGACCTTCCAGGGCGGAACGGAAGCCGCGCTGCTCACCATGCTGAAACGCAGTTTCACGTCCGTGATCCACGTCAAGCCGCCCGCGTCGCGGGCCGAATCGGTGGAGATGTATCTCCTGGCAAAGGGCTTCAAGGGAAAGCCGGCCGACGACGCCTGACGACCGCCCGTCGCACCATCGGGAGAGCTGTCTTTTTGGTTTCCTTGCCGCGGCAACCGTGGTACCAGCCATTGCCAACTTCTGAATGCATCGGGACAAGTGCAGCGGAGCCGCCCGGCGGCTGTCCGAAGCACTTCTGACACTGGAGATTGGCCATGGCACAGATCATCGAATCGGCGACCGGGCGCGACGCCCTCACCTTTGACGACGTGCTGTTGCAGCCCGGACACTCCGTGGTGATGCCCGGACAGGTGGACGTCACCACCCGCATCGCCGACGGTATCGATCTCAGCCTGCCGATCATCTCGTCGGCCATGGACACGGTGACCGAGGCCCGCCTTGCCATCGCCATGGCGCAGGCC
>JAKSBE010000227.1 GCA_022361275.1 Kiloniellales bacterium
GTGCGTACCTTCAGGAGCGCGACACGATAAGCAGCCAGGGCGTGATCTCGCGGACGACGGCCTTCTGGGACCGCGCGATGCCGCGCAGCGCGCCGAGGGGATTGCCGAGATCGTAGACGCCGGTGACCGGCTGCGCCGCCAGGGCGTCGTCCAGCAGGACGATCGCGCCGGAATGGTAGCGCCGCAGTCGGTCCAAGACGTTCCGGAAGGGTTCGTCCTGCGCGATGAGCTGGTTCTGACGCCAGGCCCCGACCAGCGAGGTGGGCCGCGAGCCGCGCTGGACCCGCCCCGAGCGGCCTACGCGCAGGAATTCGCCTTCCTCCAGCGTGGCCGCGGCAGGCTGGGCGCCGCTTGCCTCGACCCGCACGACCCCCTGTGCCACGCTTACCTCCGCCCCGCCGTCGCTTCGCGAGACGTTGAAGCGGGTGCCGAGGACGGTGACCCGAAGGCCGTCGGTCGAGACCCGGAAGGGGCGCCCGGCATCGGGCGTCACGTCGAGATAGACCTCCCCCGCGAGGAGGCGGACGCGCCGCTCACCGGTCGTGTAGGACACGGTGATGGCGCTCGCTGGCGCCATGGTGGCCAGGCTGTCGTCGGCCAGACGCACCGTCCGGGTTTCGGCCGTGGCGGTCGCATGGTCGGCCTGCAAGCGCAGCGCGAGATTGGGCCCGGCCAGGATGACCATAACCGAAGCCGCCGCCAGGCCGGCGAGCCGCAGGATGCGGCGGCGGTCCCTGCGACCGCTCGGTGCCCGCCTCCCTGCGGCGCCGGCAATCCCACCTCCGACGCTGGGCGGCGCCTGCCGCGGCTGCGCCGTCCCCCCGTTCTCCGCCTCCGCGCGGGCTTGTCTGAGGAAGGGTCCCCAGCTCTCCGCGTGCCGCGGCGTCGCCCCGGCGACCGCACGCGACATGCGTTGCGTCTCGTCCCAGGCGGCGGCGTTGACGGGATCGCTCAGCCAGTCGGCGAAGCGACGCTGGAGTTCGGCGTCTTCCGGGGCGTCCTGAAGGCGGATCATCCAGCCGCTGGCTTCCCTGGAAGTCTGTCGAACGGTCGGGTCGGTCTTGTCCTTATCGTCTGCCATGCCCTTCTCTTTAGCCCTGTCGAGACCTGGGCCCTGCGCTCCTGGTCTCCGGGCAGGCGTCGAGAGGCGTTCTATACACAAAACGCATGTCGAAGTGCCAATTCCAAAATCGACGTCGGCTTGCGATTATCGTTTTGTGAGCCGCGCCTTGCAGTGCTCCGCGCCGTCGGTGACCAGGATGTGGGCGAGAGATACCGAAATGCCGAGGAAAGCCGCGATCTCCTTGAGGGTGGCGCCCCCGAAACGATGCATTTCGAAGGCGATGCGCGTCCGCTCCGGCAATTCCGCCATGGCCGCCATGACACAGCGGATCTCGTCCCTGAAAAGCGCGACCGTCTCCGGCGTCGGGATCTCATCAGGGCAGGCCTCGGCCGCCTGCTCGAGGTCGTCGCGTGAGATCAGTCGGTTCTCACGGGTGAGGCGACGATGTTGGTCCAAGGCGAGGTTCCGGACGATCCGGTAGAGATAGCCCTTCGTGTCTTCGACGAAGCGTCCCCTGGTCGCTTCGTCGAAGCGCAGCCAAGCCTCCTGCACGAGGTCCTCTGCCTGCGCGCGGCTGCCGGTGATGCTGTTCGCATAGTCGACCAGCGCGCCGCGGTACGTGACGAAAACGCTCAGGGCGGTCGAGTTCTTGGACAACGCCCCAGCTTCCTCCTGGACTGGCATGAACATGAACGCAAGGCGCGAAGGCGGGAGCGCCATCCAGCCGGCCGAAAGCAATTGAGAATTATTCTCAACAAAGCTAGCGGCCCTACGCATCTTTCGCAAGAGTTCTTAGGGTTTCGGCTGGAGGCCATGAATCGCCAAGCGATTTGAAGTTCGGACATGCTTCCTCTCAGAGGATGCAGCCAGATCGTGGCATATGCTTGTGACCGGCGATGGTCGGGAATTGAGAGATCGTGTCCGCCTGGCGGTTCGTCGAGACGCGGAGATAGAGCGCGACGCGGATCGGTTTGCGACGGTGACAGCGGGACGAGCGATCCGGTCACGATGGACCCGAGCCGCATGGCGTGGAATCGCCCGTCTGCACGCCGGAGCGCGATTCGTGCTCGGGCGCGCAAAGAGAAGGGCTAGACGGCCAGTGGTGATGAAGCGCATGAACGGCGGGCATCACGCCGCCGTCGACAGCGGCTTGGCGCGTTCGATCCGCGCCTGCTCCTTCGGATCGTGCATCGCCTCCCAAAGCTCGGTGCGGCGCTGGACGTTGAGCCAGAAGTCTGGGCTGTTGCCGAACACCCGCGCCAGGATCAGCGCCGTCGCGGCCGTCACGTTGCGGCGGTCATTGCACAGCTCGTTGACATGCTTCCTCTGCACGCCCATCGCTTCGGCGAGCGCGCCCTGAGTCAGTCCCATCGGCTTCATGAACTCCTCGACGAGGATTTCCGACACCGGGGACGGCTTGCGTTTGGTCATCAACATCGGTCTCACCTCATCGGTAGCTGTGATCGTCGAGATAGACGCCGCTGGCCTCGCCTCTCCCGCCGTCCCAGGCAAAGACCAGCCGCCATTGCCTGTTGACGCGTATCGAATGCAGACCGGCCAGATTGCCGCGCAGCTTTTGGAAATGGTTGCTCGGCGGCACATGCAAATCCTGATCGGTCATCGCATCGTCGATCATCTGGAGCTTGCGGAACAATCGGCTTTCGGGATCGGCAGGGATGTGACGCGAGCGCTCGTCATCGACAAAGAAGGCGCGCAGCCATTCGTCCCGGAAACTCACGATCATCGCCAAACCCCATGAGATAATGCACCACCCTGACGGACACACTGCAACGCCGCTCCTCATCCAAAGGTGGGTGGCTGAGGCCGCTCTAATCGGCAGTGCCGCACTCATCTCCATAGAATCAACGACTTAGAAGTAGTGGCGGCGCCACAGCGTTTCCCGCGACACCAAAAATATCAACAACAAATACGGCTGCCGGGCCTGCGGGAAGCTGCATCAGGCCGCGGCGCCCGAGCGGCCGATCGCTGGCGGTCTGGCCACGCCGGCGCTGCTCGCGCTGGTGCTGGTCGCCAAGTACTGCGACCACACCCCGCTCTATCGCCAGGCCCAGATCCTTGCCCGCCGCGGCGCCGAGATCGACCGCTCGACGCTCGCCGGCTGGGTCGGCGGCGCCTGCTGGTGGCTCGACGCGCTGCACGAAAGACTGTGCCGGAACGTCTTTGCCTCCGACCACCTGTTCGCCGACGACACCCCCGTGCCGGTGCTCGATCCGGGGCGCGGACGCACCAAGACCGGGCGGCTCTGGGTCTACGCCCGCGACCAGCGGGCCTGGGGCGGACCGGCGCCGCCGGCGGCCGTCTACCTCTTTGCGCCGGACCGCAAGGCCGAGCGCCCGGCGGCGCATCTGGAGGACTTCAAGGGCATCCTGCATGTCGACGGCTATGCCGGGTTCGAGAAGCTGACCGGCGACGGAGACGTTGTGCTCGCAGCTTGCTGGGGTTCGGGGCTTGCCACTTGGCTATTGGCGCCGCACATCAAGGGCACGGACTCGCCCTCGGCGTCTGTACCCTCGTGACCGACGGCATCCGGTCCGACGTGCTTGTCGCACCCTTCGAGCGCTCGCTGCCAATCCCCCAAACCTACGGACTCACCTACCCGCCCAAATACACCACAAGGCCGGCCCTTCGCAGTGATGACGTAAAGAATCTTTCGCAGATTTGAGTGAGGGGTTGGTGGCCCCCGCATCCGGTTAGGTTGGTTTTGCTGGAATCAACTGCCCCAGAGGGAAGGAGCCACCATGGAAAAGGATAACACGAAGGCCTTGTCGAACGTCATCCGGATTGACGACGAGCGGATCCAAGATCACCTGGGTAGTAAGATCGTGCGCGGCAGCGTGGAGGCGCTGTGGGGCGCACGGGTCTCGCCTGGCACGGTCGAGGTGCGCAACGTCTCGCTCTTGGTGGCGATTGGCGTGAACGCCGACGGCTACCGCGAGCTTCTGGGCATCGTCGAGGGCGCCAAGGAGGACAAGGCCGGCTGGAGCGGCGCGCAGCGCTGTGCTTCGCACCCCGAAGCACCTCAAGGAGCGAGGCCTGCAGGGCATCGAGCTGGTGATCTCCGATGCTTGTCTCGGCCTGGTGGAGAGCGTCACCGAGGTCTATCCCCAGGCCCGCTGGCAGCGCTGCGTCGTGCATTGGTACCGCAACGCCTTCAGCCATGTGCCGAGCGCCAAGATGCGTGAGGTCTCCCTGATGTTGAAGGCCATCCATGCCCAGGAGAGCCGCGAGACTGCCCGGGCCAAGGCCGAGGAGGTCGCCGGCAAGCTCAAGGCCCTGCGCCTGGCCAAGGTCGCGCAGTGGCTCGAGGAGACCGTAGAGGAGACCCTGGTCTACTAAGCCTTCCCAGACGAGTACTGGCGCAGAATACCCACCAACAGTCCCTTGAAGCGGATCATGCGGGAGATCCGACGGCGGACCCGCGTGGTCGGCGCCGTCCCGGACGGCCAGGCCCTGCGGGCGGTTCGCTTCACGAACCCCTCAGCCTGGCCGCGGCCAGGTTGAGGCACATCGCCGCAACCAAGTGGTCACTGAAGCGCTACATGA
>JAKSBE010000023.1 GCA_022361275.1 Kiloniellales bacterium
CAGTGCCCGGGGCGTTGGTGCCCCACCCGCTCAGCCCGCCGGTTCGAGCCTGAGCAGCTTGCCGTCGCCGCTCTCGGTCAGGATGTAGAGGAAGCCGTCGGGGCCCTGGCGGACGTCGCGGATGCGCTCGCCCAGGTCCTCGAGCAGGCGCTCCTCGTGGACGACCCTGTCGCCCTCGAGCTCCAGGCGCACCAGGATCTCGCCGGAGAGGGCGCCGAGGAAGAGGTTGCCCTGCCACTGCGGGAAGGCCGCGCCGTCGTAGAAGGTCAGGCCCGAGGGCGAGATCGAGGGCACCCAGTACTTGGCGGGCTGGGCCATGCCTTCCTTTTCCTTGCCCTCGCCGATCGAGAAGCCGGCGTAGCTCCGGCCGTAGGTGATGACCGGCCAGCCGTAGTTGACCCCGGCGCGGATCAGGTTCAGCTCGTCGCCGCCGCGCGGGCCGTGCTCGACCGCCCAGATCTGATCGGTCCCCGGGCGCCGCGCCATGCCCTGGGGGTTGCGGTGGCCGTAGGAGTAGATCTCGGGCCGCACCCCGGCCTGGCCGACGAAGGGGTTGTCCGCCGGCACCTCGCCGTCGTCGCGGACCCGCAGGACCGAGCCGTACATGTTGCCTCGGTCCTGGGACTTGTCCGGGTCGCCGCGGTCGCCGGAGGTGACGTAGAGCAGGCCCTGGCGGTCGAAGACCAGGCGCGAGCCGAAGTGGCGGCCGCCGCCGCTCTTGGGTTGGAGCACCAGGAGCACGTCGAGGCCCTCCAGGCGATCCTCGACCAGGCGCAGGCGCGCGACCTCGGTGCCGTAGTGGCCGCCCTGCTTGCCGGCGTAGGAGATATAGAGGACGCGGTTCTCGGCGAAGTCCGGATGCAGCGCGACGTCCAGCAGGCCGCCCTGGCCGACCTCCTCGATCTCCGGCAGGCCCTCGATGGGCTCGGCGCGCAGCTTGCCGTCGCGGATCAGGCGCAGGCGTCCTGGCTTCTCGGTAACCAGGATGTCGCCGCCCGGCAGGAAGGCCAGGCCCCAGGGGCTGTCGAGGCCGCCGGCGACCTCGACCAGCTTGAAGGCGTGGCGCTCGCTGTCCTGGGTTTCGGCCGCCCGGGCCACGAAGGTCAGCGAGACCAAGAAGAGAGCCGCGAGCGAGAACCCGGCCAAGAGGGTCCAAGGTTTGATGCTGGCGGGCCGCATGGCCGAACCTCCCTGATGTCGTCGGAGCCTTTGATTGACCGGATATGGGGACGATTGCCCGCCGCGGCCAGCGTTCCGCGACCGGGATCGCCTCGGCCCCGTGATCAAGCCGTCTTGCGGGCTAGGAACACCGGATGCGAGCCCGTGGCCCCGGGCAGGTTGTCCGGATGGCGATCCTCAAAGAGCAGCGAGAACCCGCAGTCTTCGATCAGGGCACGATTGGTGGCGGCGTCGAAGTGGCTGAAGCCCATGTCCACGCCCAGGAAGTCCTCCACGCCTTCCCAGTCGCTGCGTCCCATGGTGACCAGGATCAGCCCGTCCGGCGGCAGGAAGGACCGCGCCGTGGTCAGGATCCGGCGATGCAGGCGGCGGTCGACGTGGATCAGTGCGTAGAAGGACACGACGGCGTCGACTTGGTAGTCGCCCGGCTGAAGGCCCGCCATGTCGCGGCGGTGGAAGCTGGCCTGCGGGATGTTCCGGCGCGCGAGGGCGATCATGGCCTCGGAGATGTCGATTCCGATCACCTGGTGGCCCCGCTCGACCAGGAAGGCGTCGACGGGACGGCCGGCGCCGCAGCCGAGGTCCAGGACGCGGCTCCGGGCCGGAAGGCGTTCCGACAGCCGCTCCAGGAAGGGAAGGCTCGTGGTCTGGTCCCTGTGCCGCGCGTAGTCCTGGGCGATCCGGTTATAGCCTGCGCGAACCCGCTCGGATGCCCGCATCCCGGCGGTCAGCCCAGGTGCTCGGCCAGGAAGGCCATCGTCCGCTCGCGGGCCAGGGCGGCGCTCTCGGCGTGGTAGCTGCCGCG
>JAKSBE010000186.1 GCA_022361275.1 Kiloniellales bacterium
GAGTCTGGCCAGTACCGCAATCCAGAAACGATAATCCTCTTCGCGGTCATCCGCACGCGCCCATTCCGCGTTGTAGGATGCGGCCGCCGCAGCTTCATCGCCGCACATTTGTTCCAATGCCGTGGCGCCTTGCTGTGGAGTAGCGATGTCCCAAAAGCTCGCCCATTCGATTGCAATGCCCGGAACGTCGTCCGGCATCCTGGCCTCCTTTCCGGCCGCAACAAGGCCAGCCTTGGTTACTTGCGCGGGCCGATCACCCAACTTTCCGGGTAGGCGTCCTGGACCTTGCTCAGCAGCGTCTCGGTTGCGCCCCATATGGCCAGCGCGGAGGGCATCGGGTGAGCCTCGCCGCTGAACGCGACAGTGCCGCGCAGGAAGATGACGGCGGCGACATCGGCCACGTACAGATGCCACCAGGCCCGGTCCGTCCATGCCGGTAACATTGCGACCACGAGTGAAGCGGTACCACGTTCGTACTCGTCATGCGCCTTCCGCACCCAGGCGGGCAGGTCGTCGTTGTACGGCGGATTCAGGATTACCGTCCCGGTCCAGGGCAAGCGCAGGCCATCGTCAGCAGCCGCGTACTCCTTGCGAGCCTTTATCGGCAACTCCCGCCCGCTGATCACGTTTGGGCAGGGCGAAAGATCGAAGGTGCCAACGATCTCTTGCAACGGGTCCATCACGCTCGACACAGAACGGAATTGATGCGTGTTGCGAACGGCGGCCTCAGCGTCGAAGTCGGGGCCTGCGAGGAAAGCGCCCGCGTCCAAGGCCGATAGGATCGTGTCCAGGGTTTCGACGCGCCCGCGCCAGTGATTTTCAATGGTGATGATAGGCGTTGGACTGACACCGATCTCCTTGGCCAAATCCCGTTGACTGATCCCGCGTGCTTTCCGAAGCCCGGCAATCCGCTCGCCCCGGTTGCCCGAACGGGGAAGGCGGTCACCATAAATCTCCAGGTTGAGGCATTCCAAAACTGCATCGAGCGATTCGATCGTGCCCTTGCCGTGTTCCAGTAGCCGCACCGTCGGCACCGACAATCCTGCTTGCTCCGCTATGTCCGTCTGCCTTGCACCCGCTTGCTTGCGAGCATCGCGAAGGGCTCGTGACAGCGGAAAATAGAAAAGTAGTTGTATCATACCACGACAGATAGCAAGATAGCTAGATCAAAGTGATGGCTTGTGCCACTTGAGGCAGTGACATCGGGGTAGGTCGGCAGGCTGTAGAACGGCAACGATCAGGGCTTTTCCTACGCTGAAGGACGCAGACAAGAACGCATTCTTCATACTACGGCCGCCGCTGCGAACAAATGATGATCTGCCGAGTGACAGCGAGCAGGAGCCCTATCGACCACAACTCTCAGGGGAAGCTTGCGAGGCGACAGATGCCTATAGGAGTTGTGCAGATTCAAACGGTTGCGTAGGGAGTATGTGCGTTGGGTCGTAGTCCACGTTTCGTTACGTATCAAGCACTTGCCGCCGAACTCGGCCGGCGTGCGACGGTGCGGAGAAGACATCCAGGCAATTCGCAGATTGAAGTGGGGACCACAGCCGACCCCGACGAAACTTCATTGTCTGTAGAGACCTACCTGCTGGTCAGAGCCTTCCTCACTCTGCCGCCGGACCTTCGCCGCTCGGAGATCGAGCGTATGGAGCGTCTGGCAGCGGAGATGGTCCCATGACGCTCGTGATGCTGACCCCTGAGCATCAGGCACTGTTGGATCATTGGCGGTCAATCGGCACAGATGGGAAGCCCCCGCCTCGTTCAGCCTTCGACCTAGCGAAGATCGAACACCTTTCGGGCTTCTTGTTCATGTTGGAGCCAGTGCCTTCAGATTGGATCGTGCGTCTTTGGGGGCACGATCTGGTGTCGCTATTTGATTTCGATCTGACCAACACCCCCTTTTTGGAGCGGACCTGCTGCGGGGAGTATGTGGCGACACGCCGGGAAGCCCTTTTGGGGTCGTCGAAAAACCAAACCCCGGTCGCGGTCTACAGCACGCTCTGTTGGGAAAGCCGTACCCTCCTTATTGCCGAAGAACTCTACCTCCCCTTGGCTCCTGTCTCCGACGATGGTCAACCAGCTCCAATACTCGGCAGTCTTCGCCCTGTTAAGCCGGGCGTGCTTCAGGCCACGAGAGATAAGCGGTTTATCGGATGGCGGCCTGAGTTGGTCGCCAACCTTGACCGGGACCATTCCGGGATAAAGCCTGCATCGAGTGTTCAGTCATTGGCATCATGGTCTTCAATCTCATGACTGAAACGCTCGCATCCGTTGCTGACAAGCTGGAATGCAAGGCCGGCCTCCTGGGCGCGGTCGAAGAGGCCGTAGGCAGCGCCAACCGCCTCATCAGGCTCGGACGGTCCGACAAGGCTCCATTCTGGTTCCAGGTCGTTTCTATCCTTTTACAGCGACGTGCCGGTGGTCCGACTCAGGATTTGATCCTGATGCAATCCGCGCTACACAGAGGGCATCTGGACACCGCTCAGCTTTGGATGAACTGCGCCTATTTCCGACTGCGACGCTTCGAGGCTCGACAGACACAACGCGCGGCCGACCGGCCCGAACAGGAGATCCAAAAACCACATAACCTGAAGGTCGCCCTGAAGTGCTGAGCGGGCGCAGCTACACAATCAGCCCGACACATTGTCACTTTTTGAGGCGCACTCCCTCGCCGCCGCCTGCTTCGGAGGCGTCGCCTTTGGCAATCAACTCGACACCCGCAGTTTCAAAAGCCTTGATCACTTTTTCCACATTGCCAACGGTGCTGATGCTGACACCCTTCTGTTCCATCCGCTGGATGGTCTGGTGGGACAAGCCCGATTTGGCCGCTAAATCATTTTGGTTCCAGCCCAATAGCTGGCGGCCTGCCTTCATCTGTCTAGTGGAGATCATGCTTTGCCGACGGCCAAAAAAATTCCTTGACGGAAATTCTCTAATAGATTAGTAATTTCTACTCACAAGCGACTTGTTAGGGGCTGAATCTTGTCTACAGCGCCTAACGTGACATTAAGCGAACCTATGTGCGGCCCGTCAAGGCTGGACATGAGCAGGACAAGTGCGTCCGCTAGAGGGGTGCGTCATGGGCGTTGCCCGGAAGACGAAAACAGGGAGCAAGTCTAGGGGGACAATTGCCTCGCGGCGGGCGGTGTTGCAGGGAGTAATAGCACCGGCAGTCCTGCTAGCGGGGCCGGCCGGGGCGGTGACATCAAGTGCTTCCACACCATCACCGTCCCGGCCATCCTTAAGCGCTGAAGACCCTGTGCTCGTGGTCTACAACCGGATACGTAAGATCGTCGCTTATCTGGAAAGGGGGGGCGGGACTCCTGCCGAACGCGACGCCGCGAGCCGTGTAATCCCTCATTTAGATGAAGCGTTGCTCACCACACCAGCGACCAGCCCCCTGGGGGTCGCCGCCAAGATCAAAGAACTCTGCGATCACATGGGATGGGATGCGCAGTGCGATGACTATGAAGCACGCATCTGCGTCTCAGCGATC
>JAKSBE010000248.1 GCA_022361275.1 Kiloniellales bacterium
AGCGCCGGGCCAGATGGAGCGTGATCGCCACGCCGATCCGGGTATTGGGCGCGTGGGGGTCCTGCTCCAGGGCACGCCGGTACATCTCCAGCGCCTCGTCGATCCGGCCAAGCGATCCGAAGAGCTTGCCCGCCAGATCGAAGAACTGCCGGTTCCGGGTGTCGCCGCAGGCCTGGAGGATCACCGCGGCCGCGCCGTCGGCCATCCGCCGCTCGCGCCGCTCCACGGCAGCGATCCGCTCGCCGCAATGCCGGTAGGCGTTGCCGAGCGCCCGGCTCGCCTCGGCATGTTCGGAGCCGCTCAGGCGCTCCAGTTCAGCGATCGCTGCGGCCGGTACCGCCTCGTTGCGGCCAGCGCCGCCGGAGGCGATGATCCCGACCAGCCGGCCCTGGGGATCGACCAGCGCCCCGCCGCTGTTCGCCGGCTCGGCCTCGGCGTCATGGTGCAGGCGGGCCAGGGGCTTGCCCGCCGCGACCGGCACCAGGGGGCGGCCGGACGCATAGGTACGTATGCGGCGCGTACGCGGCTCGGCCCCCACGGTAAAGAGCCTGGTCTCGGGCGAGGGCGCGGCGGCCTCGGGCGCAAGGCTCGGCCCGGACGGCAGCGCCGCCACCCGCAGCAGCAGCAGGTCCGCTTCGTAGCTGCTCGGGATCACCGCCGCGGCGATGCGCCGGCCGTCCGGCAGGTGCAGCACGACCTCGTCCAGCGCGGCGACGAGGTGGCGGCTGGTGACCAGGCGCCGGGGACCGATTCGCACCGCGCTGCCGTTGCCCGCGCCTTCGACCGCGAAGACCGATGCCCGAACGGCGCAGACCGGCGCCGGCGCGGGACAGACCTCCTGCGCCGCGGCGCCGGCCCCCGCCAGCAGCCCCAGTACGACGAGGCCAAGGGCGGAGCAGCCGGCGGACGGGCGGGTCACGGCGAACCTAGTCCGGCAGCCTGAGGCTGGCCCGGCGGGCTTCTCCGGCGCGCAGATAGGCGATGGCGACCGTGTCCCCGGGCCGATAGAGCTGGATCGCCGTCGCGACGTCGCTGGGCTTGGCGACCGCGCGCGCACCGACGGCGGTCACCACGTCGCCGGGCTCGAGCCCGGCGGCCGCCGCCGCGCCCTCGGCGCCGACCGACACGATCCGCACGCCACGCCAGCGCAACTGCTCCTCGCGGCTCAGAGCGACGACCCGGAAGCCCGGTCTGACGCGCCGGACCGCGGCGCCCGCCATGAGGTCCTCCACCACCCGCTCGACGAGCTGCCGCGACGCGGCGAAGTTCAGGCCGATGTCGCCGTCCGCCTCGCGGGTGAAGATCGCCAGCAGGACGCCGAGCAGGCGGCCCTGGGCGTCGACCAGGGCTCCACCCGACATGCCGGGATTGACCGCGGCGTCGGTCTGGATGAAGTCCTCGATCGGGTTGAAGCCCATCCCGGTGCGGTCGCGGGCGGAGACCACGCCGCAGCTCACCGAGAGGCCGCTGCCGAAGGGATTGCCAAGGGCGCAGACCGGCGCGCCCAGCGCGGGCCGTGGCGCCGGCTCGAGGACCGGCAGATCGGCCGCGACCTTCAGCAGCGCCAGATCGGTCGCCGGGTCGCTACCGATCAGGCGCGCCTCCAGCTGCGGTCCGTCGCGGCGCACGACGCGGATCTCCTCCGCCCCACGGACGACGTGCAGGGCCGTGACCAGGTATCCGCCCGGCGCGATCGCGACGGCCGAGCCCTGGGGTTCCTCGCGGCCGGCCCCGGGCGCGGGCCAGACCGGCCAGAGCGTGACCACGGAGTCCAGGGCGCTTTCCTCGAAGGCCGCGAGCGGCGCCGCGGGGGCCAGCGCGGTCAAGAGCAGGAGTGCGAAGACCCCGCGCATCAAACCCCTTCGTCCTCGCCGCCCGCAGCGCCGCCGTCCGGGGTCTCGTCGGTCGGGATCCTGTAGACCCCGTGGAGCCAGCGGCTCAGGTCCAGGTCGGCGCAGTGCTTGGAGCAGAAGGGGCGGTAGCGCGCCTCGCTCGGCTTCTCGCAGATCGGGCAGCGGCCGCTGCCCTTCTGCAGCTTGTTGATCGGCACGACACGGTCGTTCGGCTTGGTCATGGTCCCCTATATCACAATCCTGATCTCGTCGTCCGCCAGCGTCGGATCCGGCAGAATCTCGATCTCGCGCCCCAGGGCGGCGGCGACCGCCCGGTGCGCCGGCGCGGCCGGACCCTGCAGAGCCGCGGCGCCCCCCGGGCCGCAGGCCAGCCGCAATGACCCGCCGGGCCGGCCGAGCGCCTGATGACGCAGGCGCTGCAATGCCTGCCAGGCCAGGATCGCCGGATCCCAGGCCCGGCCCGAACCGTGCAGGCCGCAGGGCCGGGTCAACAGCGCGTGCAAGGGCGGCCCGGCGCGCCGGCGGGTCACCTCGACCAGACCCGAGGCCGACATCGGCAGCACCCGCCCGGCCTCGGGATCGGGCTTCATCTCCTGGCGCAGGCGGCGCACCACCTCCTGCCGCTGCGGGCGCGACCGCAGCTCGAGGAAATCGATCACGATCAGGCCCGAGAGCCGGCGCAGCCGCAGCTCCCGCGCGGCCGCGGCGGCGGCCTCCAGGTTGACCTCCAGGGCCAGGCGCTCGGGATCGCCGGCCCGGGCGCCGCCGCTGTCGACGTCGACCGCGGTCAGGGTCCGGGTCGGCTCGATCAGCAACGCGCCGCCGCCCGGCAGGGCGACCCGGGGATCGAGCAGGGCCTCGATCCGCTCGGCCAGACCCGAGGTCTCGAAGAGCGGCAGGCTGCCGCGATACAGCTCCAGGCCCTCGCTTGGACGGCCCGCGGCTTCCAGCCGCCGGCGCGCCTCGGCCAGGACCTCGGGATCGTCAGCCACGACGGGAATCGGCGGCGCGCCCGCGTCCAGCAACCGGTCCAGCGGGTCCTCGGCCCGCTGCAGCAGGGCCGGCGCCGTCGCCGCCCTGGCCGCCGGCTCGAGGCGCCGGCGCAGTTCGGCCGGGATCCTGGCGGTCAGCTTGGCCCCCTTGCCGGCGCCGGGCGCGCGCTGGACCTTCACGAGCAGGGCCGCGCCCTCGGCCGGCCGGGCCTCGACCCGGTCGAGGGGCAGCAGACCGGGCGCGGCCAGGCCGACCTCGACGAAGGCGGCGCCCAGGCCACGGTCGAGGCGGACCACGCGGCCCAGGTAGAGATTGCCCTGGACCTCGGGCCGGTCGTCACGGCGCAGGGTCAGGTCGACCAGGGTGCCGTCCTCGACCCGGGCCGCCCAGAGGATTCCCGGCAGGGCGGAGATCAGCAGGGCGTCGTCTAGCCGCGCCATCCCAGGCCCCGCAGGAGCGCCAGGGTCTCGACGAGGGGCAGCCCGACGACGTTGGGATAGGAGCCCTGGATCTCCGGCACGAAGGCCGCGGCGCAGCCCTGGATCGCATAGCCGCCGGCCTTGCCCTGCCACTCGCCGCTGTCCAGGTAGGCCGCGAGCTCGTCGGCGTGCAGGCGGCGGAAGCGGACCCGGGTCGTCACCAGGCGCCGGGCCGTCCGGCCGTCGGGTGCCCGCACCGCCACGGCGCCGAGCACCTTGTGGCCGCGCCCGGAAAGCCGTTCGAGGCAGGCCCGGGCCTCGGCGGCGTCGGCCGGCTTGGGCAGGATGCGGCGGCCGACCGCGACCACGGTGTCGGCGGCGAGCACGAAGGCACCCTCGTGCCGCGCCGCGACCGCGCGCAGCTTCTCCTCCGCGATGCGCCGGGCGTAGGCCGCGGGCAGTTCGCCCCGCCGCGGCGTCTCGTCGATCTCCGCGGCATCGACCGCCGCGGGCACGACCCCGACCTGGCGCAACAGATCGCGGCGGCGCGGCGAGGCCGAGCCGAGCACCAAAGACGGCAGCTTGCTCTGCGTGCTGTCGCTTCCCTCGGGCATGGCTGCAGATCGGATTACTTGAAGCGGAACGTGATTCGGCCCTTGGTGAGATCGTAAGGCGTCATTTCGACGGTCACGCGGTCGCCCGCGAGCACACGGATCCGATGTTTGCGCATCTTGCCGGCGGTCACGGCCAGGATTTCGTGATCGTTCTCCAGCCGCACCCGAAACATCGCGTTGGGCAGCAGCTCGATCACCGTGCCCTGGAACTCGAGAAGGTCCTCTTTCGCCATGACCCCTTCTTCGGACGATAAGAGCCTATCCGGCCCGAAGCGGCGAGAGCTTAACGGAATTCGTTTTGCAGGACAAACCTGCTTGGACAGCGGGCCTGCTTGGACAGCGGGCCTGCTTGGATAGAGGACCACGGCATGGCAAGCACCGCAGCCGGCTGTGCACAGGCGATTTCACCCCGCTGTCCGCAGACTGAAACCGAAGTGACACAGAGCGCTGTCACCTTGCGCCACGTTGATATCCCCACGCTATCCCCACACTCGGCCCCCGGCCCGCTCAATTCAGGGGGCCGTTTCTTTTCGGTCGCGCCGGCGGCGGACGGCGGTGGTCCGACGCGGTGCTGGGGCGAAGCTCCCGGAGATGTCAGCTTCCTCGACCTGGGCCGAATGAACAACCTATTGAGAGGTCACATCTAGCGATATGGAGTAGATCAAATCGCCTGCGTTTAATTGATTCCAATCAAACGCAGTTTGATCTAGACCCTGAGCAATGAAAATCGTCTTCCGCTGCCTGCCCCAACTCGAATCCATCCTGCCGGCGCCGGTTGCGGCGAAGCGCGGCCTGCCGGACTGGCTGAAGCGCATGCCGATGAGGGCCCAGGCCGAGGACTTCGAGACCGAGGTCAAGACGGTCAAGCAGTGCCCGCCCTTCGTCGACGCCATGGGCTTCGGCTTCCTTATGCCCCTGGCCTGCGACCTGCGCTTCGAGGACGGCGCCTTCGCCTGGGACTGGGCGGAGCTGCCCGCCGGACTGCCCGGGCACACCGCGCGGGCGCCGCTCAGCTTCCACCTCAACGCCCAGGTCGTCGATTCGCCGCTTTACGAGCCGGACAGCCTGCTGATCAAGTTCATGAACTTCTGGACCATCGAGCTGGAGCCCGGCTACGCCCTGCTGGTCAGCCACCCGGTCAACCGGCCGGACCTGCCCTTCCGCACGGTGACCGGACTGGTCGACGCCGACCGCTACGTCGACAACTACGTCCACTTCCCGGCCGCCTGGACCGACCGCGGCTTCTCGGGCGTGCTGCCCAAGGGCACGCCGGTGGCGCAGTGCGTTCCGGTGCCGCGGCAGGGCCTGGAACTGGCCCTCGACACCCTGGACGGCGCCGCGCAGGACCGCCTGGCCGGGATCCAGGAGGAGCTCTTCCAGCCCGGCGGCAGTTACAGAGCGCGCTTCCGTCAGAAGAAGTTGTGATAGGATCGCCGGCAGACAGGCGCTGAAGTCCGGCCTCCCCCACGATCCCAGGAGGTTTACATGGCGAAGCCAGCCGAAGTCGCCGATGCCATTGCGATCGTGCCGGTGCGGAACGTCACCGCCACGGTCGCGTTCTACAAGAACTTCCTCGGCTTCGAGGCACGCTATGTCGCGCCGGACGAAAGCTTCGCCACAGTCACCCGAGGCCAGGCCGCCCTGCACTTCCTGCGCAGCGACGATCCGCAGGCCCTGGCGGCGACCGCCAACAACATCTCGCTGCATATCTGGGTCCGCGGACTCGACCGGCTCTACGAGGAGCTGGCACCGCAGCTCTCGGAGCTGCCGGAAGGCCGGGTCCGGCCGCCCTTCGACCAGCCCTACGGCGTGCGCGAGTTCCACGTCAAGGACCCCGACGGCTGCCTGCTGCTCTTCGCGGAAAGCGACTGAGGCACCTCGTCGAAGCCGCGCCGGAAACGGCGCGCTGCGGCTGTTCCCGCGATGACGCACCCCGACCGAGAATGATAGTCTCCCGGCATGAATGACGCTCTGGCCCTGCCTGCGGAGTTTTCCACCCCGCGTTTGTTCTTGAGGAAACCCAGGCTCGAGGACGCGACGGCGCTGTTCCGCGCCTACGCGAGCGACGACCGCGTCACGCCGTTCATGACCTGGCGGACACACGACTGCGAGGACGAGACGCTGGCGTTCCTCCGGTCCTGCCTGGATGACTGGTCGAGCGACACTCGCTACACCTTCGCCATCGAGCTCAGCGACGGAGAAGCGGGCCCGG
>JAKSBE010000598.1 GCA_022361275.1 Kiloniellales bacterium
CCGCCAGGCAGAGGCCCGAGCTCGGCCGCGGTCCTATTGCCAAGCCTGGGTCTGCTTTTCGGACAGCAAGGTGCGCCGGACCTCGGGCCAGGACTTCTGGGAGCTGGTCACCTTGGCCGGGTTCTCCTCCAGGCCGCCGGCGGCCCCGGGATCGTAGCTCAGGTAGAGCTTGCCGCCGATGATCCGCCAGGCCTTGGGGTCGATGTTGGTGGTAATGGTCCCGAAGGACACGCCGTCGGCGCAATAGCCGCCGTACTGCGGCGCGTACTTCATCGGCTCGGCGGCGAAGAGGTCGCGGTGCTCGGCGCTGGCGAAGTGCCAGGTGGCGCCCAGCCAGCGGTAGGCGTACTCCGGCGAGCCCTTGAGCGCCCGGTGCTCGGTGAAGTAGGCCACGGGATCGTAGCCTTTGATGGCAACGTCGCCGAAGTAGCCGGTGTTGATGAAGGCTTCGCTCTTGGCGTCGCCGGCATCGGCTTCTTCGAGCTGAGCGCCCTGGTCCACGGCCCGCTTGGCCGCGTCGGTGTCGCCCGTCCGGGCCGCCTCGTGAAGAGGACCGGCCTGGGCGGCCGCGGTGGCGAAAAGCACCGCGGCCAAAATGGCGCACAGGTGCCGCATGTCACTAACTTCCCCGTTATTCAGCCCTAGTCCCGATCGTTCGGAATCTCAAGTGAAATTTTTCACACCTTCGGTCTGGCCATCCTGGAGCAGGCCAGCCCGGAGGCCGCCCTAGGTCGCGAGGCCCAGGTTGGTGAGGAAGTCGTTGGCGAAGACCTTCCGCACCTCGGCGTTCTCCAGCAGCATCTCGCGGGCGCCGATCCACTGGCCGACGGCGGCGTCGCCGTAGCGCTGGCGGACCCTTGCCGGGTTGAGATGGCCATTGAACTTGCCCCAGTGCATCGTGAAGGGAATTCCCGCCGCGTCGAGCTTTTCCCAGACTCTCTCCAGGTAGCCGCGGACGCTCGGCAGGTTGAGGCCGTCGATCTCGAAGACCGCGGTGGGATCGAAGCGGGTGAAGCCGAGCAGCGCCTCGGTGCCCTTGACGAAGCGGTGCGAGATGATCACCGGCAGTACGTCGCTGCCGTCCTCGTAGACCTCGAAGGCGATCTCCTGGGCCTCGACGGTGCGGTCGGCCGGCATCCCCATGGCGCAGGCCAGGGTCTTGCCGAGGACCTTCTCGCCGCGGAAGAGGTCGCGGATGATCGCCTTCTTGACGTAGGGCGCGAACTCGTCGCGCACCTGGTCGTTGAGGATCGGCACCACGAGCTGGTTCAGGGGCGAGGGGATCATGTCGAAGAGCGCGCCCATGACGTCGAGACCCGAGGCGCCCATGCCCGACTCGCCGCCGTCCCAGAGCGGCGGATCGTAGCGCTCGCTCCAGGGCTCCTCGTACATCACCAGGACGATCGCCTCCTCGGGCGGGGTGCCCTCGTTGGGATTGAAGAAGACCTCGAAGTGATAGGGCGTGTCGGTCGGCATGCCGGCCGCCGTCGGCGGCAGGGGCAGCAGCGTCGGATCGGCGTTGCCGAGCGCGGTCTTGAGGGTGTCGTCGTAGAGCGCGCGATAGCGCACGGCGTTGAGGATGAAGAGCTCCCGCGCCTCGATCATCAGGCCGTGGATGATCCCGAAGGAGCCGAAGCTGATCAGGGCCGCGTTGAACAGGGTATCGTCCCGGATGAAGTCGGCGTCCAGCTGCCGGGCGAAGTCCGGTTTCATCACCGGCCGAGATTGCCGCTCCAGATAGACGTGCTTGTTGGGTCCGACCACCAGGTGCAGGCCGGCCACCATCTCGGCCAGGGCGCCGAAGCGATAGGCGCCGCCGTGGGTTCCGGTCGAGAGCGCGCCGGCGATGGTCTGGCCGTTGTTGGAGCCCGAGGCCTTGAGCGACAGCCGGTCGGCGAAGAGCAGGTTGTTCAGCGCCGAGATCGAGTTGCCGCACTCGACGAAGCGCAGCTTCGCCGCGTCGCCGTCATAGGCGGGATCGGTCTGGCTCGGCGAGAAGGTGAAGGCCAGGCGCAGGGCCTTGGTGTCGATCAGGCGGCCGTCGGTGACCGCGACCGGGCTGAGCGACCAGAGGCTGCCGCGGGCGCGCAGGGTCTTCCCGTCGTCGACGCAGGCCTTGATGATCGCCTGCAGCTCCTTGGTCGCCGCGTTGTAGGTGTCGAGCATCGACCGGCCGCCCTGGTCGATGCGGAAGGCGTATTCGCCGTCGAGGCTCTGCTCGAAGGACTGGTGCCGGCCGGTCTCCTTGGGCCGCGGCCGGAAGAAGCGACGTTCGTTCGGCATGAGTTCGGTCCTTTCCTCTGCGGAGGCGGCGCTACCGGGTGGTCGCGGGATCCGGGAAGGCCCCGCTGCGGGGCGGCGGTGCCTTGCAGCGGAAGCGAAGGTCCAGCGGCGACCAGATCCCCAGGGTCAGGACGCTGGCCAGGTCGTAGGCGAAGTTCCGGTCGACGAAGACGTCGTTGATGCCCTGGCCCTGGCACGCGGCGGCCAGGACCTGCGGATCCATGATGTTGCCCCAGAAGTAGGCGTGCATGGTCTTGGACACGTAGGGCTCGTCCTGCCCCTCGAGCTGGATCGGGTCGGAATCCGGGATCGTGATCTGGTACTGCGCGCAAGACGCCAGGCCGATGATGGCCGCCAGGAGCGCGGCGCGCAGGCAGAGGCGTCTGCGGACGGCGGCGGTGTCGTCATGCATCTTCGCTCTCCGGGTCTGGGCGCGCCCGAGGCTCCGGCGGCGCGCTCCGGTTTCGGCGCTCTCGAAAGACGTCGATCCGGCGTGGTCGCCTGATCGGGAAATGTTATCACATCGGCCGCGGAGTCGTCTCCCCGCTGCCGCTGCGGACAGCCTGGCCGTCAATCTGCCCCGCGCGCCGGGGTCCGGATGTGGCATTTGCTACACCGGAGGTCGGAATCGGACGGAGGAAAGGGCTGGTACGGGGCGGGGTGGGGGCCTTGGGAGTGAGGGGGGGCCGTGGTCCGAAGGTCAGCCGGCGGCTTTCCGGCTGCCGTCGATCGCCTGAAGCGATCGCGGCGACGGCAGGGTGCGGCCCTCGGGAAAGCGGATTCGCGCCGTGGTGCCGACGCCGACCTCGCTCTCCAGGCTGAAGCTTCCGCCGTGCAGTTCGACCAGCGCCTTGGTCAAGGGCAGGCCGAGCCCGGTGCCTTCGAAGCGGCGGCTGTGCTGACCCTCGATCTGCTCGAAGCGGGCCAAGGCCTTGGGGATGTCCTCGGCGGCGATGCCGATACCGCTGTCGGTGACCTCTATGACGTAGGCGCCCGCGCCGTCGAGCCAGGCCGAGACCTCGACCCGGCCGCCGGCCGGCGTGAACTTCACGGCGTTGGACAGAAGGTTGGTCAGGATCTGCTTCAGCATCCGCGGGTCGGCGTAGAGTGCCGGCAGCGGCGGCGCGGGCAGCCTGGCGGTCATTTCCAGCTCGCCGCCTGCCGCCCTGGTCGCCATCAGCCGCTGGCAGCTGGCGACGATCGCGTGCAGGTCGATCTCGGCCTCGTTGAGGCGGGCGTTGCCGGCTTCGATCTTCGACAGGTCCAGAATGTCGTTGATCAGGTTCAGCAGATGCCGGCCGGAGCCGTGGATGTCCTTGACGTAGCCCTCGACCTGCGCCGGATCGTTCGGCCGCAGGCGCTCGTCCAGCAGTATCTCGGCGAAGCCGATGATCGCGCTCAGCGGCGTGCGCAGCTCATGGCTCATGTTGGCCAGGAACTCGGACTTGGCCCGGTTGGCGATCTCCGCCTGCTCCTTGGCCAGCAGCAGCGCCGCTTCGCGCTCCTTCAGCGCCCCGGTCCGTTCCTCGACCCGCCGCTCGAGGTCGTCGCGCGCCCGGTGGACGGCCTCTTCCGCCCGCTTTCGCTCGGTGACGTCCTGTACGATGCCGCTTTGTTCGATGGCGCGGCCGTCGGCGCCCCGAATCACCCGACCGAGCTCCAGGAGATGCCGGATCTCGCCGTCCGGCCGGACGATCCGGTAGTCGATCTCGAAGTCGCAGCCTTCCGCATCGAAGCGCTCGAAGGCCTCGGCGACGCGCTCGCGATCGTCCGGGTGGATGACCCGCTCCAACTGATGCTCCATCAGCGCGTGGATCTCCTCCGGCTCGACCCCGTGAATGCGCGCGTATTCGGGCGAGCAGGAGATCAGACGGTCTTCGGTGATCGACCAGTGCCAATTGCCGATCTTGGCCAGGGCCTGGGCCTTGGCCAGGGCGGCTTGACTTTCCCTCAGCTCCCGCTGGGCCTCGACCTGGTGGGTGATGTCGCGGCCGCTGCCGCGATAGCCGCGGAAACTCCCCTCGTCGTCGAAGATCGCCTTGCCGTTGATCGAGAGGTGCACGACGCGGCCGTCGGCGTGCTGGCGCGGATGCTGGAAGTCCCGGAAGTCGCGGTGGGCGGCCAAATCGGCGAGATGCCGCCGCCACGTCTCGGGATCGACGCCCGGGATGCCGCTCTCCTCTTGAGTCTTGCCGAGCAGCATTTCCTCCGGCACCCCGGTCACCTCGGTGAAGCGGTCCGAGAAGTGCGAGAAACGCAGCTTCTCGTCCATCTCCCAGAACCAGTCCGAACTGGCGTTGGCGAAGTCCCGGAAGCGCCATTCGATCTGGCGCGCGTCGCTGCGGCATACCTCGGCCAGGCGCTCCAGGAGGACGTTCAGGCTGCCGGCCAGTTCGCCGATCTCGTCGTCCCGGTCGAGGTCCAGCTTGTGCTCTTCGGGACGCTCGGGGTCCTCGTGGGCCGCACGCAGCGTTTCGCGGATTCCGATCAAGGGGGTGACGACCAGACGCCGATGGGCAAAGACGGTCACTGCCGAGACGAACCCGGAGACGATCAGGACCAGGCCGCCGATGTGCAGCAGGAAGGCATGGAGCTCCTCGATCACGCCGCTGGCGTCCAGGCGCAGGACCGCCGTGTGGGGCAGGCCTCCAGCGCCCTGGGGCAGGACGGTCTCGTAGGTCGTGCCGTCGATCCGCGACCCTTTCTGCGGCCGGTCCGGCAAAGGGATTGTACCGAAGGTCGCGAGGCGCTTGCCCGCGGCGCCATGAAGCGCCGCGCCGAGGATGCCGGCGTCGTGCAGCGCCTGCGCGTTCTTCGCGAAGATTTCCTCAAAGGTATGGTGGTCGCGTGCCCGCAGGCTCAACGCCAAGGCACGCGCACCCTTGTCCGCGAGCTTATGGTAAAGCTCGCCGTGCAGGCGCAGGTACGAAGGCACCAGGATCGCCGCCTCGATCACCAATATGCTGAAGCAGACGATCAGCGTGATCTTGAGGCAGAGGCGGCAACCCGAAACGAGGCGCAACCTGCCCTGGAGCTCTTCCTTGATCGGCATGCCAGCTATGACTTCTGTCTCATCTGGTGTGGCGAAGAGCGCGAGAATTCTAAAAAGGCAGTTATTCTGGCGTAGTCACACCTGTTCTATATTATGCTAATTTATATATACTTAATGGCCGATCTCTTCTGTATATTCGCTTTTACTTGGGCTTGATACGAAATGAGCGCTGCACGGTGGGGCGGTGCCGGCGCGCTGCCGGGCTTCAAAGCCGTTGGCAGCCGGGTTCGGCCTGTGCTATCGGAGGTCTGCCGTAGCAGATATGGGCGAGGATGCCTTCCCATGCACGAAGCGAGCCGCTTGCGACGACGACGCGTGCCGCGCGCCCTTGGCGCGTAGGTCCCGTGCCTTCGCCCGCAGCACGCTTGGCGCCCAATCCCGCCTAACAGCGTCAGATCACCCCAGCGTCGGATCATCAGGGACCAAGGTCAGGGCCGTCGAGGGCCCTCTCCAGATCCCCAGTTCCCAGGCCGCGCCGCCCGAAGTCGCGGCAGGTCTTCCAAGCGAGATGACGCGATGCAGATCCAGATCCTTCAGGAACGGCCGCAGGACCAACGGCACATCGAGCCCCTGCTCGACCTGACCTTCGGCCCCGAACGGCACCAGCGCACGACCTATCGCCTGCGCGAGGGCGTCCCGCCCTTGGCCGAGCTCTGCCATGTCGCGCTCGACCCCTACGGGACCTTGCTGGCCTCCCTGCGCTTCTGGCCGGTCCTGGCAGCCTCGGCGCCCGCGATCCTGCTGGGGCCGCTGGCCGTCGCCCCCCGGCTGCAGGGCCGGGGCATCGGCCGCGGCCTGCTGCGCCACGCCCTTGCGGAGGCCCGGAGGCTCGATCACGGCCTCTGCATCGTGGTCGGCGATCCGGCCTACTACGCGCCCTTCGGCTTCCGTTCGGCGGTCGCCGCCGGTCTGGTGATGCCGGGCCCGGTGGAGCCCGCCCGGTTTCAGGTCCTCGAGCTGGCGCCGGGTACCCTGGAAGGGCGCCAGGGGGCCGTGGCGGCCTGTCCGCACGCGCCCGGGGCGGCACGGGTCACCGGCGAAGGCGCCGCCTGACCGCGCCGGGATCCGTCAGAAGCCGAGGATCCGTCGGCGCTTGCGCTCCGGGGTCGGGCGGTCGAGGTCGGAATAGATCCCGGTCCGCTTGCGCCGGATCTCTATGCCTTTCGCGGGCGGCTCGACGCCGGGCGGCAGATCGTCGGGATTCCTCCAGACGGACACGGGCAAGGGGCCGATCTGGCCGCGGCGTCCCACCACGCGGGTCGTGTTCCAGCCGTGCTGGACGTAGACGTCCGCGCCCGGGGCCAGCATCTCTTCGTCCTCCTCGTGGTACTGGACGATGGTGACGGTGCGGCCGTCCGCCATGGTGACCATGTACTCGACGCCGTCGCCGCCGTTGACGGCCTCTTCCACGATGAAGCCGATGGCGGCCCCGACCACGCCGCCGACGAGGGAGCCGGCAGGACCGAGCTGTCCGCCGAGCGCCAGGCCGCCGCTGAAGCCGCCGGCCAAGCCGCCGACGGTGTAGCCGATGCCGCTGTTGCGTTCTTGGATGGCCACCGAGCGCGCGGTGACCACCCGGCCTTCGCTCACCTCGTAGAGGGTGCTCGACTCCGGGCTATAGTATTCGTCCTGCTCCGGCGTCCCGCAGGCTGCGGTCGCGAGGACGACAAGCACGACGACGCCGGCTCGGCGCAAGTTCCTTCCCTTCCTGACGCCTGCCCAATGAGCGCTTGGACTCTAACACGAACACGCAACTTATCCGGAAATTCCAGTGTCCGCGCGTGGCAAGACCGTGGCATCGGCCGCGGAGGGCTGGGCCCGGGCGGCGCTTTGGGGGGCCTGCCGAGAGGTCCGGCGGTAGTCGGACGGGCAGGCGCCGACGTGGCGCCGGAAGTGCTGGCGGAAGGACAGCGGCGAGCCGAAGCCGCAGCGCGCCGCGACCTGCTCGACCGGCAGGTCGCCGTCCTCGAGCAGGACCCGCGCCTGCTCCACGCGCTGCAGGATCAGCCATTGATGGGGCGAGGTCCCGGTCTCTTCCTGGAAGCGGCGCGCGAAGGCCCGCACGGAAAGGCAGGCATGGCTGGCCATCTCGGGCACGGTGATCGCCTGGTCGAGCCGTTCCAGCAGCCAGTCGCGGGTCGGCTCCAGGCTGCGTGAGCGGCCCGGCTCCAGCGGCCGCTCGATGTACTGCGCCTGCCCGCCGCTGCGGTGCGGCCCGACGACGAGGTGGCGGGCCACCTTGTTGGCCGGGGCGGCGCCGTGATCGCTGCGGAGGATATGCAGGCAGAGGTCTATGGAGGCGGTCACTCCGGCCGCGGTCAGGATGTCGCCCTCGTCGACGTAGAGCACCTTCGGATCGACCGTCACCCTGGGAAAGCGCCGGGCCAGCAGCTCGGCGCGCGCCCAATGCGTGGTCGCCCGACGGCCGTCCAGCAGTCCGGCCTGGGCCAGCACGAAGGCGCCGGTGCAGACCGAAGCGACCCTTGCGCCGCGGGATCTCGCGCGGCGCAGCGCCTCGAGCAGCGCGGCGGGCTGCGGCCGCTCGTAGTCCATCACCCCCGGCACGATCACCAGATCCGCGTCATCGAGACCGCCGAGGTCGCTTTCCACCGTCAGCGCCATCCTGTCGTGGACCGTCACTGCGTCGCAGGTCAGGGAGCAGGTCCGCAGCCGGTAGAGGTCCGGCGGACAGAGGGCGAAGACGCTCCAGACGGCCGAGAAGTCGAAGAGAACGGGGGCGGGCGGCAAGACGACGGCAACGGTCTGCACGGGACGGCCTCCAGGCTGGAACATGGCTGACGTATAGATTCCGGCCAGATCTGCGCGCAATAAGAGCGGCGCGCCCGGGCGGGGTCTATCCGAAGCTTGCCTCCTGCCCCGCTCGGCGCCGAGCGCCGAAGGCGCAGCCAGGCCCCGAGGCTTACGGCTCTCGCCCCTGGGTTCCGGTCAGGCGCGGGAGAAGAAGCCGATCAGTTCGGCGTCGGCGATGGCCTCGGCCGCGAAGCCGAAGGTGCCGCGGTCGCGCATCTCCTCGGCGGCGCGGCGCAACGCGCCCAGGGCCGAGCGCATCAGGCAGCCGCCGACGCTGACCCGCTTGACCCCGACCGCCGCCAGCCGCTCCAGGGACAGGGGCGCCCCGGCCAGGCCCATGACGACGTTGAGCGGGCCCTCGACCTCGCGGGCCAGGACGGCGATGGAGTCGAGATCCCGGACCCCGGGGGCGTAGAGGCAATGGGCGCCGGCCGCGCGGAAGAGGTTGAGGCGCCGGACCGCCTCGCTCAGCGGATCCTGATGGCCCACAAGGAAGGCCTCGCAGCGCGCGGTCAGGGTGTAGGCGACGCCGGTCGCCTCGGCGGCCTCGGCCGCGGCGGCGATGCGCTCGGCGGCGAAGCCGGCGTCGAGCAGCCGCGGTTCGGGCGCGTAGGCGACGTCCTCGATGCTGCCGCCGACCGCGCCCGCCTCGGCGGAAAGGCGGATGGTCTCGGCCGCGGCCTCGGGCGCCCGGCCGTAGCCGGCCTCGAGGTCGGCGCTGACCGGCAGCTCGACGGCCGCCGCGATGGCGGCGAGGCTGGCCAGGTTCTCCTCGCGGCTCAGCGCGCCGCTGGCGTCGGGCCGGCCCAGGGCGTAGGCGAAGCCGGCGCTGGTGCTGGCCAGAGCCGGGAAGCCGGCGGCGGCCAGCAGCTTGGCGCTGCCGGCGTCCCAGACGTTGGGCAGGATGAAGGCCTCCGGCGCCTCGTGCAGCTTGCGGAAGGCTCGGGCCTTGGCGGCCAGGGGGGTGGTCATGGTCAGTCTCCGTCGTTGCGGTGCCCGGACGCGCCAGTCTCGGTCTCCGCCGGTGCCTTGTCATGCGGAAACGATTCGCTTACCATCGAAATATGATTGCAGAGCCTTCCACGGCCATCGCCGCCGCGCTGATCGGGGTGCCGGCGCGCGCCAACATCCTGGGCGCCCTGATGGATGGCCGCGCCCTGACCGCCAGCGAGCTGGCCTATCACGCCGGGGTCTCGCCGCAGACCACCTCCAGCCACCTGGCCAAGCTGGCCGGTGCCAAGCTGGTCGTCGTCGAGAAGCAGGGCCGGCACCGCTACTACCGCCTGGCCGGCGCGGCCGTGGCCGAGGCCCTGGAGCTGCTGGCCCTGATCGTGCCGCAGCGGCCGGTACCGCCGCGCCGACGCTCGCGCGAGGTCGAGGAGACCCGCGCCGCACGCTTCTGCTACGACCATCTGGCGGGCGCCCTGGGGACCGGGCTGACCGAGGCCATGCAGGCCAAGGGCTACCTCGCGCCCGCCGAGCGGGACTTCGCGGTCACGGCCGCGGGCGAGGCCTTTTTTCGGGCGCTGGGCCTCGAGCCTGACTCCTTGCAAAGACGGCGCCGGGCCTTCGCCCGGCAGTGCCTGGACTGGAGCGAGCGCCGACCGCACCTGGCCGGTTCGCTCGGCGCCGGCTTCGCCCGGGTCGCGCTCGACCGGCGCTGGATCCGCCGCGCCAAGGAAGGTCGCCGGGTCTTCGTGACCCCGACCGGGCAGACGGCCTTCCGCGACCTTCTGGACTTCGACTTCGCGAGGCGCGCGGCGAGCCTTCAGCCGGTCCAGAAGATCGAATCCGGGGTGCAGACGTAGCTCTGATAGAAGGCGACGTAGAACAGCAGCAGGCCGACCGCGGCGGCCAGGCTGGCCAGGAACTGAAGCGCCCGGCGGGACACCTTCGGCTTGCGCCGCTCGAAGGCCGGGCCCGCCAGCCCGCTCCGCCGCAGCGCCCGGCGATCGGCCGGTATGCTGAGCAGGCGCAGCACCGTCCAGTAGCAGAAGACCATGGCAACGGCCCAGCAGCCCAGGAAGAAGGCCTTCCAGAGCGCGGTGTTGCACTGATCGAGATAAAAAGCGAACACGGGCGTCCTGCCTCACCCCTCAAGGGTTGTGTCCGGGCCCCCAATGTTCCCGCAAATGGCGTTGCAATCCAAGGCCGCGCCGTGACGGCGACACAGCGAAGCCGTGTGAAGCCTGAGTCACTTTATCAACGGTCGCTGCTGGCCCCGCGCTGGACACTCAAGCACCGTCTTCGTTGTGTCGTGCCGATCTGCGACCGTCGAGCCTCCACCGGCGTTGCGTCGAGGCTCGACTGCTCCCCGAAAAGGGAGAGATCGGGCACCAGGCCATCCGGAGTGCGGTGTTCGATTCGCCCTGGTAGAAGAACAACAGGGACATCCTGCCTCAGCCTTCACGATTTGTGTTCGAGACCAACTACAAATAGTGCCGGACCCCAAACGCCGGCTTCCAGCGGCAAACCTGTAGATGCATGAGGAGCCATCGTTGAAGAGTTTCACCATCGCCGCCGCACACCATCCGGTCTCGGCAGACGTAAGGACCAATAGCCGTTGGGTCCAAGACCTGCTGCGTCAAGCCGGCGATACCGGGATCGGCATGGTTCACTTCCCGGAAGGCGCGCTCTCCGGCTTCGCAAAGAGCGAGATCAAGGACTGGAGCCGGGTTGATTGGAGGGTCGTGGAGCAGGAGCTTGAAGCGGTGGCGCGGCTCGCGGGTGATCTGGGGCTCTGGGTGGTGCTCGGCTGCAACCACCGGCTGACCGCGCCGCATCGACCGCACAACAGTCTCTACGTGATCTCGGACCGAGGCTGTCTGCTCGGCCGCTACGACAAGCGCTATTGCTCGCACAGCGAGATCACCGACTGGTACGCGCCCGGCTTCGACCCGCTGGTCTTCGAAGCTGGTGGGCTGCGCTTCGGCTGTGCGCTTTGTGTCGAGATCCAGTTCCCCGAGATCTTCGACGAGTACCGTCGCCTCGGCGTCGACGTCGTGCTGTTGTCGATCAACGCCGAATGGCATCCGATGTTCCCGGTCACGGCACGTGCCCATGCCGGCCTATATGGCTTCTGGGTCTCCTTTGCCGTGCCGAGCCATTTCCGGAATCCCATGGCAAGTCTGGTGGTCGGTCCGGACGGAGAGGTCGTTGTCGAGACCACCGCCGGCCGTCCAGGATTGGCCACCGCGGTGCTGGATCCGCAGGATCCCCACTGGGACATTCCGCTGCGGCGCGCTCGGCCCTGGCGCGCCGCCGCGCGACGTGGCGACATCTACCGAGAGAAGCGGGTCACCGACCCGCGGAGCGCCGAAAAGAGAAGGTTTTGAGGTGCGGTCAAGCAGTGCCCGGAAACACAGTGGCCGTGCAAGATGCACAAAGGCGTTGAGCCGGCCGTTGACAACGGAGGTCGCCTTGAGCGATCGAGAGGGCCTTGTCCTCCGCGCTTGACGGATGGCTAGGCAGCCTTGCCCTACGATGCTCCCAATCAATGAGTGCCAGTCGGGGTCGTAGAGGCTGGCACAGGCTGACAGCCGCGTGTCATGAGACTCCGGCCGGTACGGCCGGGAGGGCTGGTCGCGGAGTCCCTCGGCGATCTATGCTCGCGGCTTTCTTGGCCGTTGGTTTCCGCGATCTATGTCGACATCCTCCGTTGCGCGCCCCGTGATCTCCAACCGCGCGGCGCGGCGCCTGCTGCTGGAGGCCCAGGGGCTGGCGACGGATCCGGCGCGCAAGCTGGACGGCCCCGGGCTGCTGCGGCTGGTCGAGGATCTGGGCTACGTCCAGGTCGACAGCATCAACACGGTCGAACGGGCCCATCACCACATCCTCTTCAGCCGCAACCAGACCTACCGCCAGCCCCAGCTCGCGCGCCTGCTGGAGCGCGAGGCGGCGCTCTTCGAGAACTGGACCCACGACGCGGCGATCATCCCCAGCCGCTTCTATCCCTTCTGGCGGCCGCGCTTCGAGCGCGAGCGGACGCGGCTCACCGAACGTTGGCAGAAGTTCCGCCGGGCCGGCTTCGAGAGCTGCTTCGACAAGGTCCTGGCGCGCATCGCCCGCGACGGTCCGCTCATGGCCCGCGACTTCGGCGAGGACGGCAAGAAGGGCAGCGGCGGCTGGTGGGACTGGCATCCGGAGAAGACCGCGCTGGAGTTTCTCTGGCGCACCGGCGCCCTGGCCGTGGCCCGGCGCGAGGCCTTCCAGAAGGTCTACGACCTGCCGGAGCGCGTGATCCCGGCGCAGCACCTGGCGGCGCGGCCCGACCACGAGGCCTTCGTCGACTGGAAGTGCCGCAGCGCGCTGGCGCGGCTGCGCTTGGCGACCTGGGGCGAACTGGCGGCCTTCTGGGGCACGCTCACCCCGGCGGAGGCCAAGGCCTGGTGCGAGCGGGAGCTGGGCCGCTCGATCCTTCAGGTGGCCGTCGCGCCGGCCGGGGGCGGCAAGCCGCGGCCGGCCTTCGCGCCGATCGACCTCCCGGAGCGGCTCGCCGACCTGCCGGAGCCGCCGCCGCGGATCCGCGCGCTCAACCCCTTCGATCCCCTGATCCGTGACCGGGCGCGCCTGGAACGGCTCTTCGGTTTTCACTACCGCATCGAGGTCTTCGTGCCGGCGGCGAAACGGCGCTACGGCTACTACGTCTTTCCGCTGCTGGAGGGCGATCGCTTCATCGGCCGGCTGGACATGAAGCACGACCGCCAGGGCGACGGGGCGCTGCGGGTCTCAGGCCTCTGGCTGGAGCCGAAGGTCAGGATGACCCGAGGGCGGGCCGGCCGACTGACCGCCGAGCTCAAGCGCATCCAGAGGTTCGTCGGCGCCGAAAGCCTCGATTTCGATCCGCAGAGCGAGGCCGCGGCGGCCGCCGTTCGGGCCGGAGACCGGATGACGCCGGGGCAGCGGCGGTAGCGGGCCTTATACCCGGCGCGCCCGGTCGCCCCCTTCGTGGCGCAGCGGTGGCTGGTTCTCGACGAGGCGGTCCGATCAGCATGGCATGGGACCGGAAGGCTCCCTCGTCAGATGGCGGAGGTGCAAAGGGCGGAGCAGGGCGGCGATGGAGCGCTTGCGGCCGTCTTCCTCCCGGAACCGGTGCTCTACGAGGCCGCGCCCGAGGCTGAACGAGACGGCCTCTGCCCAGCCCCGGCGACGAAGTTGGCGATCCTTACTGTCATTTACCTTCGTGATAGCCATGCGATAAGCTTGGGTATCTTGGCGACCAGCTCGATCGGGAGTCAGGGGTTATTGCGGATTTCTTGTAGGATTGTACGCCTAGTATGGTCCCGCCATCATCAATTGACGGCTGCCCCGGGCGGAGGTTCTTGAGCAAGATTTTTGGCGCAACGGCTATCGAGTATGTGACGGTACCGAAGGCCGAGCCGCGAAGTTCAAAGTTGGCATAAGTTGGCAGTACGCCATGAATTGTAACGGGGACCATGTCGACTATGTCGTCGAACGGGCGACCCGCGCTGTGCTCGTTGTCGATGTTGTGGAATCCGTCCGTCTGATCGAGCAGGACGAAGAGGGCACGATATCGCGCTGGCTAGGGCTGGTTCGCCAGATCGAGAAGGACCTGCTGCCGGCCAACAAAGGGCATTTGGTCAAGTCGTTGGGTGATGGCCTGCTGCTCGAGTTCACCGATGTCCGGACGGCTGTGCTCGCCGCCTTTGCGATCCAGCAAGCCAGCGATCGCAGCAATGTCGGCAAGCCCTCCGATCGCAGGATGCTCTTGCGGATCGGCATCGAGGTCGGCAAGGTCATCATCGAGGATCACGATGTTTTCGGGCACGGCGTCAATCTCGCCGCGCGCTTGGCGGCCCTGGCCGGACCTGGTGAGATCGTGGTCTCGGCCTCGGTGCGTCAACAGATCACGCCGGATCTCGACGCCGACGTCGAGGATCTCGGTGAGTGCTTCCTGAAACACGTCACGGGTCCGGTCCATGCTTACCGCATCGGCCCGCCAGGTGCGCGCCCGGTGCCGAGACTGCCGACTCCCATCGGCAACCTGCTCCCGACACTTGCCGTCATTCCCTTCAAAGGGCGGGCCGTGTCGAAGCAGCATCGGGTTCTCGGTGAGATCCTGGCCGAGGAGACGATCCGCAGTTTTTCCCGTTCCTCCGACCTGAACGTAATCTCCCGCCTCTCCACGACGGCTTTTCGCGGCCGTGTCGTCTCGCTTGCAGAGATCCGTGAACATCTGAATGCCAACTACGTGCTCTCCGGCGTTTTTCACGTCCACGGCGACCAGGTCGCTCTCGAGACTGAACTTGCGGATGCAAAGTCGTCGCAAGTTGTCTGGTCGAAACTTATCAAGGGCCAGCTCCGCGGTATCATCGCCGGCGAGCAGGAGGTGGTTGCCCAACTGGTCGCCGACGTGAGATCCGCAGTCGCTTTGCGCGAGTTGAAGCATGCGAAGCTGCAGACTCTGCCAACTCTTGACAGCTACTCCTTGTTGATGGGCGCAATCGCCTTGATGCATGGACGGTCACAGGACGATTTCAAGCGTGCCTACAAATTGCTGGAGGCGCTGATCGACCGCGTCCCCCGCCAACCGATCCCGCAAGCTTGGCTGGCCAAATGGCACGTCTTACAGGTGCAGCAGGGTTGGGCCAGTGATCCGAAGCAAACAGCCCAACGCGCGCTGGCATCTGCCCGTCGCGCGCTCGACGCCGATTCGCAGAGTTCTCTGGCGCTCGCGATAGACGGCATGGTTCACACGAATCTTTTGAAGCGTTTAGACATCGCAGAGGAAAGATATGGGCTTGCCATAGAGGCCAATCCTAACGACTCGCTTGCGTGGCTGCTAAAGGGTACAATGCACGCGTTCAGGGGAGAGAGCGTACCGGCGGTGGAGGGCACGCAACATGCCCTGAGTTTGTCGCCGCTTGATCCCATGCGGTATTTTTACGATTCGCTCGCAGCCACCGCATTGAATGCCGCAGGTAAGTTCGAAAGCGCTCTTGAGATTGCCAAGCGCTCGCTGCGCGCCAATCGATCGCATACATCGACCTTGCGTACGATTGCGATAGCGGAATGGCAGCTTGGCCGTAAGGATCAGGCTCGCCAAGCCGTGCAAGAGCTCCTGCGGCTGGAGCCTTCGCTGACGGTGAGCGGATTCCTCGAGCGGTCTCCGGCGGCCGACTACGAGACGGGCAAAGAATGGTCAGCCGTGCTCGAGAAGGCCGGGCTGCCGAAATGACAGCCGAACTTGGTTTCTATCTGGGGGAGAAATCATCATGGCATCCTTGTCCCAATTCGCCGGAACCGCGGGCACGGCCGGAACCGCTGGTACGGCAGGCACGGCAGGAACCGCGGGCACGGCGGGTACAGCAGGTACGGTCGCAACGGGTGGTACCGGTATCGCCAGCTACGACCCTCTGACGACCACCGCCCTGTTGACGAGCCGCGACGGAATCGTCGGCGGCTGGACGTCTCCCGGCGGGAATGTGCCCGCTCCGCTTCCCACGAATCCGAACGTCACCTTGGAAGTCTGGGGGCCCGTCGAGCGCGCGAGCATCTTTCACGCCGAGCTGTTCTCGAGGCTGAATTTCGTCACCGACGAGGCCGTTCCGAGTGATGAAGAGACCCGTCGCGTCACTGTGAGGCATCTCGAGGTCGGACCGCCGGCCCTTCAACCCCTCTTCAACATTGTCCGTCCGCGCGAGGCGCTTTTGATCGGCCAGCTTGACTCCGTGTTCAGCCATGCGGATCTGCGGGCGGACCGTAGCGCTGAAATCCTCGCGCAATTGGGCATACCATTCCCGTTCTTCAATTCGATTGCCGCCTATATGGACCTGTCGCGGACACCGAAGACCCTTGAATTGCTGTTGGCGGCTTTGAGGTTCACCTATGCGGTCGTCATGCAAGTCAAGCATGGCCTCGCCTGCCGGCGGCCACACGAATACTCGCCCCAGATCCAGCCGCTGATTCCCTCGCCTCTACACGGGACCCTGCCGAGCGGCCACGCGACCGAGGCGTCGATGGCCGCTTATCTGCTCTGGATGTTCTTCCGCGGTGTTGCAGCGGTGCCCGGCGCTCGTGCGACGCAATATGCGCAGGAGAGCTGGGGGACCCAGCTGATGCGGCTCGCGGCACGGATCGCAATCAACAGAACCGTCGCCGGCGTGCATTTTCCAGTCGACAGCATTGCCGGTATGATTCTGGGTTTGACCCTGGGTCAGTATTTCGTCGCCCGTTGCACACATGGCGCCAACTACCAAGCCTGGGCGATGGACGGCAACGCCATTCCCGGAAGTCCGCCTTTTGAGTGGCAGGCGCTGTTTGACGTCACTTCGGCTTCGATAACGACCGTGCCGCCCTACATCTCGAACCCCGGCAATCAGACGCTTGCCGCCGCGGGCCATTCAGCCGCGCTTGCGTGGATATGGAACGAAGCCTTGGAGGAATGGCACTAGGCGCAGGTCGGAAGCCGTCAACTGCAAGGTAGGAGATCCGATTTCATGGCGGCGAATGAATCCGGCGACTACGGTCCCGGCGAACCCAGCGAACCCAGCGAACCCAGCGAACCCAGCGAACCCGGCGAGGGCGGAAGGGACAAGGTTACCTTTCCCGGAACCGACATTTACGTCGAATGGGCGCTTGGAGCCGGTAGGGCGGACTTTTTCGCATCCGAGGATCAACAGGTCTGGATACCGCTTCTATTGGAGTTGACGGGCATCAGCGCCGCTGAGTTCGCCTCGGGCGAGTTGTTTGCGCCGATCGACAAAAAAACGTGGCAAGAGTCGGTTCGCGTGCCCGGTCTTTACCTGGACGAGAGAGGCCTTGGGTACGGTCGCGACTGTGAGACCGTCTATCTGACCGCCCTGGTCCAGGAGGTATTCTTTCTCGACTATCTGGAAAGCAACGCCAGACTTCAGCAAGCCGTCTCGCGGCTCAAGCTGGGCGCTCCCTTGGACAGAAGATCCTTGGATCCCATGTTCTTCGATTCCCACACCAGACAGCCCCAGCATGACGAAGCGGGTGATGCCCGATCCGATCCCTCGGACGGCCCACCGAGTGAAGGCGTCGTGATTCTTGGCATTATCGACGATGGTATTGCGTTCGGGCATCAGCGTTTTTGGCGGGGCAATCGTCAAACGCGCGTGCGGTATGCCTGGCTGCAGGACAGCGTGCCTGGCGTCGGCGGACCGCTTCTCGGCGTGGCATTCAACGGTATCGAACTGACAAATGCGGATATCGACAGGCTCCTCACCGCGTCGGCTTCGGCAGGAAGCGTCGACGAGGATCTCTTCTACCAACGCGCCGGCGCCGTCGACTTCAATCGGCAGATCCACAAATCCGTCGCCCGGCGTGCCTCTCACGGCGCCCATGTGATGGACGTTGCCGCAGGATACGACTATCGCGATCCGGCCGATCAGCCGCATCTGGATGCAAGGCCAATCATCTGCGTTCAATTGCCGACCGAGGTCACAGCCGAAACCTCGGGCGGAACCCTTGAATGCTATCTGCTCGAAGCCATCGATTACATTCTGCGTCGGGCCGACGACATCGCTTGCGAACGAGGGACCGGCCCCCTTCCGGTGGTGATAAACTTCAGCTATGGCCATTACTCCGAACCCCATGATGGGACCGGCGTCCTGGAAGCGGCAATCGATCAGAGGATCCGGCAGCGCATGCGGACCTGCGGCGTACCGCTGCGCATGGTCCTGCCTTCGGGGAACAGTCATTTGTCCAGAACCCATGCGCGGCTTTCCTTTCAGGCGGTCGGAGAGACAAGGTCGCTTGAATGGCGCGTGCTGCCCGATGACAAGTCGCCCAGCTTTGTGGAGATTTGGCTGCCGCGAGGAGCGCCGGCGGACCGAATAGAAGTGAGCGTGACGGCACCGACAGGAGAGACGACGACGCGGCTGGCCGAAGACACCAGTCGCTCTGAGCGGTTGCCGCCTGGCGCGCCTCCCGACGCGGAGATCTGTCTGGTCGACTACAGACATGAACCCGTTGCCGATCGCGGCACGTACCTGATCACCTTGCAGCCGACCGAGCGATTGCAACCGGCGGGCGACCCGGTCGCGCCGCCCGGCGTCTGGAGAGTCCACCTCACCAACCTGGCCTTCGGGCCCGACGAAGTCGTTCACGCCTGGATCGGAAGGGACGATACGCCTCTGGGTTTCCCGATTCATGGCCGGCAGTCCTATTTCGACCAGGGATGCTACGCACGCTATGACGAGAGCGGGCGGCCAATCGAAGAGGACGTCCCCGCCGATTGCGAAATCGTGCGTGGTGGGACGATCAGCGGCCTGGCCACCGGCCAGGAGACAATCGTGATCGGCGGCTACTACAGACGGGAAACGCGACCAGCAGAGTATTCGGCCGGCGGGCCGACCAACGGCGCGCCGAGGCGCGGCGGACCGGACGCCACGGCGGTGAGCGACGATACCGTCGTGCACCGGGGTATTCTAGCGGCAGGAACCCACAGCGGATCGGTCGTCGCCCTCGATGGCACCAGTATCGCCGCGCCACAGGTCGCCCGAAGAGTAGCCGACGCGCTGGCCGCCGGAGGAGCCGGCGACCGCGCCGACGTCGCCGGTTGGGCCGTGCCCTTCACCGACCCGCCGGTAGCGCCGGAGCGCGGCGGCGCCGGCATGGTGGACGCCCCACCGGTCGTCAGGATAAACCGCTACTGACAACGCCGCCGTTCGGTCTCTCCAGATCGAGAAGGCGCTTCTTTGTGACCCTGAGCTACTTCCCCTCGCGCAGCCAGGCGAAGCCGAGCGTGGCGAGGGCGAGAAGGAGGAAAAGCAGGGGCGAGATCAGGGGAACCTGATCGACGCCGGTGACGACGTAGCTGTTGCCGCTCTGCAGGCCGATCCAGCCGCGGCCGTGGCGGTCGCGGCCGGCCTTGACCTTGCGCAGATCGGGCAGCCCGTCCTCGGCGAGGCCGACCACGGCGCCGCCGCTCTCCTCGGCCAGCGGGGCGAGGATCTCGCCGGTGGCGCGCAGGTCGGCGAATTCCAGCGGGTTGACTGCGCCCGAGGCCGCCAGCGCCGTGTGCCGCCCGTCGGAAACCCGGTAGAGGCCGAGTTCCTCCGCAGGCGCGCTGGCGGTCGCCCGGCCGTCCTCCCCGGGCTGCAGCAGCAGCTCGCTGGTCTCGCCCGAGGGCGTGGTGATGTCGACCGAGATCGCCTCGGTCGAGAGCGAGCGGCGCTCGATCTGCAGGCGGCCGTCGGTGATGCCGGCGCGCAGGTCCTCTTCCTCGAGGTCGGGCTCCTTCATCAGCCAGTGCGCGGTGCGGCGCATCAGCTCGGCCTGCGGCCCGCCGCCCTCGAAGCCCCGCGCCCAGAGCCAGATGTGGTCGCTCATCAGCTGGCCGACCCGGCCCTCGCCGAAACGGTCGAGGATCAGCAGCGGCCGGTCGTCGACGCCCGACATGGCGACCACGCCGCGCTGCGGCGTGACCTCGATCTGGCGGAACCAGCGGCCCCAGCTCGGGTCCTCCCCGGCCGCCGCGTCGCCGGCGCCGGGCAGGCCCGCGGTCACCGGATGGCGCAGGCCGATGTCGGTGACCCGGGGCGTGAAGCCCTGCTCGATGTTCTGGCCGGTCGGCACGCCGGGCAGGATGCGGCCCAGCGGCGTGCGGAACAGCGACAGCGGCGTCGAGAAGGTCGGGCCGACGGCCTCCAGCAGGGCGCCGCCGCCCTCGACGTACTGGGCGATGTTGTCCAGGTAGATCCGCGGCAGCACGCCGCGTCGGCGATAGCGGTCGAAGACGATCAGGTCGAACTCGTCCAGCTTGACCGAGAACAGCTCGCGGGTCGGGAAGGCGATCAGCGACAGCTCGCGGATCGGTGTGCCGTCCTGCTTCTCGGGCGGGCGCAGGATGGTGAAGTGCACCAGGTCGACCGAGGGGTCGGACTTGAGCAGGCTGCGCCAGGCCCGCTCGCCGGCGTGCGGCTCGCCGGAGACCAGCAGGACCCGCAGCCGCTCGCGCACGCCGTTGACGACCACGGCCGCCCGGTTGTTGAGCAAGGAGAGCTCCTGCGGGCCGGCCTCGACCTCGAGCTCCAGCACCGAGGGCCCGCGGCGGTCGAGCTCGAAGCTGACCTCCTGCTCCTCGCCGACCGGGACCATGAGCTCCTCGGCCGGGCCGCCGTCCCGGCGCAGGGTCAGGCGGGCCAGGCGCGGTGTGCCGCTCTCGTCGTCGGGCAGGTCCTCGACCTTCAGGGTCATGGTGAGCTGGCGCCCGACGATGCCGTAGCTGGGCACGCTGTCGAGCACCAGGCGCCGGTCGCCTTCGTCGGCCTCGCCGCTGCGCAGCAGGTGCAGCGGCGCGTCGATGCCGAGCGCCGCCAGGGACTCCGGGGCGTCGTGGATCCGGCCGTCGCTGATCACGACCACGCCCGAGACCTGGCCGCGGGGTACGTTCGCCAGCTCCCGCTCCAGGGTCGCGAAGAGCCGGGTGCCGTCTTCGAGCTGGCCGGCCGCGCCCTGGCCGCTGCGCACGACCCGGACCTGGGTCTCGCCCAGAGCTTCCAGACGTTCCTCGACATGGGCGACCGCCTCGGCGATCTGCTCGGGCCGCCGTCCAACGCTCTGGCTGGCGCTCTCGTCGACCAGGACCAGCGCGATGTCCTCCAGCGGCTGGCGCACCTCGCTGACCAGGCTGGGATTGGCCAGGGCGAGCAGCAGCACCGACAGGAAGGCGGCGCGCAGCAGGGCGCCCTTGGCGCCGCGCAGGAAGGCCAAGGCGACCACCACGGCGGCGGCCACCGCCAGCGCCGCGATGACCGGCCAGGGCAGGGCCGGCGCCCAGATAATGGAAAGGCCGTCGGTCATTGCCCCAGGCGCTCCAGGATGTAGGGCACGTGGACCTGGTCGGTCTTGTAGTTGCCGGTCAGGGCGTACATCACCAGGTTGACGCCGAAGCGGTACGCCATCTCACGCTGCCGCTCGCCGCCGGGCACCGCGGGAAACAGGGGACGGCCCTCGCCGTCGATGGCCCAGGCCCCGGCCCAGTCGTTGGCGCCGATGATCACCGACGAGACGCCGTCGTTGACCCGCCCCTCGGCGGACTCGATCCACAGGGTGCCGCCGGCGTAGCGTCCGGGGAAGTCCTGCATCAGGTAGAAGGCCTTGGTCAGTACGTGGTCCGGCGACACCGGGATCAGCGCCGGAACCTGGATGTCCCGGGTCAGCCTCTGCAGCGCCGTGGCGGGCCGGCCGAGCGCCTGCGCCGCGGCCTCGGGCCGCCGCAGGTCGAAGAGGATGGTGCCGCCGTTCTTGAGGAAGGCGTTGACCGCGGCCGCCGCGGCGCCGTCGAGGGCACGCTGTTCGCTGGAGATCGGCCAGTAGAGCAGCGGGAAGAACGCCAGCTCGTCGCGGCCCAGGCGGACGCCGACGGGCTCCGCCGCCTCGACCGCGGTGCGCCGGTTCAGCACCCGCGACAGCCCGGTGAGGCCGGCGTGGCTGACCTCGTCGACCGCCGGGATACCGGTGCGCACATAGGCCAGGCGGGTGTCGGTGGTCGCCTTGAGGGCGAAGGCGTCGTCGCTGTCCTGCGCCCGCGCCGGCGGCGCGGCGAAGAGGCCGGCGGCGGCCAGAACCAGCACGGCGGCGCTGCGGCCGAGCTTGGACGGGACCAGGAGACCGCGCAGCGTCAGGGCGATGACCATGTCGAGCAGCGCCAGGATCAGGGCGGCGGCCAGCAGCCAGGGCAGCAGGACGGTCTCGCTGCGGCCGGTGAAGGACTGCACCGCCTGGCCGTCGACGCTCGGTCCCAGGCCGGCCAGCGGTCCGAGCTGGTCCGCCAGGTTGTAGGCACGGCGCAGGCTGTCGCGGCCGTAGATGCCCGGCGGGTGGCGGGCGTCGACGCGGCCGGCCTCGATCGTCTCGGCGTCGAGCGCGACCGCGGTCGCCGGCGGCTGGCCCAGCAGGCCGAAGCCGTCCAGGGCCTCGAGCGGCGGCAAGGCTTCCTCGGCGGTGGCGCCGCCGGCAACGCCCTGGCTGACCGCGACGATCTTGCGCAGCATCTCGATGAAGAGGCCGGAGAACGCCAGGTTGGACCATTCGGTGTTGGCACTGGTATGGACCAGGATCAGCCAGCCCTCGCCGCGCCGCTCGGCGGTGACCAGCGGCGTGCCGTCCTCGAGCCGGGCCCAGGTCTTTTCGGGCAGGTCCAGCGCCGGCTCGGCCAGGACCTGGCGCTCGACGACCACGTCCTCGGGCAGATCCAGGCCGGCGAAGGGGCTGCCCCGGTGGAAGGGCGCCAGCTTGGCCGGGCGGCTCCAGGTCATGGCGCCGCTCAGGGTGCGGTCGCCCAGGCGCAGGCGCACCGGCAGCAGCCTGTCGTCGCCTTGCTGGGCCATCCGCGGCCCGGCGAAGCGCAGCAGGGTGCCGCCCTGCTCGATCCAGGCCGACAGCGCCTCGGCCTCCTCGGCCGGCAGTCGCCCGGCGTCCGCCAGGGTCAGGACCGCGACGCCTTGGCGCAGCAACTGGCCGACGCTGCCCTTGTTCACCTCGGTGTAGGGCGCCAGGGCCCGCTCCAGGTAGTAGATCTCGCCGAGCAGCGGCCGCAGGGCCGCCGGGCCGGCGGCGACCAGGCCGACCGGCCGCCGGCGCCAGCGCTCGTCGATCAGGAAGACCGCCGCCGCCGTCTCCTCGGCCTCGATCTTGAGCCGGGCGATCTCGTTGCGCAGCTCGGTCGGCAGCTCGAAGCGGACGCTGCTGCGCGCCTCGCCCGGCGCGAAGCGGGCCTCGGCGCGGCCCAGGAGGCGGCCGTCCTCGGCCAGGGCGCGCACGACGGCGAGGTCTTCGCCTTGGGTCGCCGCCCGCTCGACCTCGACGCCGACGCCGTCGGCGTCGAGCTGCGGGCTGCCGAGGCGCCGTGCCAGGCGCAGCGGCTCGTCCTGGTAGACCCGGACCGGACCGATGGCGCGCAGGCGGGCCGCGAAGGCACGCAGGTCGTCTTCGCTCTCGCCGTGCTTCAAGCCGTCGGAAAGCCAGATCACGGGCGCAGAGGCCTCGACGTTCAGGGCCTCCAGCGCGGCCAGCGCGGCGCGGCGGTCGACCGGCCAGGGCTGCGGCTCCAGGCCCTGCAGCAGGCGGCGCGCCGCCGCCGGATTCAGCGGGTCGCTGGCGGCGACCTGGGAGTCCGGTCCCTTGGGGGCGGTGGTCAGCACGATGAGCGGGCGGCCGTCGCGCTCGGCCTGGTCGATCAGGCCGCTGATGGTGTCGCGGCGCTGCGGCCAGTTGCGCGCCGCCGCCCAGCCGTCGTCGACGACGAGGACCAGGGGGCCGCTGCCGGCCAGCGGCCGGCTGGGGTTCAGCAAGGGCTGGGCCAGTCCGAGGATGATCAGCGTGGCGATCAGCAGGCGCAGGACGACCAGCCAGGGCGGCGTCCGGGCCGGGGTTTCCTCCGGCGGCCTGAGCCCGGTCAGCAGGCGCAGGGCCGGGAAGTCGATGCGCCTGGGCGAGGGCGGGGTCAGGCGCAGCAGCCACCACAGCAGCGGCAAGGCGCCCAAGGCCAGCAGCAGCCAGGGCTGGGCGAAGGCGAGAGGTCCGAGCTCGAGCATCGCCTCAGAACTCCCGGTTCGCGGTCAGGGCTGCATAGAGGGTGAGCAGCACCGCCTGGGCCGAGGTATCGCTGCGGTGGCGGGTGTAGGTCCAGCCGATGCTGCGGGCGATGGTGTCGAGGCCGTCGAACTGCCGCTGCAGCCGGGTCTGATAGTCGCCGCGCACGCTCTCGGTCCGCGACAGCAGCCAGGGGTCCTCGCCCTCCAGGCCCTGGAACAGCACCCGGCCCTCGTAGGGCAGGGATTCCTCGGCCGGATCGAGGATCTGGATCAGGTGGCCCCTGACTCCGCTCTCGGCCAGGCGCCGGACGCTGCGGTCGATGTCGCCGAGCGGCGCCAGGAAGTCGCTGAGCATCACCACCTGGGCGAAGCGCGGCAGGGTCTGGTTCGGCGGCAGGCTGCTCTCGCTCGCCTCCAGGTGCTCGAGCTGCAGAGCCATGCGGGTCACGGTGCCGCGGCCGCTCGCCGGCGGCAGGCCGGCGCCGAGCAGCGCCACCCGCTCGCCGCCGCGCACCAGCAGCACCACCAGGGCCAGGGTCAGCAGCTCGGCGCGCCGGCGCTTCGAGCCGTGGTCATTGCCGGAGGTCCAGTCCATGGAGGCGGAGGTGTCGCACCACAGCCAGACCGATTGCGCCGCCTCCCATTCCAGTTCGCGGACGAAGACCTGGTCGGACTTGGCCGACTGCCGCCAGTCGATGAGCTGAGGCTGGTCGCCCGGCTCGTAGTGCCGGAACTGCCAGAAGGTCTCGCCCTGGCCGACCCGGCGCCGGCCGTGGACGCCCTGGGCGACGGTGGCCGCCACCCGCTCGGCCTCGACCAGCAGCGGCGGCAGGTTCGCCGCCAGGGCCTCGGCCCGCTGTCGTCGCCGAAGTGCGCGCTTCAGCATCAGGCTCGCCCTGGGCTCTGCAGGCTCACCGGTGCGGCGCCGAGAGCCGGTGGATCACGTCGTCGACCGAAACCCCGTCGGCGCGGGCCGCGAAGTTCAGGGCCATGCGGTGGCGCAGAACCGCCGGCGCCAGGGCCAGGGCATCGTCGACCGAGGGCGCCAGGCGCCCCTCGAGGACCGCCCGGGCGCGGACCGCCAGCATCAGCGACTGGCTGACCCGGGGACCCGGCCCCCAGGAGACCTGCTTGACCACCTCGGGGATGTCCGAGGTCTCGGGCCGGCCGGAGCGGACCAGGGCCAGGATCGTCTCGACCACGCTTTCGCCGACCGGAACCCGGCGCACAAGCTGCTGGGCGGCGATCAGTTCCTCGCCGCTCATCACCGCCTCGGCGCTGGACCGCTCGGGGCCGGTGGTCGCGAGCAGCATCTGCCGCTCGGCGTCGATGTCCGGATGGCCGACCTCGATCTGCATGAAGAAGCGGTCGAGCTGCGCCTCCGGCAGGGGATAGGTGCCTTCCTGCTCCAGCGGGTTCTGGGTCGCCAGGACGTGGAAGGGCGAGGGCAGGTCGTGCGGCGAGCCGGCGACGGTCACCTTGTGCTCCTGCATCGCCTGCAGCAGCGCCGACTGGGTCCGCGGGCTGGCGCGGTTGATCTCGTCGGCCATCAGCAGCTGGCAGAACACCGGCCCCGGGATGAAGCGGAAGGCCCGCTGGCCGCCCTCGCGCTCCTCCAGCACCTCGGCGCCGAGGATGTCGGCCGGCATCAGGTCGGGCGTGCACTGCACCCGCTTGTCCTCCAGGCCCAGGACGGTGCCCAGAGTCTCGACCAGGCGCGTCTTGGCCAGGCCCGGCACGCCGATCAGCAGGGCGTGGCCGCCGGCCAGGAGCGTGATTAGGGTTTGATCGATGACCTGCTCTTGGCCGAAAATCACATGGCCGATGCTTCTGCGGACCAGCTGCATGCGCTCGCCGAGGGCTTCGATCTCTTCGGCGAGCCTCTGGCCGGCGGCTTCGGATGTCGGCGCGGTCTTGGTCGCGTTCACGCGGGTCTCCTCTAGTAAACGGGAGTGCGGACGATGCCGGACCCGACTTCCAAACCCGGCAAGCTGCCTGAAAACATAGACACTCCGAGGGCTCCTGGCCAGTCGGGTGGGCCGAGAAACCCTGCTCCACCGCGCGATTACGCCCTGCGCATCGCGCGCGACGGGACCTGGTTCCACCAGGGCTCGGCGATTCAGCGTAAGCCCTTGGTCAAGCTGTTTTCCACGGTTTTGCGGCGAGAAGATGACGGCAGCTTCTGGCTGGTCACGCCGGCCGAGCGCGGCCCGATCCAGGTCGACGACGCCCCCTTTACCGCGGTCGAACTCTACGTGACCGGCAGCGGACGGGATCAGGTCCTGCGCTTTCGGACCAACCTGGACGACTGGGTGGCCGCGGGCTCGGAACACCCGATTCGAGTCGAAACCCGACCTGACAGCGGCGAGCCCAGCCCCTATATCTTGGTGCGGGATCGCCTCGAGGCCCTGATCCTGCGTCCGGTCTTCTACGAGCTGGTCGAGCGGGCGGAAACGAAAAAGCAAGACGGTAAAGACATCCTCGGTCTATGGAGCCAGAACACCTTTTTCACCCTGGGGCACCTGCCGGCGGCGGATTGACCGCCGAAGCGGTCGCCGAGCGTCTCGCGGCCCAGCCGGCGCCGGGCCGCCGCCACTCGCCGTCGAGCCCTTTCGAGGCCGCGGCACCGGGCTTGCCGCGCGGCGATCACGATCTCAACCCCGACTTCTTCGATCCGCAGCGGTCGCTGACCCGGGCGGCGGTCCTGGTGCCGATCGTCGCGTACGACGACGACCTGACCGTGCTCCTGACCCGGCGCAGCGATCATCTGCACGATCACGCCGGGCAGATCAGCTTCCCCGGCGGCCGCCTCGACCCGGTCGATGCCGATGCCGAGGCCGCCGCCCTGCGGGAGGCGGGCGAGGAGGTCGGCCTCGATCCCGGCGTCGTGCGCTTGCTCGGGCGTATCGACACCTACGTCACGCGGACCGGTTTCGAGGTCACGCCGGTGGTCGGCCTGGTGGCGCCGCCGCTCGACCTGACTCTGGACGCCTTCGAGGTCGCCGAGGCCTTCGAGGTGCCTCTGGCCTTCTTCCTCGAGGCCGGCAATCGGCAGCGCCACAGCCGGGTCTACCAGGGCAGGGAGCGGCATTTCTTCGCCTATCCCTACGGCGAGCGCTTCATCTGGGGCGCGACCGCGGGGATGTTGTCCAATCTGGCCGAGGTTCTGGGCGCGAGATGATGCAGCGATTCCTCATGGTCTTCGTGCCCCTGGTCCTGCCGTTCGTGATCTACGGCATCTACCTCCACCTGGCGAAGCGGAGCGGGCGCGACCTGCGCAGCGACGAGCAGAAGCTGAAGCCCTTTGTCTGGGCGCTCGGCTCTGGCCTGGCGCTGATGCTGGTCTCGCTGCTGGTTTTCCGCTTCTATGTCGACCCCGAAATCCTCAGCCGCCCCGACAGGCCAGGCCTTGAACCCCGTCCGCCAACCGCCTTTCCCTCCGAGTACGGTTCCCCCCGCTGAGCCCGGCGCGAGGCCGCGATGACTCCGGCCCGGCTGTCGCCCCAGGACTGGATGACCGACCCTTCCACAGGGGCGGTGATCGCCGCGCTGGAAGCCGAAGGCGCCGAGGTGCGCTTCGTCGGCGGCTGCGTGCGCAACGCCCTGCTGGGCCTGCCGGTCGCGGACGTCGACATCGCGACCGCGGACCCGCCGGAGAAGGTGATCGGTCTGCTCGAGGCCGCCGGCCTCAAGGCGGTACCGACCGGTGTCGCGCACGGCACGGTGACCGCCGTCGCTGATCACAAGCCCTTCGAGGTCACGACCCTGCGCGTCGACGTCGAGACCTTCGGCCGGCACGCCCGGGTCGCCTTCACGGACGACTGGCAGGCCGATGCGGCGCGCCGCGACTTGACCATGAATGCCTTGTCCTGCCGCCCGGACGGGACGCTCTTCGACTATTTCGGCGGTCTCGACGACCTGCGCGCCGGCCGTATCCGTTTCGTCGGCGACGCACGGGCCCGGATCGAGGAGGACTACCTGCGCCTGCTGCGCTTTTTTCGCTTCCAGGCGCTCTACGGCAAGGTCCCGGCCGATCCGGCGGTGCTCGACATCGCCGAGGCGCTGGCGCCGGGGCTCAAGCGGCTCTCGGGGGAGCGGGTCCGCGACGAACTGCTGAAGACCCTGCGCGCCGGCGACCCCGTTCCAGTGCTGGAGATCATGATCGCGCGCCAGGTCCTGGACGCGGTCCTGCCCGAGGAACTGGGGACCGGGGTCCTGGCGGCACTGATCACGATCGAGCCAAGGGACGCCGGGGAGGCGCCGGACGCCGTGCGGCGGCTGGCCGCGCTGCTGCGGCCCGAGCGGCGCGCGGCCCTGGCGGTGGCCGGGCGGCTGCGGCTTTCCAATGCCGAACGTGACCGCCTGGTCCTCCTGGCCGAAGGCGAGGACTACCTCAAGGTCGACGCCGCGGTCTTCGACCACGGCATCGAGGACGGCGGTTGCGCCCTGCGCCGCCTGCTCTACCGCCTGGGGCCGGAAAACCTCCGCGACGTCGTCCTGCTCGACTTCGCCCGCCGTCGCGCCGCCGGCGAGGCGCCCGCCCGAGCGATTCTGGCGCGCGCCCTGGCCGAGGCCGATGCCTGGACGATCCCGCGCTTTCCCCTGAAGGGACGCGACCTGCTGGCGCTGGGCGTCGCGCACGGTCCCGAGGTCGGCGACCTGCTGGCGCGGGTCGAAGCCTGGTGGGTCGAGCAGGACTTCCGGCCGAGTCGTAAAGACTGCCTGGAGACGGCGAAGGCGCTGCGGGCCGGCTGATCAGAACAGCAGCTGAAACAACCCGGCCAGCAGTAACAGGATCATGGCGACGAAGGCCAGGAGAAACAGGATCTCGACGAACTCGATCGCGCGGCGGACCGCCTGGCGCCTGGCCTCTTCGGCGGGGTCGGGCATGGAGATCACTCCGCCGCGGGTTTGACCTTGCGCGCCTCGGCCGGGCGCTCAACGGCTTCGAGCGCCGAGGCCAGGCGCCTGCAGAGGATCTCGAGCACCTTGATCCGGGCGAAGCGCTTGTCGTTGCCCTCGATGAGGTGCCAGGGCGCCTTGCTGGTGGAGGTGAACTGGACCATGTCGTTGACCGCGGCCTCGTAGAGGTCCCACTTGTCGCGGTTGCGCCAGTCCTCCTCGGTCAGCTTCCAGCGCTTGTGCGGGGTCTTCTCGCGCAGCTTGAAGCGGGCCAGCTGCTCCTTCTTGGTGATGTGCACCCAGTACTTGACCAGAACGATCCCGTGCTCGATCAGCTGGCTCTCGAAGTCGTTGATCTCGGCGTAGGCGCGGCGCCATTCGTCTTCGCTGGCAAAGCCCTCGATCCGCTCGACCAGAACCCGGCCGTACCAGGAACGGTCGAAGATCGTCACCTGCCCGGCCGGGGAGAGATGCCGCCAGAAACGCCAGAGGTAGTGCTGCGCCAGCTCCTCGTCGGTCGGCGCCGCGATGCCGTGGACCTGATAGTTGCGCGGCTCCAGCCCCTCCTGGATACGACGGATGGCGCCGCCCTTCCCGGCGGCGTCCGGACCTTCGAAGACCAGAATGCTGGATACGCCCCGGTCCTTGGCACGCAGGTGCAGGAGATGCAGCTGCGCCTGCAGCTCCGGCAGCGCCCGCTGATAGTCCGCCTTGCCCAGCGTCCGGGTCATCTTCAGCTCGCTCAGCACCGTGATCGCCTCGGCCGGCGACGGGCGCTTGGCCTTGGCGGTCTTGACCTTGCGCTCGGGCTTGTCCTTCTTGGCCGGCGTCTTCCCCTGCGGTAGCCTATGCGCCAAGGCGTCGCGGAGGATCTTCGCCACGGTCAGGCCCCGGTAGTTGGGATCGGCGCCCTCGACGATGAACCAGGGCGCCATGCCTCGATTGGTCCGCGCGATCAGGGGTTCCGCCGCCTCGATGAACTTCGCGTAGTTGCGCCAGTTCTCCCAGTCGCAGGGGGTGACCCGGGCCTTGGTCAGAGGGTCGTGCTCCAGGCTCTTGAGCCGCGCTTCCTGGGCGCTCGCGCTGAGATGCATCCAGAACTTCAGGATCAGGGCGCCGTTCCGGGCCAGCGCGCGCTCGAAGGCGACGATGCGGTTGAGGCGCCGCAGGAAGGCGGCCTCCTCGATCCGGCCGTAGACCCGCTCCAGCAGCGGCGCGTGGTACCAGGCGCTGAGGAACATGCCGGTCCGGCCGGCCGGCGGCAGGTCGCGCCAGTAGCGCCAGAACGCCGGGCGCTCACGCTCGGCGTCGACCGGCTCGTCGTAGGCCCGCGTCATCAGCCAGCGCGGGTCCATCCATTCGTTCAGCAGGCCGACCGTCTCGCCCTTGCCGGCGCCGTCGACGCCCGAGAACAGCAGGATGACCTGGAAGTCCCGGCCTTGGCGCAGGCGCTCCTGCAGCTGCAGCAACTCTTCGCGGAGCGGCGGCGCCAGCCGCTTGAACTCCGGCTTCGCGACCTTGCGGCCGAGCTCGGCGGTTTCGAACATCCCGGCCACCTCCGGCGTTATCGGGGCGCGGCCGCGCCGCTCCCTCGGGCGGAACCTCCAAGTCCATACGACCTTTGTGGGATCATAGCACCGCCGACGCCTTCGCGGCAGTGCCTTTACGCCTTGGACGGTTCCCTGGGCGCGCGAATTGGCTTAGCTTCGGCGATCTCAGGCGAAGGGCGAGATCAAGGGAGGAGCGCCATGGCGATCAAACGCATCGAAGTCGGCGAACGGATGAGTCAAGCCGTCGTCCACGGCGAGGTGGTCTACACCGCCGGGCAGGTGGCTCAGAACGCGGCCGGCGCTTCGGTGGCCGAGCAGACCCGGGACATCCTGTCCAGCATCGACCGCCTGCTTGCTGCGGCCGGAACCGACAAGTCGAAACTGCTGACCGCCAATATCTGGCTGTCCGACATCTCCACCTTCAACGAGATGAACGAGGTCTGGGACGCCTGGGTCTCGCCCGGCAACACACCCAGCAGGGCCTGCGTCGAGAGCCGGCTCGCCAACGCCAAGTACACCGTCGAGATCATGGTGACGGCCGCGCTTTAGCCGCTCCAGATCCGGTCTGCGCCCGGTGCTGTCGCGGGCCCGAGAGGCACGGCGGCCGCCTGGAAATCGAGAGCGGGCCGGGCAGGGCAGGGCAGCGTTTCTGCGCCGGAGCTCTGAGCTCAAGGCCAGGCGACGTTGGGTGGCAGGCTCATCAAGATGGCCTCGACGTTGCCGCCGGTCATCAGGCCGAACTTGGTGCCGCGGTCGTAGAGCAGGTTGAACTCGACGTAGCGCCCACGGCGCTGAAGCTGGTGCTCGCGCTGCTTCTCGTTCCAGGGCCGGCCCATGTGGCGGCGCACGATCTGGGGGTAGATGTCCAGGAAGCAGCGGCCGATGTCCTGGGTGTAGGCGAAGTCGGCCTCCCAATCGCCGGTCTCCAGGTTGTCGTAGAAGATCCCGCCGACGCCACGCGGCTCCTCGCGGTGCTTCAGATAGAAGTACTCGTCGCACCACTTCTTGAAGCGCGCGTAGTAGTCCGCGCCGTGGCGGTCGCAGGTCGTCTTCAGCGCGGTGTGGAAGTCCTCGGCGTCCTGGTCGTCGGGGAACATCGGCGTCAGGTCGGCGCCGCCGCCGAACCAGGACTTGGTCGTGACGACGTGGCGGGTGTTCATGTGGACCGCCGGGACCAGGGGCGACTGCAGGTGGGCGACCAGGCTGATGCCGCTGGCCCAGAAGCGCGGGTCCTCCGCGGCGCCCGGGATCTGCTTGGCGAACTCCGGCGAGAAGCGGCCCCAGACGGTCGAGATGTTGACCCCGACCTTCTCGAAGACGCGGCCGCGCATGACCGACATGACGCCGCCGCCGCCGCCTTCGCGCTGCCATTCGCTGCGCTTGAAGCGCCCGGGACGCATGTGGGCGAAGCGGGTCGCGTTGTCGCCGATCAGCTCGTCCTCGATCTTCTCGAACTCGGCGCAGATCGAATCCCGCAGCTCTTCGAACCAGGCGGCCGCGCGGCGCTGCTGCTCGCTTGTCGTGTCGTCGTTCATGCCTCTCCTTCGGGAAAGAGTCCGGTCTGGCGCAACGCTTCCCCCAGCGCCAGTGCCGCCGCGGTGGCCACGTTCAGCGAGCGGAGGCCGGACCTCATCGGAATGCGCAGCCGGGCGTCGCAGGCGTCATGCACTTCCTGTGGAACACCGGCACTTTCCCGGCCGACCATAAGACTGTCACCGGGATTGTAAAGAAAATCGCAATGCCGGATGTCGCCCGCGGTGGTCAGCAGGAGCAGCCGCTCGGGCGCCGTCGCGCGATAGGCGGTCCAGGAGCGGTGCCGGGTCACGGCGGCGAGGTCCAGGTAATCCAGGCCGGCGCGCTTCATCCGCCGGTCGGAGAGCGCGAAGCCGCAGGGTTCGATGACGTCGACGGCCACGCCCAGGCAGGCCGCCAAGCGCATCAGCGCGCCGGCGTTCTGCGGAATGTCGGGCTGGAAGAGGACCAGGCGCAAGCTCTTGGCATCCGGGCGATGAGGGCAGTTTCGGGGGTCTTTGAGGTTTTGCTTTCTCCGGGAATTTCCTCTATATGCGTGCCGCGAGGCAAGGCCCGCTTCACGCAGCCAGGAGGGCGTCCGCCCGGGCGGTTCCGGCGTACAGATCAGGTATGGAACGCTCGTTGGACGGCGGTCGACTTCGGCGGCCAAGAAGAAACCACCGGTATTCTCAACCGGGACCACTGTATCTTTGGAGGGATCAGACGACATGGCAGAGACCGCGAAACAGCCACACGCCGGAGAGGGCGAAACGCGGCGCGACTTCCTCTACCTGCTCGCCGGCGGGATGGGGGCCGTCGGCACGGCCGCGGCCGTCTGGCCGTTCGTGTATTCGATGAATCCTTCGGCCGACGTCCTGGCGCTGGCCGAGGTCGAGGTCGACATCTCGCCGATCGCCGAAGGCCAAGCCGTCACCGTGATGTGGCAGGGTAAACCGATCTTCATCCGGCATCGTACGCAAGACGAGATAAAGGAGGCTCAGGCGGTCGCTTCGGACGACATGATCGATCCCGAGGCGGACGACGACCGGGTCGAGCGCCCGGAATGGCTGGTCATGGTCGGGGTATGCACCCACCTGGGCTGCGTGCCGAAAGGCCAGAGGGCGGGCGACCCGCGGGGCGAATACGGCGGTTGGCTCTGCCCCTGTCACGGCTCGCACTACGACACCTCGGGCCGGATTCGCAAGGGACCCGCGCCGAAGAACCTACCGGTGCCGCCTTACGTCTTCCTAGACGACACCACGATCAAGATCGGCTAAAGGGGGCCTTGGAACCGTGAGTGGCCTGCAGCTCAAGAACCCGGTGCTCCGATGGATCGAGTACCGTTTACCGATTTTCTCCTTCCTGGATCACTCCCTGGGAAGCTCCTATCCCTCGCCGAGGAACCTCAGCTACTGGTGGAACTTCGGCTCGCTGGCCGGCCTCGTCCTGGTGATCATGATCGTCACCGGCATCGTGCTGGCCATGCAGTACACCCCGCACGTCGACTACGCCTTCGCCTCTGTGCAGCGGATCGACCGCGACGTCAACTTCGGCTGGCTGATTCGCGACATCCACATGAACGGCGCGTCCTTCTTCTTCATCGTGGTCTACATCCACGTCTTCCGGGGCCTGTACTACGGCTCCTACAAGGCGCCGCGGGAACTGCTTTGGATGCTGGGACTGGTCATCCTGCTCCTGATGATGGCCACCGCTTTCATGGGCTACGTCCTGCCCTGGGGCCAGATGAGCTTCTGGGGCGCCACGGTCATCACCAACTTCTTCACCGCGATTCCCTTCGTCGGCGACGAGGTCACGACCTGGCTCCTGGGCGGCCCGACGGTCGACAACGCGACCCTGAACCGCTTCTTCTCGCTGCACTATCTCTTCCCCTTCCTGATCGTCGGGGTGGTGATCCTGCACATCTGGGCGCTGCACCGCTTCGGCTCGAACAACCCGCTGGGCATCGACACGAAGGGGCCGCAGGACAGCATTCCCTTCCACCCCTACTACACGGTCAAGGATCTCTTCGGCGTCGGTGTCTTCCTGATCTTCTTCTCGCTGGTGATCTTCTACTTCCCGGACGCCCTGGGCGAGCCCGACAACTACATCGAGGCCAACCCGCTCTCGACTCCGGCGCACATCGTGCCTGAATGGTACTTCCTGCCCTTCTACGCGATCCTGCGTGCGGTCACCTTCGACTTTCTGTGGATCATCGACGCCAAGCTCGGCGGCGTGATCCTGATGTTCGCCTCTATCATGATCCTCTTCTTCCTGCCCTGGCTCGATCGGTCTCCCGTTCGCAGCGCCGCGTTCCGGCCGACCTACAAGTGGTTCTTCTGGATCCTGGTGCTGGACTGCTTCGTGCTCGGCTGGGTTGGCGCCAATGCGCCGGACGCCGTGTTCTACGGCGTGTCCTTCGTGATCATCGGGCAGGTGGCGACCGCCTATTACTTCGCCCACTTCCTGGTGATCCTGCCGCTGCTCGGCATCTTCGAGCGACCGAGGGCCCTGCCGGCCTCGATCAGCGAGCCGGTGCTTTCTGGCGGCGGCCTGCCCGCCGGCGCCGCTGCCAAGCCGATGGAGAAGGCTTGATGAAGAAACTCTTTGCTCTCGGCCTGACCGCCGTCCTTGGCCTTGGCGCCGGCGCCGTCCAGGCGGCGGAAGGGGTCGCGATACCCGCGCACCAATGGAGCTTCTCCGGCCTCTTCGGCACCTTCGACCGGGCCCAGCTTCAGCGCGGGTTCCAGGTCCACCGCGAGGTCTGCGCTTCCTGCCACTCGATCGAGTTCATTTCCTTCCGCAACCTCATCGATCTCGGCTACACACCGGACGAGATAAAGGCCCTGGCCGCGGAGTACACGGTGATGGACGGGCCGAACGACGACGGTGACATGTTCGAGCGGCCGGCGATCCCGGCCGACCGCTACCCCCTGGCCTTCCCCAACGAGCAGGCCGCGCGGGCCGCCAACAACGGTGCCTACCCGCCGGACCTCTCGCTGATGGCCAAGGCGCGCAAGGGCGGGCCTGACTACAGCTACGCGCTGTTGATCGGCTATCCGGAGGAGCCGCCGGCCGACGTCGAGCTGATGGATGGGATGTACTACAACGATTACTTCCCCGGCCATCAGATCGCCATGCCCGCACCGCTCTTCGAGGGTCTCGTCGAATACGCCGACGGCACCCCGGCGACGGTGGAGCAGATGGCCGAGGACGTCACCGCCTTCATGATGTGGACGGCGGAGCCGAACCTGGAGGCGCGCAAGAGCATGGGCGTCACCGTGATTCTTTTCCTGCTGGTCCTGACCGGCATCCTCTACGCGGTTAAGAAGAAGATCTGGTCGGATCTGCACTGATCGCGGAAAGAACCGCACGGCAATCCTTGGGGTCGCGGCCTGTCGCCGCGGCCCCTTTGCCGTTGGCGGTCCGGCGGCGGCCGAAGTGTGATGGATTGCCCGGGCTTGGAAAACAGGCCGGGCTGGCGTAAAGGATTGGGCTTCCTGGCTGTGCGTGGTGGGTGATGGCAGAGCAAGCAGGGGTGCCACCGGTCCTGGGCGTGATCGGCGGCAGCGGAGTCTATGACATCGAAGGTCTCGAGAAGACCGAGTGGCGTCGGATCGAAAGCCCCTTCGGCGCGCCCTCGGACGAGCTGCTGTTCGGCGAGCTCGAGGGGCAGAGGATCGTCTTCCTGCCGCGTCACGGCCGGGGCCATCGGGTGCCGCCCTCGGAGCTGAACTTCCGCGCCAACATCGATGCCCTGAAGCGCAGCGGCGTCACCGAGATCGTCTCGGTCAGCGCCGTGGGCTCGCTGCGCGAGGACCTCGCGCCGGGCACCTTCGTCATCGTCGACCAGTTCATCGACCGGACCTTCGCCCGCAGCAAGAGCTTCTTCGGCGAGGGGCTGGTCGCCCACGTCTCCATGGCCGAGCCCGTCTGCGGCCGCCTCGGCGACCACATCGAGGCCGCAGCCGCCGAGCTCGGCATCCCCCGTGTTCGTGGCGGCACCTACCTGGTCATGGAGGGGCCGCAGTTCTCGACCCGGGCGGAATCCGAACTCTACCGGGGCTGGCGTTGCGACGTGATCGGCATGACCAACATGCCCGAGGCCAAGCTCGCGCGCGAGGCGGAGATCTGTTACGCGACCGTCGCCATGGTGACCGACTATGACTGCTGGCACGACGACCATGACCACGTCAGCGTCGAGCAGGTGGTCAAGGTCCTCCTCGAGAACGCCGACAAGGCGCGGAACCTGGTGCGCCACACGGCGCCAAGGCTGCGGGATCGCGACGCGCCCTGCGAGAGGGGCTGCCAGCGGGCCCTGGATGCGGCGCTGATCACCCGGCCGCAGGCCCGCTCCGCCGATCAGGTGGCCCGGCTTTCCGCGGTCGCCGGCCGCGTTCTCGCGCCTTCGGGCAACCCGGGAGGCTCGTCGTGACGACGCGCGAAGCGAGGGCCGCGAGATGAGCATCGAAGGCAAGGGCCGCGGCCCCTTGAAGCTCGGCTCCGTCCGGCTCGGAGAGCGGGGCACCCCGAAGGCGCCGGAGACGGCCCCCGGTGAAGCGCCTCGGCGCGCAAAGTCCGGGCGTGAAAAGTCCGGGAGCGGCAAGCGCCGCGGCGAGACGTCCTGGGTCAAGGCGCGGGGCGACAAGGGCCGGGGCGTGGACAGCCGCTGGAAGGACGACGAGGCGCAGGCGCTGGTTCGAGAGCTCGGCGAGCGGGGCGTGGCCGCCGATCTTGCCTTTCGGGTCTATGCGACGCGTCTGATCGGTGCCGAACGTCGCCTGGTGGCGCAGGGCGAGGACGGCAGCACCTCGGTCAAGACCCGGATCAAGGACGTCACCGGCGAGTCGGTCAACGTGCTCTGCGTGCAGGGCCGGGGAGGCGACATGGCCGAGATCACGGTCGCCGGCCTGCCCGCCCTGCGGCTCGAACCGCTACGCGCCCTGGAGCGTCTGCCGGAGCTGGCCGGCGAGGACCGGGCGAGGATCCAGCGCCGCAACCTCCTGGAGCCCGACGCGCTGGAAACCCCGGTCGAAACCCTGATGCACGCCTTCCTGCCGCAGCGCTACGTCGACCACTGCCACGCCGGCGCCGTCCTGGCCCTGACCAACCAGGCGGAGGGCGAGGCGCTCTGCCGCGAGGTCTTCGGCGAGACCCTGGCCGTGGTGCCCTACGTGCTGCCGGGCTTCGCGCTGGCCAAGGCCGCGAAGGCCGCCTTCGACGCCAACCCGGAGGTCGAGGGCCTCATCCTGATCAAGCACGGCATCGTCACCTTCGGCGACGACGCCCGCGAGTCCTACGAACGTATGGTCAGCCTGGTCGGCCTGGCGGAGCGCCGGCTGCGCAAAGGCAGGCGCCGGGTCTTCGCCCCGGTCGAGCTGCCGCGGCGTTTGGCCGAGCCCGCCGAGATCGCGCCGATCCTGCGCGGTGCCCTGGCCCTTTCGGAGGGGGTCGGAGACCGCTACCGGCGCTGCGTTCTGACCTTTCGCAGCAACGAGGCGATCCGCGATTTCATCAACGGGATCGAGCTGTCCCGCTACGCCCTGGCCGGTCCGGCGACGCCGCAGAACCTGCCCCTTACCAAGCCCTGGCCGGTGATTCTGCCGGCGCCCGAGCTGGGCCGCCGCGCCGCCTTCGCCTCGGCGGCCCGGCGCGCGATCGAGGACTATGCCGCCGACTACCGGAACTACTTCCGGCGCCATGCCCAGCGCCTGACCAGCGGCGAGCGGCTGCACGACCCGCTCCCGCGCATCGCCCTGGTGCGCGGGCTGGGACTCTTCGCCGCCGGCCCGGACGCCGCGGCGGCGGCCGCCGCCGCCGACCTCATGGAGGCGACGGTCGGCACGATCGCCGGCGCCGAAGCCCTCGGCCGCTACGAGAGCCTGGACGAGGCCCAGATCTTCGATGCCGAGTACGCCCTGGGCGCTGGCAGAGCCCGCTGGGAGTCGGAGACGCGGCCGCTGGCCGGCCAGGTCGCGGTGGTGACCGGCGGCGCCGGGGCGATCGGCCGGGCCACGGCGCGGGTCTTTCACGCCCAGGGCGCCGAGGTCGCGCTGATCGACCTCGACCTCGACGGCATGCGCTCCTTCGCCCAGGCGATCCGCGCCCTCGCGATCCGCTGCGACGTAACCGACGAGACGGCCCTGGCACAGGCTTTCGAGCGGGTCTGCGAGACCTTCGGCGGCCTCGACATCCTGGTCTCCAACGCCGGCAAGACCTGGCAGGGCCGCATCGGCGAGGTCGAGGAGGCCGAGCTCAGGCAGTCCTTCGAACTGAACTTCTTCGCCCACTACCGGGCGGCCAGGGCGGCGGTCGGCATCATGCTGCAGCAGGGCACCGGCGGCGCGCTGCTGTTCAACACCTCCCGCCAAGCGATCAGCCCCAGCGCCGGGGCCGGTCCCTATGGCCTGCCCAACGCGGCGACCCTGGCCCTGGTCCGGCAGTTCGCGGTCGACTACGGTGTCGACGGCATCCGGGCCAACGCGGTCAGCGCCGAGGGAGTCCGCAGCGGGGTCCTGACCGAAGAAACCATCGCCAGGCGGGCCTTGGCCCGCGGCGTCAGCACGGAGGAGCTCTTGCGCGACAACCTCTTGCATCGCGAGGTCCACGCCGACGACGTCGCCCGGGTCTTCGTCGATCTTGCCCTCGCGGACAAGACCACGGCCGCCGTCGTCAACGTCGACGGCGGCAACATCGCCTCGGCGCTGCGTTAGCCCCCGATCGTGAGCCGAGACCCCATCATCGGGATCGACCATGCGCTGATCGGCGTGCGCGATCTGGAGTCCGCCCGCGAGACCTGGACGCGGTTCGGCTTCACCGTGACGCCGCGCGGCCGGCACATCGGCTGGGGCACCGCCAACTACTGCATCATGCTGCGGCGCGACTACATAGAGCTGCTGGGTATCGTCGACCCGGGCCAGTTCACCAACGACCTCGACCGCTTTCTGGAGCGGGGCGAGGGTGCCCTGGGCCTGGCCTTCGCGACCGACGACGCGTTGGCGGCGGCGGCCGAACTGACCGCCCGAGGCATCACCGTCGATGGCCCCAAGGACTTGAAGCGGATCCTGGAGCTGCCCCAAGGCGACGTGCTGCCGGCCTTCAGCCTGGTCCACCTGACGCCGGAAGCGACCCCGGGCCTCAAGGCCTTTCTCTGCCAGCACCTGAGCCGCGATCTGGTCTGGCAGCCGCAGTGGACGGCACACCCGAATACCGCGCTGGGCCTTCGGCGGGCCACGATCGCGGTCGAGGATCCCGAGGCCACGGCCCGGGCCTATGCCGAGATCTGGGGCCGGGACGTCGACGTCTTCCTCGCCAAGCCGGAAGCGGCGGACCTGCTGTTCGCCGGCGTCCCGCTCCAGTTCCTGCGGCCGGACGTCCTGGACTTCGAAGTGCCCGCCGACCCGCCTTTCATCGCCCATCTGGGCATCGAGGTCGGTGACGTGGCGGCGGTCCGGGCCTGCCTTTCGGAAGCGGGGATTCCCTTCGAGGACGAGGGCAACTCGGTGCTGCTCGGTCCGGAGACCGGCAACGGGATCGAACTCAGCTTCGACGAGGGCTAGCCCGCAAATCTCCCCGGCGTCCCGATCCCGATTGGTGCGATGGGCTTGGCAGGAGGGAGGCACAGGCGGTGGCTGATCGTTTGGCGGGCCTCGGCGCGGACTACGATGCTTTGCGGGTTCCATGCTCTTTCGCGCGCTGCCGCCGCGTCGAGATCACGCGGATCCGGCCGTCTCGGCGCCGGTCTCGATCGATCCCGCCGGTCCGATCCGGGCGGCCCGCCCGGTGACCAGGGCCGCCTGGTCCCGCGGCGGCAGCAGGAGAACCGGCGGCGGATCGCGGTAGCCCATCTCCCGGGCGACCACGACCCCAAGGATCAGGATCGCGTCGGGCTTGCCCAGGACCAGCGCCGCCGGCGCCCGGCCCCGGGCGATCAGCTCCAGCATGACGGCGGAGCCGGAGGAGGAGCCGATGGTCTCGGGGATCACCAGGACCCGGCCGGCCACGGACTGGTCGTGCTGCGGATGGCGCGGGTCGGTGATGCGGCCGCTCTCCGGATCGACGCCGCCCCAGAAGCTGATCGGCCGCTCGAGCTTGAGGACCGCGCCCGTGGCGCTGCCGGGCAGCAGGACTGCGCCCTGAACTCTGCCTTGCGTCACCGCCACAGCGCCTCGTCGCGCCTGACCCGGCCGCTGGCGGCGGTGGCGACGCAGTCCTCCAGGCTGCCGTAGACCACGCCGTAGCCGATGGTGCCCGGCGCGTAGTGGGCGAACTTGCCGGAGTTGGTCATCAGCACGCCGCCGTCGCGGGGCAGGATTGGCGTCACCACCACGCAGGTGTCGGTGACCAGCGTGACGCCGGCCGCCTCGAGTGGCCGCAGCCGGCCTTCGGCCTCTAGGCGCTCGACCGCGTGACGGCCGCTGCAGACGTAGAAGGGCAGCCTGATCTCCCGTCCTTTCAAGGCGGCTTCCAGGCGAGCGAACTCCTCGTAGGAGAAATGCGGCGAACCCAGGGCGATGGCGTCGACCGTCTCGGCGACCGAGGTCGAGAGCCGGTCGCGGGCCCGGCGCAGGGCCTCCGGCGTGAGCGCGATCCGCCGCTCCGGGGCCCGGCCGCCCAAGGCGGCCTCGGCGCTCGGCGCCTCCGGAGTCACGCCGGCGACGTGGAACAGGCCGACTGCGCCGGTCGAGGCCGCGGCCGCGCCCAGGGCCTTGAGCCGGTCCTCGCTCAGGCCCTTGGGCAGGCCGTCGATCACCGGGACGGCGCCGCCGGCCGCCGCGCCCAGCCAGGCGCCCAGCACCGGATAGAAGACCTCGCTGTCCCTGAGGGCCGCCGACAGACCCCCTGTCTCGACCAGCACCGTGGCCCGGCGGTTCTCCGGCCGGTGCAGGCCGCAATCCGGCGCCCGGCCGACCAGGGCGCAGCAGATGTCGAGGAAGTCGCCGCAGCGGTTGGTGCGCGCGCCCAGGACCGAGTTGCAGAAGACCACGGCGTTGCTTTCGCCCCAGGCGACGTCCTCCCCCGCGGCGGGCCGGTGTCCGGCCTGGTAGGGCGCGCAGGTCCAGGTCGGCCGGCAGCCGAGCGCGGTGTAGGCCGCCATCAGGCGCCGCGCCATGGACCGCCGTGCCGGCGCCGTCTGCACCCTGTCCGGATGCAGCAGGTCGAGGGCGCCGACGTTGAGCGTGCTCGGCACCGCCACCCGGCCGCCGCCCGCAACCAGGTGCTCGGCGAAGGCGACCCCGGAATCGCCGTGGTAGAGGCAGCCGTCGATGTGCGCCGAGGCGATCGGGAGCAGCCGCTCGGCGCCGAGCAGGCGCGCCGCCTCCGCCACCACCCGCAGCGCCAGGCCGGTGGCGTCGTCGCGCCGCGCGGTTTCCCGCTCGGCCTCGGTCAGGGCGAGGGTCATGGAAGGGCTCCCGGCTCCAACGTCTCCGGGCCAGTCTAGCTCAAACAGCTCTCGCTCAAACAGCAGGTCCGGACGAAAGCACCAGCGCCTCCGCGGGTTCCTTCCCTCGCGGAAGTGGGTGCCGGGCCGCAGCGTTAGCCTGCAAGCGCCTCGTCGATCAGCAGCGTGGCGGCGTGGCGGGCGGCGGTGAGGTTCTTTTCGCCGCAGACGTGGGCGAGGGCGGTGGCGCCTTCCATCAGGAGGCAGATTTCCTGGGCCAGGACCTCCGGATCGCGGGCGCCGGCCCCGGCGGCCAGGTCGCGGAGGTAGGCCAGCAGCAGGCGCTTGTGCTCGGCCGCCGCGGCGTGGATCGGGTTCTCGGCGGGATGGAACTCGGCGGCCGCGGCGACGAAGGTGCAGCCGGCGAAGTCCGGCTGCTCGAACCACTCCGAAAGGACGTCGAAGACCGCCAGGAGCCGGGCACGGGGCGTTTCCGCCCCGGCCTCGACCTTGCGCCGGAACCAGTTGCGGAACGCCTCGTCGCGGCGCCGGAGGGCGGCCAGGATCAGCTCGTCCTTGGACCTGAAGTGCTTGTAGAGGGTCATCTTGGCGACCCCGGCCTCGGCCAGGATGCGGTCGATGCCGGTGGCGTGGAAGCCGTTCTGGGCGAAGAGCCTGGCCGCCGTGTCGACCAGGTGGTCGCGGCGGGTCGCGGTCATGGCCGGTCCTCCCGTGGCTGGACAGGACGGTCTGCCCAATGAAGCGGGCTGCGGCTGTTCCTCGGGGCCATCATCTTCCTTAGATGCGCGGCGTCGGGCCGGAAATCAACCGAGGGCCTCTTGAAATACAGACAGGTCTGTATATTTAGGGTTCGTGAGGACGAGAGCCGAGCGGTCTCGCCGTCCTCCCGGATCAAACGACAGAGAGACAAAGGAGACACCCCATGCCGCGTCTGACCCCCATCGACCCCGCCGCCGCCGAAGGCAAGGCCAAGACCCTGCTGGACGGCGTCCAGAACAAGCTGGGCATGGTGCCCAACCTCTTCCGCACCATGGCCGCCTCGCCGGCGGTACTGGAGAGCTACCTGGGCTTCAGCCAGAGCCTCGGCGGCGCGGGCCTGAGCCCCCGGGAGCGCGAGCAGATCGCCCTCGCCGTGGCCGGCGCCAACGCCTGCGAATACTGCGCTTCTGCCCACACCGCGATCGGCAAGGGCCTGGGCCTGAGCGAGGCCGAGGCGACCCGCAACCTCGCGGGCGAGGCCGAGGATCCGAAGACCGCCGCCATCCTCGCCTTCGCCACCGCCCTGGTCGAGAAGAAAGGCTGGGTCGGTGACGACGACCTCGACGCGGTTCGCGCCGCCGGGGCCGACGACGCCACCGTCGGCGAGATCGTCGCGACGGTCGCGCTGAACATCTTTACCAACTACTTCAACCACGTCGCCCGGACCGAGGTCGACTTCCCGGTCGTGGTAGTCTCCGCGCCCCAGGCGGCTTGAGCTAGACTGCCGTTGCCGCCGTCCGGACCCGGCGGACGGCGGCGCGGCCGGGAGCCAAGGATCATGCAGACAGTCGATTCGAAATCCCAGCGCGACGAGGCTGCGGCCGAGACCGCGGCGCTGCTCGCCCTGCTCGGCAGCTACCAGAACTACGGCCAGGTACGGGGCCGCGCGCGCCCGGCCGGGGACTGCGCGGAGAGCGCGTGATCATGACCCGGACCTACAGCAGCGACGTCGCCTTCACGCCCGCCGTGAAGGCGATGCAGGAGAAGCTGGGCTCGCGCGCCGGCTACGCCCGTATGGAGGAGAAGGGCGGCTGGCAGACGACCGTCACGCCCGACCTCGCCGGCTTCCTCGCCCAGCGCGATTCCTTCTACCTCGCGACCGCCAGCGCCAAGGGCCAGCCCTACATCCAGCACCGCGGCGGCCCCGCAGGCTTTCTCCGGGTGATCGACGAGAAGACCCTGGGCTTCGCCGACTTCGGCGGCAACCGCCAGTACATCTCGCTCGGGAATCTCTCGGAGAACGACCGCGTCCAGCTCTTCCTGATCGACTACGCCAACCGGCGCAGGGTCAAGATCTGGGGCCGCGCCCGGGTGGTCGAGGACGACCCCTTCCTGCTGGAGCGCCTGGCCGATCCCGACTATCCCGGCAGGCCCGAGCGGGCGATCCTCCTCGCCGTCGAGGCCTGGGACGTCAACTGCCCCCAGCACGTCACCCCGCGCTTCACCGAGGAGGACTTGGCTCCGGGCATCGGCCGGCTCAAGGCCCGTATCCTGGAGCTGGAAGCCGAGGTCGCGCGGCTGAAGCAGGCGTCAGGCTCCGATCAGACCGCCGGCGGCGAGGTCTCGCCCTAGATCAAGATCGAATCGATCCGATCATGCTCTACTCCAATAAGCTAGAGCATGACCGTGACCGCGAAGCATTAGGTCACCTGTCGATGGTCTCGCGGGCCTCGCAGGCGATGCGCAGCAGTTCCTCCCTATTCACGGCCCGACCCTCACGCCGGCAGGCGTGCGACGGCCGAGACCTCGATCATCAGCTCGGGGCGGGCCAAACCGCTGATGATCAGCAGCGTGTTGGTCGGGTAGCTGCCCTCGGGGAAGAGCCTGCCATAAGTCTCGGTCCGCGCCGCGAGCCAGGGCTCGCGCGACTCCGGGCCGACGATGTAGGTGGTGAGCGCCAGAACCTCGGAGAAGCCTACGCCCAGGTCCTTCAGGATCAGGCCGATGTTGTCCAGCACCACCGGGGTCTGTGCGGCGACGTCGTGCGGCCCGACGATCTCGCCCTGGGCGTCGACCGCGACCTGCCCGGCGATGAAGGCGAGCCGCCCGGGCTCGGCGATGGCGACGTGGCTGTAGAGGCCGAGCGGCGCCGGCGCGCCCGGCGGGTCGAGGTAGGTGACGGTCTTGGACATCCCGGAATCCTTCTGCAAACGACGATTGCAGACAGGATCACATCATACGAAGCCTGGCGCCAGGGCTCGTGTCTTGACCGCGGCCCTTCTTGGCGGCTCCCGCGTGCTCTAGGATGGCCGAACGTGGAACGATGCATTTCTTCTTGAGGAGGCGTGTCGTGTCGTCCTCGGCGGCAGAGAGTTGGCTGAGCCTGCGCTCCTACGCCTCGGCGCAGCGGAGCCACAGCCATCCCTATCACCAGATCGTCCTGCCGCTGGAGGGCTGCCTGGAGATGGAGACCGAAGTCGCCGGCGCGGCCGTCGACGAGGCCACGGCCGCGGTGATCACGGCGGGGCGGGAGCACGCCTTCCGCGCCCGCGGCGAAAACCGCTTCCTGGTCCTGGACGTGCCGCGGCGGGGGTGCGCGGCGGCGGCCGATCTCTGGGAGGCCGCGGCCGGCGCGCCGTTTCTCGCACTCGACGAGGGCTTGCGGGGACTGCTGCTCTTTGCCCGCGCGCAGCCGGCCGTTGCGCTCGGCGCCTCCCGCGCGAGCCTGGCGATCCTGATCCTGCAGGGCCTGACCTATCGGGTCTCCGATGCCGGAAGCGGGGCGCCGCGGTCGCTGCGGCGGGCCACCGCGTTCCTCCATCGGCACTACGCCGCGCCGATCACGACGGCCGAGATCGCCGCCGCCGCCGGGGTCAGCCCGGCGACCCTGCACCGACTCTTCACCGCCTGGCACGGGCGTTCGCCGATGCGCTACCTGGGCCGTCTGCGCCTGTCCCGGGCCAAGACCCTGCTCGCCACGACCCGGAAGCCGATCGCCGAAATCGCGCTCGACTGCGGATACTCCGAGCAGAGCGCCCTGACGCGGGCCCTGCGGCGCGAGGCGGGGGTTACGCCTGCACGCTACCGAAGACTGCAGTGAGAGCCTGGGTCAAGAGCGAGAGCGGCCGGGTCAAGACGAGCGGCGCCGATCCGGGGTAGAGCGGGCCTCGAAACGAGGAGAGACCGCTATGCAATTGAGCGATTTCAAGGTCCTGACCTTCGACTGCTACGGCACCCTGATCGACTGGGAAAGCGGCATGGTCGCCGCGCTCAAGCCGCTGACCGAGCGGGTCGCGCGGCCGTTGAGCCGGGACGAGATCCTGGAGGCCCATGCCCGCCAGGAATCGACGCAGCAGCGCCAGACCCCGGGCATGCGCTACCGCGACCTCCTGGCCGTGGTCTGCCGCCGCCTGGCCGAGGAATGGGGTGTCGCCCTGCCCTGGGCGGACTGCGTCGCCTACGGCCAGTCGGTCAAGGACTGGCCGGCCTTCCCGGACAGTGCCGAAGCGCTGCGCGCGCTCAAGCAGCACTACAAGCTGGTCATCCTGTCCAACGTCGACAACGAGAGCTTCGCCGCCAGCAACGCCAAGCTCGGGGTCGACTTCGACGCGATCTACACCGCCGAGGACATCGGGTCCTACAAGCCTTCGGACCGGAACTTCGACTACATGCTGGAGAAGCTCGCCATCCTGGGGCTCGGCAAGGCCGATGTTCTGCACACGGCGGAGAGCCTCTATCACGACCACGCGCCGGCCAAGCGACACGGCCTCAAGTCCTGCTGGATCTACCGCCGCCACGACCGGGAGGGCTTCGGCGCCACCCTGGATCCCGGCGAGATGCCGCAGATCGACTTCCGCTTCAACTCCATGGCCGAGTTCGCCGCGGCGCGGCAGGCGGAAGCGGAGCGGTGAGGGGCGGCGGTTCGAACTCGGTGATGCGCGACCGGACCCTGCATCCTGCGGCGGGCGCCGTCATGGACGCCCGGATAGAGTCCGGGCACGACAGCGGTATCAGCGTAGCTTCACCTCCCTCTGTCATCACCGGGCTCGACCCGATGATCCATGGTCGAGGCTGTGAACGACATTGGAAGAGTCGCCGCCGTCGCTTGCCGCTGAGCCGAGCCGCGGCGTCGTAACGACTCACGGCGCCGTGACATCTTCGAAAGGAACGCGATCGAAAACGTGTTTCGCCCTTTGGCCGTGGCCGACCCACTTGGCTGGATGCGAGGGGTGGCTGGATGCGAGGGGGCGCGGCGCTTGCCGGTCCGTCGCATGGCCCGAGCAGGGCCGTAATGCTAGCGTATCGGGCTCTCGCTCGACCAAGTCTCGTGACCAGGTCTCGGGGAGGCAGCATGGACCGCGCGCGCTCTGGACCCACCCCGGTCATCGCGGAACCGTCGCCACTGGTCTGCGCCGGCATCCGCTGGTCGCAGAGCCTGACCGCGCTGTCGCTGGGCCTGGTCTGGCCGCTGCTCGATCTCGCCATCCGCCTGTGGTTCGGCTTTCGCCTGCTGCCGGTCGAGATGATGATGCCGCTGGGGCCGCTGCTGGGGCTTCTGCTCGCCGCCGGCTTCCTGACCCAGCCGGTGGCGGCGGTCACGATCTGGTACTGCGTCACGGCCGCGGTCGGCTTCGCCGGTCACGCGGCGGAGATCGCCCTGCTGATCTGGCTGACCGTCGCCGGCGCGTCGGCCCTTTCGCTCGACCGGGCCTTCGCCGCCGGCGCCCGCAGCATCGCCCTGCCGGGCGTCGACCGTGTCGGCGGCTGGCTGCGGGGACTCACGGCGTTGGGCGCGCCGGTCCTGCTGCTGCTCATGCGCCTGCTCGCGGTGCTGATCCTGCTGGCCATCGTCCGGCCCGAACTGGGCGACTGGACGGCCTTCCTTCGCGGCGGCTGGCCGCCCGCAGCCGTCGGGCCGGCGCTGCTCTGGTTCCTGCTGGCCTCCGCCGTTCTGCTCGCGCTCGGCCTGGCGACCCGGATCGCGGCGCTGGCCGCCGGCCTGACATTGCTGGCGCTGAGCGGTCCGGCCGTCGCGGGCCCGGTCCTGCTGCTCGCCGTCCTGGCCTTCCGCGGCGGTGGGCATTTCACCCTCGACGGCTGGATCGCCGGGCGCATCGCCGCGCGCTATCCGCATCTTTTCAGCCCGCCGGACTGGGACGACCCGCGGCTGCCCCATGTGGTCATCGTCGGCGCCGGCTTCGGCGGCCTGTCGGCGGCCAAGGCCTTGCGCCAGTCGCCCTGCCGGGTGACCCTGATCGACCGCCGCAACTACCACCTTTTCCAGCCGCTGCTCTACCAGGTCGCGACGGCCGGGCTCTCGCCGGCTGACATCGCCATGCCGGTGCGCGCGGTCTTCCGTGACCAGGCCAACGTGCGGGTGCTGCTCGGCCGGGTCACCGGCGTCGACCGTGCCGCGCGCCGGGTGCTGATCGGTGAGCGCGAGGTCCCCTACGACTACCTGATCCTGGCGACCGGCGCCCGGCACAGCTACTTCGGCAAGGACGCCTGGGAGCCCCTGGCGCCCGGCCTCAAGAAGATCGACGACGCGACCTCGATCCGGCGCCGCATCCTCCTGGCCTTCGAGCGGGCGGAGGACTGCGACGACCCCGAGGAGCGGGCGGCCTGGCTGACCTTCGTGGTCATCGGCGGCGGCCCGACCGGGGTCGAGATCGCCGGTGCCCTGGTCGAACTGGCCCACCACGGCTTGGCCGGCGACTTCCGCCGCGCCGACCCGACACGGGCCCGGGTGGTCCTGGTCGAGGGCGGGCCGCGGACCCTGGGCGCCTTCACCGAGAGCCTCTCCGCCTACAGCCGGCGGGCGCTCGAAGGCCTCGGAGTCGAGATCCGGGTCGGCACCCGGGTCGAGGAGATCGACGAGGCCGGCGTGGTCGCCGGCGGTGAGCGGATCCCGGCGCGCACCGTGGTCTGGGGCGCCGGGGTCATCGCCTCGCCGGCGCACAAGTGGCTGGGTGCCGAGCACGACCGGGCCGGCCGGGTGGTGGTCGGGCCGGACCTCTCGGTGCCGGGCGCGCCCGAGGTCTTCGTCATCGGGGACACCTGCCTCAGCACCGCCTGGAACGGCAACCCGGTGCCCGGCCTGGCGCCGGCGGCCAAGCAGGGCGGGGCCTACGCCGCCCGGGTGATCCACAACCGCATCGTCGGGCGCAGACCGCCGACGCCCTTCCGCTACCGGCACCAGGGCAGCCTGGCCACCATCGGCCGCCAGGCCGCGGTGGTCGACTTCGGCCGCTTCCGCCTCAAGGGTGCCATCGCTTGGTGGTTCTGGGGCCTGGTCCACGTCTTCTTCCTGATCGGCACCCGCAACCGCATGTCGGTGATGCTGGAGTGGTTCTGGGCCTACCTGACCTTCCGCCGTGGCACCCGCCTGATCACCGGCAGCGAGGGGTGAATGGGCGCGCGCTGCGCCCGGCGGCTGGCACCAAGATATGAATGTCGTGCCCGGACTCGATCCAAGCATCCACGGTGCCGCTCGTTCGACGGATCGCCGGATCGAGTCCGGCGGTGACAGTCGGATTTCAGTGCCCGGGGCGTTGGTGCCCCACCCGCTCAGCCCGCCGGTTCGAGCCTGAGCAGCTTGCCGTCGCCGCTCTCGGTCAGGATGTAGAGGAAGCCGTCGGGGCCCTGGCGGACGTCGCGGATGCGCTCGCCCAGGTCCTC
>JAKSBE010000006.1 GCA_022361275.1 Kiloniellales bacterium
ACGTACTCGCGGTAGCCGAGGTAGGTGAAGTGGTCGTCGTCGAGCCACTTGAGGAAGGCCAGGCCCTCTTCGATCTCCTCCTTCGGCAGCGGCGGCGGGCTCTTCTCGAGCTCGGCGATGATGCCCTGGCAGAGGCCGCGCATTTCCCGCCAGTCGTCGACCGCCGCCCGGACGTCGGCGAGCACCCGGCCGAGGCCCTTTTCGATCTCCTCGTGGCGCTCGGGCGGCTGCTCGGAGATCTGGATGTGCATCAGGGATTCGCGGCGCGTAGCCTCCGGCGCCTTTCCGACCTCGTGATAGGCCAGAAGCCGGCCCTTGGCATCGCGCTCAGCGGCCATGATCGGATGGATGATCAGGTGGACCTCGACGTCGAGCCGGTTCAGCTCCGCGCTCACGGAGTCGACGAGGAAGGGCATGTCGTCGTTCACGATCTCCACGATCGTGTGCGAAGAGCGCCAGCCCTGCTCTTCGAGGCGCGGGCTGTGGGCCCGGATCTTGGGTCCGCTGGCCGGACGCTTCTGGGCGAAACCCCAGATTGCCAGCGCCGCGCCGTAGAGGTCGTCGGCACTGACGTCGGCCAGGTCGACCGGTGGAACCCGGGCGTAGAACTGCCGGACGAAGGCTTCGACCGCGGCCCGCCGCTCGGGGTCCATACGATCCCGGACCCGCTTCAGGATGCGCTCCAGAAGGTCGGCTTTAAGTTCTTCTGAGCGTGCAGCCATGATTTCGCTCCCCCGCAGGCACCTGCCTATTTTTAAAGCACATTAACCAGTGTCGCGGACAAGATGAAGACAATGCCGCGCTGTGACAAAGCGGGGTCCCGGGACGAGTCGCGGACGGCATTAAACCCGTTCTTAACCGGGTATCGGCTAGACGTTCGGTCATAACCCGAAAAGCTGAGCACCACCAGGGTCCATCTGGACCAATGGGGACGGCATCAGGGGGACGGCATCGGGGCGAGATCAGGGAAACGATCCGCATGTTGATGGGTGAAGTCAGAGCCGAACAGTTCATGCGCGTGCTGGCGCCTGACGTCCGTGAATCGCTCTCCGCAGAGCAGGAGCAGGCGATCCGCGCCGCCGCGGAGAAGAACCCCTGGGACGACCACTCGATCGACTTCCGCTTCAGCGTCCCGACCCCCATCGGCCGCTTCTACCTGGCCATGGTCGGCGGTCGCGAGCGTCGCAGCGCCGCACGCCGGGCGATGGACCGCCATCGCTTCCCCGCCTTCACGCCGGGCAACCTCATCGCCCTGACCGCGGCCCTCGGGCTGATCGGCTGGCTCTTCCTCGGCAGCTAGCCGGCCGCCCGCACGCGCGCCCGCCTCGAAAGGGCGGCACAGCTACGTCCAAGATCGATATCAACTGGAATGGAATTGCGAGCATGAGATCGATTCTTTGCAGTCTGCGGGGCTCTCGGTCCCGCAAGGCCCCCGGGACGGGACTCCGGCAGGGGGGCTGGACCCCGACCCTGGCCGCCGCCTTGCTGGCGGCCGGCGCCGCCTGGCAGCCGGGCCAGGCGGCGGAGATGCCGCAGCTCAGCGACTTCGTCCTGACCCGGGACATGATCGACCGCGAGCCGGCCGAGCCGGTGGACGGCTTTGCCAGCGCCGACCGGCGCGGCTTCGCCTTCGCCCGGGTCAAGAACCCCGGCGGGCCCACGAGCGTGTCCTTCGTCTGGACCCGGGACAGCCATCACCACGCCACAGTCCACATGAACGTCGGCACCTCGCCGTCGTGGCGGATCTGGAGCAGCGTCAACCTGCAGCCGGGGCTCTGGGACGTGCAGATCGTCAGCGAAGCCGGCCAGGTGCTCGGGCAGAAAACATTCCGCGTGATGGACAGGGCCAACAGCGCGATCGGCCAGCTGCCGCCGAGGAAGCCGGCCACATCGGCAAGCGGCGGCGTCGATTCGCACGACGGCAGCCAGTGACGCCCCAGTAACGCCGAAGGGCCAGTAACGCCGAAGGGCCGGGTGCGCTTTCGCAGCTTCCGGCAGGCGTGCCGCCTGTCGGAAGCTGCCTTAACCCTCGGCGGCCTTGGTCTCGGCGTCCCAGGCCAGGAGGTGCTTCCGCAGCGGGCCGAAGCGCTCCTCCGCCGCGCCCTCGAAGAGCGGATCCGCGGGGCTGGTGACCCGGCCGTCCAGCTCCTTCCAGTCCTCTTCCGTCAAGGCCTTGAGAGCCGCCGGAAAGAAGATCTCTTCCTCCTTGCGCATATGCGCCCGGTAGTGTTCGAGGAAGTCCCGCGCCAGGGAATGGAAGCGGACGCGCGGGATCTCCGCCTCGGCCAGCACGTCCGACACCGCTGCGGCCAGACGGCCGGTCAGTTCGGCCAGGGCGACGTGTTCCCCCGCCAGATCGCCGAAGGCCTCCGCCGCCGCCGGATCCCGCAGGCGCAGGCGGTCGAAGACCAGGTCTTCCTTGGGATGGTGATAGCGGTCGGCGTAGGTCCGGCAATAGTCGAGGACCCCGCCGAAGACCTCGTAGTCCGGCGTTTCGCCGCGATCGAAGACCGCGAGCTGATGCTCCAGGGCCTTCAGCAATCGCGCCTGGCTCCTGTGCTCTTGCCGCAGCAGATCGATGATGGCCGACACCTCGCATGCCCTCCGCTGAACGGTCATCCGGAGCGATCTTGACGCAGATCAGGGTCGTGCCGCCTTGAGCCGGATCAATTGATAGGCCAATTGGCGGAAACTTGCCTTTGTACCAAAGGTCTAGCTGCCAAGACGGCGGACTTGGCATTAGACTAGCCGCTGCACGGTCCGCCGGGCCGCGGGGCCGAAGCACAGGTGAGAAAGGGAGACGGCCCATGCTCATCGCGCGATTCCTCCGTCGAATCATCACGGCGGGCGAGCTGATCCTCTACGACGCCCGGGGCGGGGCGCACCGCATAGGTGATCCAGGCACCGGCCCGCAGGTCCGCGTCCGTCTTCATGACCGGGCCCTCAATCGCCGTCTGCTTCTGAACCCGCGGCTCCGCCTGGGCGAGGCCTACATGGACGGTAGCCTGACCGTCGAGGACGGCCGCATCTATGACCTGCTTGCGCTCCTGACCCGCAGCCTCGGGAGCAGCACCGCCGGCTGGCTCGACCGGCTGCAGGAATGGCTCAGGCTGCTGCGGCGCCGCATCTCTCAGATCAACGGTCTGGACCGGGCGCGGCGCAACGTCGCCCATCACTACGACCTGTCCGGAGCGCTCTACGACCTCTTCCTCGACAGCGACCGGCAGTATTCCTGCGCCTACTTCCCCGAGCCCGGATCGGACATCGAGCGGGCGCAGCTCGCCAAGAAGCGGCACATCGCCGCCAAGCTGCTGCTCAAACCGGGACAGGAGGTCCTGGACATCGGCTCGGGCTGGGGCGGCCTCGCGCTCTATCTGGCAGAGGCCGGGCAAGCGCGGGTGACCGGCATCACCCTGTCGAGGGAGCAGCTGGCCCATGCCCGGGCCCGGGCGGAGCACCGGGGCCTGGACCGGCAGGTCCACTTCGCGCTGCGCGACTACCGGCAGCAGCGCGGACGCTTCGACCGGATCGTCTCGGTCGGCATGTTCGAGCACGTCGGCCTGCCCAACTATCCGGGCTTCTTCCGCAAGGTCGCCGATCTGTTGAGCGACGACGGCGTCGCCCTGATCCATACCATCGCCCAGCGCGATCCGCCTTGTCCGACCAATCCCTGGCTGCAGCGCTACATCTTCCCGGGCGGCTACACGCCCTCGCTGTCCGAAATCCTGCCGGCGGTCGAAGCCGCCGGGCTGTGGGTGACCGACATCGAGGTTCTGCGTCTGCACTACGCCGAGACGCTGCGCTGCTGGCGGCAGCGCTTCCTCGAGAACCGGGAGGCGGCGGCCGGACTCTACGACGACCGCTTCTGCCGCATGTGGGAGTTCTACCTGGCCGGCAGCGAGGTCGCCTTCCGCTACCAGGGGCACATGGTCGCGCAGATTCAGGTCGCCAAGTCGATCGACAGCGTCCCGCTGACCCGCGACTACATCGGCGAGTGGGAACGGGCGCATCCCCCGCCCGGGCCGGAGGGACGCGGCGACCGTCTGCGGGTGGCCCGGAGTTGAGACGGGTGGCTCAGAGCGGCGGCGGGCCCAGCCCCGCCGCCGCTACTCGGCAGGCTCGGTCAGGAACTGGATCTCGACCCGGCGGTTCTGCAATTGAAGCTCGTCTTCGTCGGTCGGGACCAAGGGCTTACGCTCGCCGAAGCTCTCGCTTTCCAGGCGCAGCTTGTCGACGCCGCTCTGCACCAGGTAGCGCACGACCGCGTCGGCCCGGCGCTGGGCGAGGTCCTCGTTGTACGCGGCCGGACCCGCCAGGTCGGTATGGCCGGCGGCCAGGATCTTCGCGGCGCTGGACTCGTTGGCCGCCCGCACCACCTCGAAGAGGATCTCCTCGGCCTCTTCGGTCAGTTCGTAAGCGTCGACATCGAAGAAGACGATGAAGGTTCCCGGATTCCGAGGCGACGCGGCTTGCCCGGCGGCGGCCGGGGTGGGAGGCGCGTCCAGCGCTCTCACCGTCACCGACGGCTCCGTCTCGACCGGGGCTGCCGGAGCCGGATCCGCGGCCGGTGCTCGTGCGGTCGCAGGCGCGGCCTCCAAGGCCGCGAGGACCCGATAGAACGCCTCCCTGCAGGCCTCGATGTCCACCGATTCGAGAGATTCCTCCTGTTCCTGCATCCAGCAATCGAAGAGCGTCTGGCCCTGTGCGGCGGCCTCCGGGTCACGCGCGCGGGCACCGCCGTCGAGTGCCTTGATCAGGCGCGCGCGCGCTTCGGCCAGGCGGCCGGCCTCCTGAGCCGGCAGCCGCCGCGCCTCGAGCGCTTCGGGCAGGACGAGATCGCCCCTGGCCGAGGTGATCGCCCGCTCGGCGAAGGAATCGGAATCGAGATAGTCGCCTTCCGCAAACTCGCCGCGGGCGAGCGCGAGATAGCCCTCGTAGAGACCGGACTGGAAATCGCTGCCCCGGGGCCGGGTTTGCTCGGCGGTCTGAAGGCGCATGCCGCAGCCGCCGAGAATGAGGGTACTCAGGCAAACAAGAGACAGCTTACCCAGCTTGCGCATCGGCCCCAGCTTGCGCATCGACGAAGTCCTCCCAGTGACGCCAAACGCCGGCGGCGCCAGAAATCCGGGTGTCATGACGGAGGCTTCGGCCCCCGCCCCCAAAGGCGCCGCAAGTTCCTGTAATGATTGGGCAAGAAAAGTGGCTTCGCAATATTCGGCGGGGTTCAGTGTGTTTGTTTCTAGAATTTGCCCCAGCTTATATTATTTTTGTGACGGGCGACCGGTCCAAAAATCCGACCGCGTCTTGAGACCATGCGCACAGAGGCAAGACAGGCCGGGCGCCGAGACAGGCCGGACGCAGGACGGCGCGCCAAGACGTCCGGCGCGACGCCGCTGTGTCACAGAATCCACGTCTATGCCTTGGGGCTCGCCGATTGCTGCGGAAGGCGCGGGCGGCACCGCTCCCCGGCGGCGCCGTCCGGTGGCTACTCGCTGGCGTTCCGGCGGGCCTCGGCGATGCTCTTCTGGTAGCGGGCGAAGAGGTCCTTGCCGTCCTTCATGGTGACCACGCCCCTGGCCTTGATCACCTGCTGGCCGGCGTTGCCCTTGACCAGCTTGACCAGGTCCATGACGCTGTCGCTGGCCCGCTTCGCCACGACGACATACATCGGGATGACCAGCGGATAGTCGCCCGACGCGATCGAGTCGTAGCTGGAAATGACGTTGCCCAGGCCCAAGGCCTTCACCTGCCGGCTCGCCGCCCGGCCGCCCAAGGTCACGGCCAGGGCCGCGGGGTTGCGCTCCACTTCCGCCTCGACGGCGGCGGAACTCGGCTTCGAGGCGAAGCGGTCGGTGAAGATGTGCTCCGCATCGGCGAAGAGGATCGAGCGCAGAAGCAGGCCGACCCCGGACTCCGGGTCTGCCCTGACCACGACCTCGATGGGCAGGTCCGGCCCGCCGAGGGCGTTCCAGCGGGTGATCTTGCCCTCCAGCACCGCCTGAAGATCGCTCTTCGAGATCCGGCTGACCGGGTTCGAGGGATGGGTGATGACCACCAGGGAATCCCAGCCGATGGTCACCAGCTTGGCGCCCCGCTCGTCGGGATCGGAGATCTTGTGCCGCGTGCTGCAGCCCACCTCGGCCCGGCCGGCTGCGACGTCGCGAATGCCCTGGGCCGAACCGCCGCCCAGCATGCCGACCGAGGCCCCGCTCTGCGCGCTGTAGGCGGCGGCCAGGCCTTCGGCGAGACCGGGCGTCCAGCCTTCGCAGCCGGCCCAGGTCAGATCGTTCGCCTCAGCGGTCGGTGTCGCGAGCACGAAGAGAACGGACGCGACAGCGGCTCGGAGGTGATGTTTCATGGCACTCATTGCAAAACCGTTCGGGGTAAAACCGTTTGGGCAAGGTCGTCGTTTCCACTCCGGGTGGGATTGCAATCGACCTGAGGATTAGATGCGATTTTAGTCGGTATTTCTTGCGCCACCGTTAATTACGGGTAGGTAAAGAGTCTTCACTTCAAGACACCGTCGCGGTCAAGTCCGGTGCCGGCGCCCGGAAAGGCGAAACCCTGCCCCAGGACCGCCCGGGGCGGGTTTTGCAGCATAGCTCGGACATTAGCCCGTTGAAGCCGGCGCGCTTCAGCTTCCGAAGTTCGGCACATTTCATGTGCCGAACTTCGGAAGCATCACAAGAGCCATCACACTAGAGAACGTCGTCCGCCGAGTTCAGCAAGCTGGCCGGGATCTCCATTTGAAGCCGCTGGGCAAGCTGCGAGTTGATGATCATGTTGCCGCGCTTGTTCGTGGCCATCGGGATCGCGGACGGCGAGGCGCCGTTCAGGATCTGCAGCGCCGCCTGGGCGGCCCACTCGCCCTGCTCCTGGGCGTTCTTGGTGTAGGCGATCAGGACGTAGGGCGCCATCCAGGGCTGCACCGAGCCGCTGGGAATCCGCGCGTTCTGGCGGACGAAGCGGGCCGCCTCGTCGTCATCCCAGCCTTCGATGCCGGCGTTGTTGTACATGAACAGCATGTCGACTTCGTCCTGCAGCCGCACGAACTCCTGCTTCCACTGGTCGAAGGTCTTCACGTAGGAAGACTTGTCGAAGTTGAAGTTCATCTGGTCGGCGTAGTAAGCGTGCTCCTTGCGGGAAGTCGTGGTGTCGCCGGTCAGGGAGCCGATGCTCACGCCGCCCGAGAGGGTGCGCAGGATGTTGACCAGTTCGTCCGGCCGCGAGACTTCGACCATGCCGGTGACGTTGCTGGCCGGGTAGCCGTAGGGGCTGGCGTCCCAGTTGACGCCGGCAAAGACGACGGGCAGGTCGCCGCCCCGGTAATAGGGCACGATCAGATACTTCTGCGCGTTGTCGTCGGCCGCGATGACCACGTCGGGCTTGAACGCCTCGATCGCGGCCTTGGCCTCCAAGGCCGCCTGCTTCTTGAAGTCTTCCGAATTGTTGCGCTTGGTATCCATGCGATGGACCCTGAGCTCGACGCCGCTGTCGGCGAAGACCTCCTTGACCCCCACCGTGATGCCGTCGCTCCAGGCGTAGCCCGCATGGTAGGAATCGATGAACAGCACGCGCTTGCCGCCGCCCTTGCCCATCAGGAAGGTATAGCCGCCGCCAATGGCAACCGCGCCGATCGCGAGGCCCCCCAGCACGATGGCGATATGTTTGCCTTTCATGTTTCCGTCTCCGGATTGGATTATGAATACCAGGGCATCTAGTAATGAAGTCCTGAGTCTCCGGACCTTTCCCTGGCGAGGGCGCCGAGACTATCCAAGTGTACTTAACCGGATCTTAAATCACCGAGGATTTCAGCCACAATCTCAGCCGAAGACGGCTCTGAAAACCACCAATGGCGCATGGTGTTCAGGTAAAAGCTGCATGTTACATGCCCCTTAAAGCGGGATAACTTGAACGAGGTGTAGGAGGCCGTCAGGCCAGAGCCTGAATCGACCGCAGCGGGCAAGTACGGCGCGCGGACCCGCGGCCGGACCGGATTCGTCAAGATCGATCCGGCGGCGTCGCACTCCATGCGCCCGGCGCCCGGAAAGCCGGGAGAAGGCGCCGCTTTAGGCAAGGCTTTCGGCCCGAAGCGCTCTTTGACTTGACCCGAACGAGGTCTCGCGCTTTTGTCTTGTCAGGCGAAAGACTGAATATCTCCCAAAAAATACGACAAACTGCATGCAGATTTGCATCTCGTTAGGGTTCTGAGCGCTAGGTTGCGGCCACGCTACAGGGCTCTCGTCCAGGATGGACCCCAGCTAAAGAATAACGCGCGAAGAGGTTCGAGCGAATGTCGGTCAACGTCGGCGACGTCGTGAGGTTCAAGAGCGAAGGCTCGAAGGGCGAGCTTGGCCGCGTCTGCAAGGACAACGGCATCAGCGTCTGCGTTCATTTCAAGTCATCGGGCTGCCTGCGCGTGCTGAAGGACGACCTGGAGGCGACCACCGGCAAGGCGCCGGAGTGTTCGGCCGACTGCAAGGAGGACTGCTGAGGCCGAAGGCCTCGGCGATGGCGGCCCGAACCCGGCGCAGGCAGGTCTCTCGCCCCCGGGAAATCAGGTAAAATACACGAAATCCGCTTTATATTGCACTCAATACTAATAAAAGCCCAACAGTTCGATTGTATTTCAATTGCAGACCGTCAGTTAACTTAACTCTCGCTTTACTAGTTCGCGTGTATATCTCCCCGGACGAAGTGCCGGCTGCCACAGGCTGGCGGAAAGTCTGCAGGATGCGGCGCGGCTTGGCGGTGACGCCTGGATGGCGGCGCACGACGCCGGTCGCGATTTGATAGGGGATATGCCTCGATGTTCGGCATGAATAGAAGGGACTTCGGTCTAGGCTTTGCGCTCTTTGTCATCTTGGTCGGCGCGGTGGCGACCGTCTGGTATGGCTTGCAGTTCTTCTCCAACCAGATGCTTCGGGAATTGGCCACACAGCAGGCGGTTCGCTGGGGCCAGGTGGTCAACGAGAACCTCAGCGACGCCGACGCCACCTTCCAGTACGGCACGATTTCCCAGGAGGACCAGGCGCTGATCGCGGCCATCGCAACGGCCGGTGGCGTGTTCCGCTACAAGTTCTTCAACCAGGACGGCATCATCGTCGTCGCTTCCCGCTTCGAGGATCTGGGCACCAAGAACACCACGCCCTACTTCACCGCAGAAGTTCGGCAAGGCCGCACCTTCGCCAAGGCGGAGCAGCAAGAGTTCCGCGAGCTGAAGGAGCGCTACGGCTCCAAGCTCCCCTACGTCGTCGAAGCCTACGTCCCGGTCATGAAGAACGGCCGCTTCGCCGGCGCCATCGAGGTCTACGTCGACTCGACCGCGACCGCCGACTATCTGAACGAGCAGTTCACCGAAGAGGCGCTCCCCACCGCGCTCGGCCTGATCCTGCTGATCGCCGTGATGGTCGCCTTCATCCTCTACAGCAACGTCCGCGACCGGAACCGCCAGCTTCAGACCATGAAGCGCGCGCACGAATCGATGTCGCGCGCCGAGAAGGAGGTTCTGCGCCTCAACGAGGAGCTGGAAGGCCGCGTCCAGGAGCGGACCTCCGAGCTGGAGCACGCCAACGAGATCGCCCGCGAGGCGGCCGACGGCATGAAGCGCCTCAACGAGGAGCTGGAGCGCCGCGTCGAAGAGCGCACCATGCAGATGACCAAGGCCAACGACCAGCTCTACCGCCTGAACGAGCGCATGACCAAGCTGAACGAAAGCCTGGAACAGCGCGTCCAGGAGCGTACCGCCGAGCTGCAGCGCGCCAACGAAGAGGTCAAGGAGCTCAACACCGACCTCGAGCGCCGCGTCGAGGAGCGCACCAACGAGCTGCAGCAGGCCCAGCACGACCTGGTCCGCCAGGAGCGCTTGGCCGCCCTGGGTCAGCTGACCGCGACGGTGAGCCACGAGCTGCGCAACCCGCTGGGCGCGATCCGGACCGCGATCTACCTGGTCCGCGGCAAGGTCATGGGCCACGAGCTGGGCGTCGAGCCGGCGCTGGAGCGCGCCGACCGCAGCATCACGCGCTGCGACAACATCATCAACGAGCTGCTCGACTTCACCCGCTCGACCCCGCTGGCGCTGGAGAACGCCCGTTTCGACGACTGGCTGGACTTCACCGTCGGCGAGCAGAGCCTGCCGGAGAGCGTGACCCTGCAGAAGCACCTGGGCCTCGGCGACCTGACCACGGCCTTCGATCACGAGCGCCTGCGCCGGGTCATCGTCAACGTCTTCAACAACGCCTGCGAGGCCATGGTGGAGGCGACCGAGAACGGCGAGATGGATCGCCCGCCGCTGCTCAACATCACCAGCCGGACCAACGGTCAGGCGGTCGAGGTGATCTTCGCCGACAACGGCCCGGGCATCCCGGATGAAACCCTGGCGAAGATCTTCGAGCCGCTGTTCAGCACCAAGAGCTTCGGGGTCGGCCTCGGCCTGCCGACCGTGAAGCAGATCATGGAGCAGCACGGCGGCGGGATCGACATCTCCAGCATCATCGGAACCGGAACCCAGGTCCGCTTCTGGCTGCCGATCCGGCAGGTGCAGGAGCAGGCCGCCTGAGCATCCCAAGACAAGCCGAGACCGAGGGGGCCCCCCCGGCCGATGCCGGGGGGCCTTTCGCGTTGTGGGGACAGGAAGCCGGCGGACCGCCGCGCGGCCTGAGAGCCGGGCCAAGAGATCGGGCTGCCGGGTCCAAAGATCGCCACTTCGCACGCGGCGGAAATGACGCTAGTGAATAGGAGGCTGGGGCGATGCGCCCGCACAAGGGCTTGGCGTGGGGGACTTGGGAGATTGGCGTTGCGCCGGACGAAGCGGGGCGAAGCAAGGTCCCGAAAGATGGCTTTCCTGACGGCCTTGTGCCTGCTGGGCCTCTTTTGCGCGGCGGCGGAAGGCGCCCGGGCGGCCGCGCCGCCGTCGACCGACGAGCTCTTCGCGCTGCTGGGCTTCACGGCGGAGGAACGCGGTGCCGTGATGCGCGGCGACATCGTGACGCGCGACCAGCGGACCCTGCGCGCGGACCACATCAGCGCGGCGGTCGCCATGCGTCTGGCGGTCCCGGTCGAGGCCCTGCACTTCGACGCTCTGACCGGCCGGAACCTGGTCCGGGATCCCAATATCGTCGCGGCCGGGGCCCTGGAGGCCGGGGCCGCGGCCTGGCCGGCGCAGGCCTTCGATGCGGCAGAGGCCCGGCGCCTGCGGGACTATCGGGGCGGCGACGACTTCAATTTCTCGGCGGCCGAGGCCGCGCGCATCGCAGCCGGGCGCGGCAGTGAGGACGGCGGCGATGCGGCCGCCGGCCCGGAAGGCGGGGCCCCGGCGCTCTATCGCGAGCTCCTGCTGGCCCGCCACGCCGCCTACCGCGCGGACGGCCTGGCGGCCATCGCGCCCTACCGGCGCAACGGCGCGACCCTGCGCCCGGAAACCGGCCTCGCCGCCGTGTCGACGCCGGCGAACCTGTCCCTGCTGCGCCACTTCCCGGACTTCGCCGCCGCGCTCGCCGGCTATCCGCGGGCCAAGCGCCCCGACGTCGCCCACGGCCACTATTGGATCAGGCGCGAGATCGGCGGCCGGCCCAACCATATCCTGGCCCACCAGGTCGTCGCCGGCGGCGCGGGCTACACCATCTTCGCCATGCGCGAGTACTACGTCGGGCACACCTACGAGGCTCTGCAGTTCGTGCTGCTGGCCCTGCCGGCCGAAGGCGGCAGCCTGGTGGTCCTGGTCGCCAGCACCTTCGCGGACAAGGCGACCGGCTTCTTCAACGAG
>JAKSBE010000249.1 GCA_022361275.1 Kiloniellales bacterium
ATGGACGCCTTCCGGGAGACCGGGCCCGGCGCGCACTTCCTCGGGACGGCGCACACCCTGGCCAACTACGAGACCGCCTACTACGAGCCGCCGCTGGCCGACTGCAAGTCCTTCGAGCAGTGGCGCGACGAGGGCGAGAAGGATTCCCTGCAGCGTGCCAGCGAACGCTGGCGCGCGCTGCTGGCGGACTACGAGGCGCCGGCCATCGATCCCGGCGTCGACGAGGCGTTGAAGGCCTTCATCGCCCGGCGCAAGGGCGAGATGCCCGACATGTGGCACTGACGGCACGCCGCCATGCGGATCATCGACGCCGACGCCGTCGTCGCGTTTTCGCCCTTCGGCCCGCTGATCGAGGCCCTGCCCGGCATCGAGAAGGGCGGGGTCTGCTCGCGACTGGCCGCTGCGCCGCAAGCTCAAGGTGCTGGGGGTCGAGAGCGTGACCGACGCCGCGATCATGGCATGGCACGGCGCCTCGGCCGAGGTCCTCGACCTGCGCGACGGCGCGACCCGGCGGATCGCGGCCGAGGCCCTGGTGCTGGCGACCACCAACGTCTCCCAGACCTGGCTGGCCGAGGCCTTGGCCGAAAGCGGCAAGGAGATCCACAGCATCGGCGACTGCGTGTCGCCCCGCCTCGCGGTCATGGCAATCTACGAAGGCCGCGAGCTGGGGATGCGGCTTTAGGTGGGGACTTGTCTGATGATCTTTGGCGCGCTTGTTGGGCTGATACCCCCCACCCTAGCCCTCCCCCACGAGGGGGGAGGGAAGTGCGGGTTACGCCAATCGCTCACGCCCTCCCCCTTGACGGGGGAGGGCCGGGGTGGGGGTGAGTCCTCCGCCTTCGCGGGCTGGGCTCAAGTCATCGGAGGCGCGCATGACCTCTAAGGACCCCCTCCTGCAGCCCTACCGGCTCAAGCACCTGACCCTGCGCAACCGGATCATGTCGACGGCGCACGAGCCGGCCTATTCCGAGGACGGCCTGCCCAAGGACCGCTACCGCCTCTACCACCTGGAGAAGGCCAAGGGCGGCATCGCGCTGACCATGACCGCGGGCTCGGCCCTGGTCGCCGAGGACTCCCCGGCCGCCTTCGGCAACCTGCACGGCTACAGGGACGAGATCGTGCCCTGGCTGAGGCGCCTGGCCGACGACTGCCACGCGGAAGGTGCCGCGGTGATGATCCAGATCACCCACCTGGGCCGGCGCACCAACTGGAACCACTCCGACTGGCTGCCGGTGCTGGCGCCCTCGCCGCTGCGCGAGCCGGCCCACCGGGCCTTTCCCAAGGAGGCGGAGGACTGGGATCTGGAGCGGATCATCAAGGGCTATGGCGCGACGGCCCAGCGCATGCAGGCGGCGGGCCTGGACGGCATCGAGCTGGAGTCCTACGGCCACCTGATGGACGGCTTCTGGTCGCCGGCCACCAATCGGCGGAGCGACGACTGGGGCGGCAGCCTGGACAACCGCCTGCGCTTCACGTTCAGGGTCCTGGAGGAGATCCGCCGGCAGGTCGGGCCGGACTTCATCGTCGGCATCCGCATGGTCGCCGACGAGGACTGGGACAAGGGCCTGAGCCGGGAGGAGGGCGTGGAGATCGCCCAGCGCCTGGTCGCCGGCGGGCAGGTCGACTTCCTCAACGTCATCCGCGGCCACATCGAGACCGACGCCGCGCTGGCCAAGGTGATCCCGGTGCAGGGCATGGCCTCGGCGCCGCACCTCGACTTCGCCGGCGAGGTCCGGGCCGAGACGAAGTTCCCGGTGTTCCATGCCGCGCGCATCAACGACGTGGCCACCGCCCGCCACGCCGTCGCCGAGGGCAAGCTGGACATGGTCGGCATGACCCGCGCCCACATCGCCGAGCCGCACATCGCGCTCAAGGTCATGGCGGGACGCGAGGCGGAGATCCGGCCCTGCGTCGGCGCGACCTACTGCCTCGACCGGATCTACGAGGGCCACGAGGCGCTCTGCATCCACAACCCGGCGACCGGCCGCGAGGCGACCATGCCGCACGTCATCGCCCGCGGCGACGGCCCGGCCCGGCGGGTCGTGGTGGTCGGCGCCGGCCCGGCCGGGCTGGAGGCGGCGCGGGTCTCGGCCGAGCGCGGCCACGACGTGCTGCTCTTCGAGGCGGCCGGCGATCCCGGGGGCCAGGTCCGCCTGGCGGCCCGGCACCGGCGCCGGCGCGAGTTGATCGGCATCGCCGACTGGCGGGCCGAGCGCTGCGCGGCGGCGGGGGCCGAGCTGCGCTTCAACGTCTACGCCGAGGCCGCCGACGTCCTGGCCGAGGAACCCGACGTGGTGGTCGTGGCCACCGGCGGCCTGCCCAACACCGAGGTCTTGGAGGCGGGCAACGCGCTCGCGGTCAGCACCTGGGACATCCTCTCCGGCGACGCCAAGCCGGCGGAGGAGGTGCTGCTCTTCGACGACAACGGCGGCCATCCGGGCCTTCAGGCGGCCGAGCGCATCGCCGAGAGCGGCGCCCGCCTGGAGATCGTGACTCCCGAGCGCTTCTTCGCGCCCGAGGTCGGCGGCCTCAACCACGTCGCCTACGCCCAGTGCTTCCAGCGGCACGGCGTGACCCTGACCATCAGCCGCCGCCTCCTGGGTCTGCGCCGCGAGGGCAACAAGCTCGCCGCCCGCGTCGGCAGCGACTACGGCGACTGGGCCGAGGAACGCCTGGTCGACCAGGTGGTGGTCGAGCACGGCACC
>JAKSBE010000371.1 GCA_022361275.1 Kiloniellales bacterium
GATGTCGGCGCCGGCCTCGGCCATGGCCGCCGCGTCCGCCTCGTTGAAGACGTAGGGCGTGGTGAAGAGGTCCTTCTCGCGGGCCAGGCGGATCAGGTCGATCTCCTGGCCGTAGGACATGCCGGTCTCCTCCAGGTTGGCGCGGAAGCTGCCGTCGATCAGGCCGACGGTCGGGAAGTTCTGGACCCCCGAGAAGCCGATCGCCCTCACCTGGTCCAGGTAGTGGTCGAAGAGGCAGAAGGGGTCGGTGCCGTTGATCCCGGCCAGGACCGGGGTCCGGCTCACGACCGGCAGCACCTCGCGGGCCATCTCCATGACGATCTCGTTGGCGTTGCCGTAGGCCATCAGCCCGGACAGCGAGCCGCGCCCGGCCATGCGGTAGCGCCCGGAGTTGTAGATCACGATCAGGTCGATCCCGCCCGCCTCCTCGCACTTGGCGGAGAGGCCGGTCCCGGCGCCGCCGCCGACGATCGGCTCGCCCCGCCGCTTCATGTCCCGGAACCTCTCCAGCAGGTGCTTTCGCTCAAAGCGCGGCATGACGGGCCATCCTCTCGGTCGGGCGGATCTCTTCCAGGGCGGCGACCGCCGCGGCGGCGAAGGCGGGGTCGTTGATATGGTGCGGGCTGCGGATCAGCCGGCGGTCTCCGGTCTCGCGGAAGCGCCGGGCGAAGGCGTCGAAGAGGGCGCGGTCGGCTTCGGGGTCGTGGAAGGGCTGGCCCGGCGCGTCCAGCGCCGAGACGCCGCCCTCCGGGATCAGGACGCGGACCGGCCCGGTCATCTCGTTCAGGCGCCCGGCGATCCAGTCGCCCACGCGCGCGTTCTCCGCCGCCGTGGTGCGCATCAGGGTCACCTGCGGGTTGTGCTCGACGAAGCGCCGGTCCCGGTAGCGCTCCGGCACCGTGTCGCGGGCGCCGAAGTTGACCATGTCGAGCGCGCCCAGCGAGCCGACGTAGGGAATGGGGTTGCGGATGAAGGCGCCGAAGCGGTCCTCGGTCGCCGGGAAGACGCCGCCCATCATCATGTCGCAGACCTCGGTGGTGGTGAGGTCTATCACCGCCGCCAGCATCCCGCTCTCGGCCAGCTTCTCCATGGAGCGGCCGCCGGTCCCGGTGGCGTGGAACACCAGGCAGTCGTAGCGGTCCCTCACCTGCGCGGTGATCTGCTGCACCGCCTGGGTGGTGACCCCGAACATGGTCAGCCCCAGGCCCGGCTTGTCCTTCGCACCGCGCCCCTCCGCCGCCCCGCCTGCGTCCCTGACCATGCCGGCCAGCGCGTTGGCGCCGTTGGCCAGGACCCGCTTGGAGATCCGGTTCAGGCCCTGCACGTCGGTCACCGAGTACATCATCATGATGTCCGTCGGCCCGACGTACCGCCCGACGTCGCCCGAGGCGACGGTGGAGATCATCACCTTGGGGATCCCGACCGGCAGGCTGCGCATCGCCGGCGTGGCCAGGGCCGTGCCGCCGGAGCCGCCGGCCGAGATGATCCCGGCGATCCCGCGCTGGCGCCGGATCCAGTTCTCGAAGGCCTCGGCCATGGCGCGCACGGCGGACCCCCGGTCGTCGGAGAAGACCGCCGAAGCCCCGCCCCGGTGGTAGGCGGCGACCAGGTGCGGCGGCACCTCGGCCGAGGAGGGCTGGCCCGAGGTCGAGAGGTCGACGGTCCTGACCCGCAGGCCCTGGGCCGCGATCCGGTCGCGCAGGTAGCGCAGCTCCGCGCCCTTGGTGTCGAAGGTGCCGGCGACGTAGACCTCCTCGCCCTTGAGCGCGTCCAGCGGGGTCAGGGGCTCGGCGTAGAGCGGCTCGGGCTTGGCGTCGAAGGGCCGCGCAGGGACCGCTTCGGCCGGCGGCCGCGGCGTTTCCTCCTGCGGACCCTCGCCGCGGGTCCAGGCCGCGCTCGACCAGCGGGTCGGCGGCACGTAGACCAGGCTCGAGCGGGCCTCGGCCGGCGCCTCGGTGGCTTCCGCCGCTTGCGGTTCCGGCGTCCCGTCGGGCCCAGCGGCAGCTGCCGCCGGGGCTTCCGCCGGCTCGGCCGGCAGGTCGAGGTCCTCCGGCGCCAAGTCCTCGGGCGCCAGGTCCTCGTGCGAGTGCCGGCCGACCCCGAGCAGGCGCTCCTGCAGGGTCCGGTCGGCGGCCAGGCGGCGCGCCGGCAGGACCCGGCCGATCCGGCCGTTGACCATGATCGCGACGTCCTCGGAGATCGCGGTGGCGACCGCGATGTTCTGCTCGATCAGCAGGATCGCGACGTCGCGCTCGGCGGCCAGCTCGGCGAGCAGCGCCTCGACCTGGTCGACGACCACCGGGGCCAGGCCCTCGGTCGGCTCGTCCAGGATCAGCAGGCGGGGGTCCTGCAGCAGGGCGCGGGCGATCGCCAGCATCTGCTGCTCGCCGCCCGAGAGCTGGCCGGCGCCGTTGCGGCGGCGCTCGTGGAGCCGCGGGAAGGTCTCGTAGATCCGCTCCACCGTCCAGGCGCCGCCGCCGGTCTCGGCGATCCGGAAGTGCTCCTCCACCGTCAGGGAGGGCCAGAGCCGCCGGCCCTGGGGCGTGTAGCCGATGCCCCTGGCGGCGATGCGGTAGGGCGCGAGGCCGGTGATCTCCTCGCCGTGAAAGCGGATCGAGCCGCGCTCGGGCCGCAGCAGCCCGGTGATCGCGTTGCAGAGCGTGGTCTTGCCCATGCCGTTGCGGCCGACCACCGCGTGCACGCCCTGCGCCAGGGTCAGGTCGACGCCCTGCAGGGCGTGGGACTGGCCGTAGTAGACGTGCAGGCCGCGGACCTGCAGCACGTGGGACGCCGCGGGACGCCAACGGTCAGCCATGACCCCGCTCCTGCGCCTGTCCCAGGTAGAGCTCCTGGGCCTCGGGATCGTTCTCGATCTCCTCGGGCGTGCCTTCCTTGAAGATCCGCCCGTTGTGCAGCATCGTGACCCGCTCCGCGACCCGCAGCGCCACGTCCATGTCGTGCTCGATGATGATGAAGCCGATGTGCTCGGGCAGGGCCTGGAGGATCTCCACC
>JAKSBE010000163.1 GCA_022361275.1 Kiloniellales bacterium
AACCGCGTATCAAGAGATTGTCGGGGCGAACCTGCGGGGTGACCGGGGTCAATACTTCACACCCCGAGGCGCCATCAAGCTGATGGTCGAGATGCTTGATCCGAAACCCAACGAGCGCATCCTCGACCCCGCTTGCGGTGACCTGCCCCCCAACAAAACAGGAAACAGCCCTAAACCTGAAAACCGGTAGTTCGCCGGAGCCCTCAGCCCTTCCTCACCTCAAAACCAAAATATCAAGACCTTCAAACCCTCAACAAAAATCGGCCGTGAGAAATGCGGGCTAGGTTCCGCGCGTCCCTTGTCCGGCTTCCGGCCTCCGGATAAGCTCCCGGCCGTCTTGGGAACACGCTGCCGAGAGGGAGGAGCAAGAGAGATGGCCGGAGCGATCGACGCGCGCCTGCAGGAACTGGGGATCGAGCTGCCCGAGGCGGCCGCCCCCGCCGCCAACTACGTGCCCTACGTGGTCTCGGGCAACCAGGTCTTCGTGGCCGGGCAGATCACCATCCACGACGGCGAGATCCAGTACGTCGGCAAGCTGGGCCGCGACTACGGGGTCGAGGAGGGCCAGGCCGCGGCGCGGCTCTGCGCCCTCAACATCATCGCCCAGGTCAAGGCGGCCTGCGGCGGCGACCTCGACCGCGTGGTACGCTGCGTCCGCCTGGGCGGCTTCGTCAACTCGACCGCCGACTTCACCGACCAGCCCGAGGTGATCAACGGCGCCTCGAACCTGATGGTCGAGGTCTTCGGCGACAAGGGCAAGCATTCCCGGGCCGCGGTCTCCGCCGCCTCCCTGCCCCGTGGCGTAGCGGTCGAGGTCGACGCGGTGTTCGAGATTTCCTAGTGTCCCTTTGATTCTGCAATTCGCTCTCGCGAATTTCAGAATCGGGACACTCGCGGCGGCCGTGGTCCGGCCCCAGGGCGAGGCGGGGCCGCTTGTGTCCCCACGGGGGCTATGGCACAACTCGACCGCTAACATCCTTTCACCTTGAAGCGGATTCATCCGAGCCATGGCACTCCCTGTCCGCAAGGCGGTGTTTCCCGTCGGCGGCCTCGGCACGCGTTTCCTGCCTGCGACCAAGGCCGTCCCCAAGGAGATGCTGCCGGTCGTCGACAAGCCGCTCATCCAATATGCCGTCGAGGAAGCCCGCGCGGCCGGGATCGAGGAGTTCATCTTCGTCACCGGCCACGGCAAGACCGCTCTGGAGGATCACTTCGACCGCCACTGGGAGCTGGAGACGACGCTGAACCAGCGCGGAAAGCGGCACGAACTGGGGCTGCTCGAAGCCACCCAGCAGCCGGCCGGCGCGGTCGTCTATACCCGGCAGCCGGAGCCCCTGGGTCTCGGCCACGCGGTGCGCTGCGCGGCGAAGCTGGTCGGCGCCGAGCCCTTCGCCGTGCTGCTCGCCGACGACCTGGTGCTGGCCGAGACTCCTTGCCTCAAGCAGATGGTCGAGGTCCACGCCGAGACCGGCGGCAACGTGGTCGCGGTCATGGACGTGCCGCGCGAGCACACGGCCCGCTACGGCGTGCTCGACGTGGTCTCCGACGATGGGCGCCTCGCCAAGGCGCAGGGCCTGGTCGAGAAGCCCAAGCCGGAGGACGCGCCCTCGACCCTCAGCATCATCGGCCGCTACGTCCTGCAGCCCGAGGTGATGACCGAGCTGGCGCAGGTCCGCGAGGGCGCGGGCGGCGAGATCCAGCTGACCGACGCGCTCGCGGCCACCCTGGACCGGGTCGACTTCTATGGCCTGCGCTTCGAAGGCGTACGCTTCGACTGCGGCGACAAGGCCGGATACCTGGAGGCCAACATCGCCTTCGCCTTGGCCCGGGACGACCTGCGGGACAAGGCGAAAGAGATCCTGGCCCGCTACGGCGCCGCGGCGGACGCCGCAGGCTAGACCCAAGAGCCCGAGGAGAAGCAGCGTGCGGATCGCGATGATCGGAACCGGCTACGTCGGCCTCGTCTCGGGTGCCTGCTTCTCGGAGTTCGGCATCCGTGTCACCTGCGTCGACAAGGACCAGGACAAGATCGCCCAGCTCAAGGACGGCGGTATCCCGATCTACGAGCCGGGCCTGGAACGGCTGGTCCAGTCCAGCGTCGCTGCAGGGCGTCTGCACTTCACCACCGACCTCGCCGCGGCCGCGAAAGGCGCCCGGGCCATCTTCATCGCCGTCGGAACGCCCAGCCGGCGCGGCGACGGCTTCGCCGACCTCAGCTACGTCTTCGAGGCGGCGCGGGAGATCGCCGCTCAGCTCGACGGCCCGACCGTCATCGTCACCAAGTCCACGGTCCCGATCGGCACCGGACGCAAGGTCGCGGAGGAGATTCGCAGGGTACGGCCCGAGGCCGACTTCGACATGGTCTCGAACCCCGAGTTCCTGCGCGAGGGCTCGGCGATCAACGACTTCATGCGGCCGGACCGGGTGGTGATCGGCGCCGAGAGCGAACGGGCCCGGCAGGTGATGCGGGAGCTCTACCGGCCGCTGTTCCTGATCGAGACGCCGATCCTCTTCACCGGCCTGGAATCGGCCGAACTGACCAAGTACGCCGCCAACGCCTTCCTGGCGACCAAGATCACCTTCATCAACGAGATCGCCGACCTCTGCGAGAAGGTCGGCGCCGACGTTCACGACGTCGCCAAGGGCATCGGCCTGGACGGCCGGATCGGCGGCAAGTTCCTGCACCCGGGGCCGGGCTACGGTGGCTCCTGCTTTCCCAAGGACACTCTCGCGCTGGCGCGCTCGGCGGAGGAGGTCGGCGCGCCGCTCGCCATCGTGGACACGGTCACGCGCCTCAACAAGGAGCGCAAGGAACGCATGGCCGAGCGGGTGATCGCGCACTGCGGCGGCTCGGTCTCCGGCAAGACCATCGCGGTGCTCGGCGTCACCTTCAAGCCGAACACGGACGACATGCGCGAGGCCCCCAGCCTCGACATCATCCCGGCGCTGCAGGCGGCCGGCGCCGAGATCAGGGCCTACGATCCGGAAGGCATGTCCGAAGCCGCGAAGCTGCTCGAGGGAGTCACCTGGTGCGGCGACGCCTATGACGCGCTGAGGGAGGCCGAAGCCCTGGTGATCCTGACCGAGTGGAACGAGTTCCGCGGTCTCGACCTGCTGCGGGTGCGGCAGCTCATGCGCGCGCCGGTCATGCTGGATCTCAGGAACATCTACAACCCCGCTGAGATGTGCGCCGCCGGTTTCGACTATACCTGCGTCGGCCGGCCCCTGGCGAGGAGCGAGGCCACGACCGATGTCACGACCGACGCCGGCCCGGGCGCCGCATCATGAGCGGGCATCGCCTTCACCCCAGCCTGCTGCGTGAGTACGACCTCCGCGGGATCGTCGGCGAGACGCTGCACGAGGCCGACGCGGGCGCGATCGGGCGGGCCTTCGGGACCCTGGTCCGCCGCGACGGCGGCACCTGCGTCGCGGTGGCCTACGACGGCCGCCTCTCCTCGCCGGCCATGGCCGACGCCCTGGCGGCGGGCCTGCGCGCCTGCGGCCTGAAGGTGCTGCGCTGCGGCCTGGGTCCGACTCCGCTGCTGTACTTCGCGGCCCAGCGCCCCGAGGTCCAGGCCGGCATCATGGTGACCGGATCGCACAATCCACCGGACTTCAACGGCTTCAAGTTCGTCTTCTGCGGCAAGCCCTTCTTCGGCGAGCGCATACGGGAACTCGGCCGGATCGCCGAGAGCGGGGATTTCGCGGCCGGAGAGGGCAGCGAAGAGACCATCGCGCCGCTCGAGGACTACGTCGCCCGCCTGGTCCGGGACTACGACGGCTCCCGGCCGCTCAGCGTGGCCTGGGACGCGGGCAACGGGGCCGCGGGCCAGGCGATGGCCGCTCTGGCCCGGCGTCTCCCCGGGCAGCACTACCTTCTCTACGAGGAGATCGACGGCCGCTTTCCCAACCACCATCCGGACCCGACCAAGGAGGAGAACCTTTCGGCCCTCCGCGCGGAGGTCGCCAGGCGGGGCTGCGACCTCGGGGTCGCTTTCGACGGCGACGGCGACCGGATCGGCGTGATCGACGACAGCGGCCGGGTGCTCTGGGGCGACCAGCTCCTGATCCTCTTCGCCCGCGACGTCCTGCGCGACCACCCCGGCGCGCCGATCATCGCCGACGTGAAGTCGAGCCAGGTCCTCTTCGACGAGATCGCCAAGGCGGGCGGGCGGCCGATCATGCATCGCACCGGTCATGCCCCGATCAAGGCCAAGATGGCCGAGGAATCGGCGCCCCTGGCCGGCGAGCTCTCGGCCCACATCTTCTTCGCCGACCGCTACTACGGCTATGACGACGCGCTCTACGCCGCGGTCCGGCTGCTGGGCATCCTCAGCCGCTCGGGGCAGAGACTTTCGGCGATCCGCGCCGAATTGCCCACCGTCGTCAACACGCCGGAGCACCGCCTGCACTGTGCCGAGGAGCGCAAGTTCGCCGTGGTCGAGGAGGTCGCCGCGCGGCTCCGAGCCGCCGGCGTCGCGGTCAACGACATCGACGGCGTCCGGATCTGCGGCGAAGACGGCTGGTGGCTGCTGCGCGCCTCGAACACCGAGCCGGCGCTGGTCCTGCGCTGCGAATCGGCGGACGAAGCCGGCCTGGACCGCCTCAAGGCCGAGGTCAAGGCACAGCTCGAGCAGAGCGGATTGGACGTGCCGCCGCTCTGATCCTGACCCGCAGGATTCGGGAAACAGCCGCTGTCAGTTGGTCGCGATGAACATCCTGGCTGGGCCAGCCGGGATGGCGGCGACGGTGCTGCGTCCCACCCGCACGACCATGCAGTCGAACTTGAGCGAACGGAGCTTGCGGCAGGCCTGGCGGGCATTCCGCTTCGAAAGGCCGACCAGGCGGCTCCGGTAGAGCTTGCCCCTGGCCCCGCGAACGTGGGTGACCGAAAGCTCGGCATCCGCCAGCAGCTTGGGCGCCTTGCGGACCGCCTTCTGCGCCGCTTGCTGGGCCGGCCGATAGCGGTAGAAGGCACCGACCTGAACGCCGTAGGGGCCGGGCTTGCGGCGCGGCTCCACCACCTGAAGCTCCAAGGAGGTGCCGGCCGCCGCCGCGGCGCTGTTGGCCGGCTTCGGCGGTGCCGGCGGCGGTGCGGCTGGGTCTGCGGGCGCGGCCGCCAACGACCCGCTGCCGGCGCGCCGCTGCGGATCGACCAAGGGCACGCTCTCGACCGCCACGGGCGGCGGCACGGCAGCGTCGGTGACCATCATCTCGGGGTCGGCCAGCGGCCGGGCGGCGAGATCATCGGCGGTCAGGGTGCCTGAGTTCGGCTGGTGCGAAGACCCCGCCGCAGGCTCGGGCTCCGGCGCGTTGAGCTCTGCCAGCAGGGCCGCCGGGTCCAGACCCTCTGCGCCGTTCGGCGCCTGTGGAGCGAAGGCCGTGACCGCCTCGGTCTCGACCGGGGTGTCGCCGTGGCGCTGCTGCCGAACGTTCGGCGCCGCGGTGGGCGGCAGGGGTGTCGGGCCCGCGGCCAGGCTCAGGGCAACCTCCGCTTCCCGGGCCTTGCGGGCCGCTATGGCGGTCGGCTTGCGCGGCGGCGGCGCCGGATAGGTCCTGGCGATCGTGCTGAGGCGCTTGAAGCCCCGGTCGAGCAGATTTGCGGTATGGCGGTTGCGGGAGCGCGGGGTCCTGCCGCCGAACACCACGGCGATGACCCGCCGGCCATTGCGGACGCCGGAGGCCACGAGGTTGTACCCGGAGGCGCGGATGTAGCCGGTCTTGATACCGTCGGCGCCCCTGTAGGACCGCAGCAGCCTGTTGTGGTTGCGGTAGGTGCGCCCGCGGTACTTGAAGGTCTTGGTGCCGAAGTAGTCGTAATACTGCGGAAAGTCTCGGATCAGCGCCCTCGCCAGGGTGGCCATGTCGCGGGCCGTGCTCAGCTGCCTGCGATTGGGCAGCCCTGAGGCGTTGCGGAAGGTGGTCCGCTTCAAGCCGAGCCGGCGGGCCTTCTTGGTCATCTTCTGGGCGAACTGGCTCTCGGTTCCGCCGATGGCTTCGGCGACGACCACGGCGACGTCGTTCGCCGACTTGGTGACGAGCGCCAGGATCGCGTCCTTGACCCGAATGGTCTGCCCCCGGCGCAGGCCCAGCTTGGAGGGGGGCATGCCGGCGGCCCGGCGCGAGACCCGGAGGCCCTGGTTCAGCTTGAGTTCACGCTTCTCGAGGGCGTCGAAGACCATGTAGAGGGTCATCATCTTGACCAGGGAGGCCGGATGATTGCGGGTGTTGCTGTTCTTGGCGTGCAGCACCTCGCCGGTCTCGGCGTCGACGACGATCGAAGCGTACTTGGCCTGAGCCGGCGCGGCGGTCAGGAGACCGGCGGCCGCGACCAGAAGGCAGATCATCGTCGCAGCCACGACACGGGTCGCTGAACCAAAACGCAAAACGCCGTCACCTGAGAAATGAATCAAGTGCCAGTCCTCAAAAACCGCCGAATCTCTAAAAGACGCCGCAACTTTATGCAATTCTCGATTCTCTGTCCAGAAATCGCGTTCTAGCTTCGAGCAAAATGGTTAACTATTCTCTACGCCCGCAAGATGGATACGACATGACATACACCGCGAAGCGTCAAAATATGCCAGAAAAGGGGCGCGGAAGGAGCGGATCTCGGGCGTCCGGGCGGCCTCGGGGCGGGATCCTGGCGGGGATCGCGGGCGGTCTGCTGATCGCCGCCTGTGTCTACGAGGGCGGGATCGATACCCCGGTGACCCGGAAGTTCACCTGGTTCAGCTACGTCAGCGGCGACGACATCCGCGCGGCCTGCCAGCCCGGAAGCCCGGAAAAGTACCGCATTGTCTACAATGCCCGCTATGACGAGCAGCTCCGCAGCTACGAGATTCTGGGTGACGCCATCGATCAGGGCGGCTTCGTGACCGCCCGGGCCCAGGGCAGGGCCTCGATCACGAACCTCAGCTCAGACGATTTACTGGCGCCCTGGCGCTGGAAGAAGGCGCAGGGCCGCCTCGACGAGCAGGAAATGGCGCGGCTGCGCGAGGCCCTGGCGCAGGCCGGGTTCTACGGCCAGCCGGAGGTCGGGCTGGAGCTGAACTCCAAGGCCTTCTACTGGGCCGCGGTCGGCTGCGTCGACGGGAAGTTCTACTTCGGCGGCTGGCAGGACCCCTCGACGGCCTTCAAGGCCTTGCGCTTTCCCGAAATCCTCTTCGCTCGGGACGGCACGGGCCTGGCGGTGAACCCGCCGCGGCCCCTGAACCCCATCGAACTCGGACGCACCAGCGGGCCCTGGCAGGACCGGGGCGGCGACATTCCGCGTTTTCTGATCACTGTCGGCGAGGACGGCTTGCAGGGCGGCGGCCTGGGGTTCCGCAGCCCCTTGTGATCCGGCGGCACGGCCGGTCCGGGCGGCCGCCGCGGCACGGCCGGCTGGACAGGCGACCGGGGCCCCGGAGGCCGCGGAATCAGGGCGATTTTTCTTTTGTTGCACTGCACAATTCTCCTTGACTTCCTGCCGCTCTGGTCTAATTATTGGCCCATGCTGCAGCGCAGCAAGGGATAGACCGCGGGCTCGGTGGTCGCACCGGGTCCGAAGCAGGAGGAAGCCATCATGGCCGTCAGGAAGAGCACCGCCGCGAAAAAGCCTCGGGCCGCGGCGCAGAGCACCGCCAAGAAGACCGAGACCGTCGTCGAGGCGGGGGCCGAGGTCGCGCAGAGCGTCGTCGAGGCCGCCGTCAAGACCGGCACCGAAACCGCCGCCCAGAACGTCGAGCGGGCGGTTACCACCACCAACGAACAGGTCGGGAAGGCCTCCGAGGCGATGTCCGCCGGCTATGGCGACTTCAGCGCCATGGGCCAGCAGAACATCGATGCCATGGTCGAGGCCGGCCAGATCATGGCCGTCGGCATGGAGAACGTGAGCCGCGAGCTCATGAGCTTCGCCAAGGCCTCCGCCGAGGCCAACGCCGCCGCCGCGACCAAGATGTTCAGCGCCAAGAGCGTGCAGGAAGCCATCGACCTGCAGAACGCCTACGCGCGCGAGAGCTTCGACAAGGCGGTCGCGGAGACCGGCAAGCTGACCGAGATGTCGGTCAAGCTGGCCAGCGACGCCTTCGCGCCGATCCAGACCCGTGTCAACGTCGCCGTCGAGAAGTTGCTCAAGCCGACCGCCTTCTGACGCCGCGACCGGAGAATCCCTAGGACCGGGCCCGGATCCAGCATCCGGGCCCTTTTTTTGCTCCCATCACCCCTTTTCCCGATCCGGTAAAATCCAATATGATTCGCAGGATGCGGCGTCGGCGGCGCGGCATCCTTCGTTAACGTTGCCTTCAGACATTCGCGGGAATGACCGACAAGCGCAAAGACCAGGGGCCCGACAATGGGAACGCCACCGGCGTCGTCGTCGAAAGCAAGCCCAAGACCAAGAAGCCGTCGATGTACAAGGTCTTGATGCTGAACGACGATTACACGCCGATGGAGTTCGTCGTCCACGTCCTGGAGCAGTTCTTCGGCAAGAACCGCGAAGAGGCCACCCAGATCATGCTCCACGTCCATCGACGGGGCGTGGGGATCTGCGGCGTCTACACCTACGAGGTGGCTGAGACCAAGGTGACCCAGGTGGTCGACTACGCGCGTCGTCACCAGCATCCCCTTCAATGCACCCTGGAGAAGGAATAGGCCTCCCGTGTTATCGAGCAACCTGGAACAGACCCTTCACCGAGCCCTGGCCGCGGCCAACGAGCGGCGTCACGAGTACGCGACGCTCGAGCACCTGATGCTGGCGCTGACCGAGGACCCGGACGCGGTCGCGGTTCTGCGCGCCTGCGGGGTCGAGCTCGACCGCCTGCGCAGCGACCTGCTGGACTACATCGACAACGAGCTGGCCAACCTGATCACGGCCCAGCCGGGCGATGCCAAGCCGACGGCCGGCTTCCAGCGGGTGCTCCAGCGCGCGGCGATCCACGTCCAGTCCTCGGGCCGGGAGGAGGTGACCGGCGCCAACGTCCTGGTCGCCATGTTCTCGGAGCGGGAGAGCCACGCCGTCTACTTCCTGCAGGAACAGGAGATGAGCCGCCTGGATGCGGTCAACTACATCAGCCACGGCATCGCCAAGGTCCAGGGCCAGGCGCAGGACCGCACCGTTCACGGCGCCGACGAGGACGTGGCGGCCGAGAACGTGGTGCGCCGCGGCCACGAGGCGCTGGATTCCTACTGCGTCGACCTGAACAAGAAGGCGCGCGACGGCAAGGTCGACCCCCTGATCGGCCGCGAGCCGGAGATCGAGCGGACCATCCAGGTGCTCTGCCGCCGGACCAAGAACAACCCGCTCTACGTCGGCGATCCCGGGGTCGGCAAGACCGCCCTGGCCGAGGGACTGGCGCGGCGCATCGTCAACGGCGAGGTGCCCGAGGTCCTGTCCGACGCGACGGTGTTCTCGCTGGACATGGGCGCGCTCCTGGCCGGCACCCGCTACCGCGGCGACTTCGAGGAGCGGGTCAAGGCGGTTCTGGCCGAGATCGAGGAGCTGGACGGCGCGATCCTCTTCATCGACGAGATCCACACCGTGATCGGCGCCGGCGCCACCTCGGGCGGCGCGATGGACGCCTCCAACCTGCTCAAGCCGGCGCTGCAGAGCGGCACCCTGCGCTGCATCGGCTCGACCACCTACAAGGAGTACCGCAACTACTTCGAGAAGGACCGGGCCCTGGTCCGGCGCTTCCAGAAGATCGACATCAACGAGCCCAGCATCGACGACGCGGTGAAGATCCTCCAGGGCCTCAAGCCCTACTACGAGGAGCACCACGACGTCCGCTACACCCAGGACGCGCTGCGCACGGCGGTCGAGCTCTCGGCCAAGTACATCGGCGACCGCAAGCTGCCGGACAAGGCGATCGACGTGATCGACGAGGTCGGCGCCTCGCAGAAGCTGCTGCCGCCGAACAAGCGCCGCAAGACCGTGGGGGTGAAGGACATCGAGACGGTGATCGCCAAGATCGCGCGGATCCCGCCGAAGACGGTGTCCCAGGACGACAAGGCCTCGCTCAAGAACCTGGAGCGCGACCTCAAGACCATGGTCTTCGGCCAGGACAAGGCGATCCTGGCGCTCTCGGCGGCGATCAAGCTGGCCCGTGCCGGCCTGCGCGAGCCCGAGAAGCCGATCGGCAGCTACCTCTTCTCCGGCCCGACCGGCGTCGGCAAGACCGAGGTCGCCCGTCAGCTCGCCCGCTCCCTCGGAGTCGAGCTGACCCGCTTCGACATGTCGGAGTACATGGAGCGGCACTCGGTCTCGCGCCTGATCGGCGCGCCGCCGGGCTACGTCGGCTTCGACCAGGGCGGCCTGCTGACCGACGCGGTCGACCAGCATCCGCACTCGGTGCTGCTCCTGGACGAGATCGAGAAGGCCCATCCGGACCTCTTCAACGTCCTGCTGCAGGTCATGGACTACGGCAAGCTGACCGACCACAACGGCAAGACGGTCGACTTCCGCAACGTCATCGTCATCATGACCACCAATGCCGGGGCCGCGGATCTGGCCAAGCCGGCGATCGGCTTCGAGCGCCAGGAGCGCGCCGGCGAGGACGAGGAAGCGATCAACCGCATGTTCTCGCCCGAGTTCCGCAACCGCCTCGACGCGATCATCCCCTTCGGCAATCTGACGCCGGAGATCGTCTCGCGGGTGGTCGACAAGTTCGTCATGCAGCTCGAGGCGCAGCTCGCCGACCGCAACGTCACCATCGAGCTGACCTCGGCCGCGCGCGACTGGCTGGCCAGGAAGGGCTACGATCCGCTCTACGGCGCCCGGCCCCTGGCCCGGGTGATCCAGGAGCACATCAAGAAGCCGCTGGCCGAGGAGCTGCTCTTCGGCAAGCTGGCGAAGGGCGGGGCGGTCAAGGTCGAGATCAAGGACGACGCCCCGGTCTTCGGCTATCCGGCGAACAAGGGCGACGGCGGCGGCCCCGAGGGCAAGGGCGGCCCCGGCAAGCCGCGCCGGCCGCGCAAGCCCGGCAAGCCCAAGAGCAAACTGCCGGTCCTGGTCGAGTAGGCGCCCTGATCGAGTAGGGAGGGGCCTTGTCGCGCCTTGTCGATCTGGCCCGAGAGCTCTTGGCGCAGGCGGCGCAGGCCGAGAATCTGCCAGGCCCCTGATCATGGCCGGGCTTCTCGACGGCTTTCGCGTTGTCGACCTCTCGCAGTACCTGCCGGGGCCCTTCGCCGGGCAGACCCTGGCCGACCTCGGGGCCGAGGTGGCCAAGGTCGAGCCGCCGGGCGGCGACCCCATGCGCGGCATCGGCCCACCGGATCCGGACGGCGTCTCGGCCTACTACAAGCTGGTGAACGCCGGTAAGCGGGTCCTCCGGATCGATCTCAAGGCCGAGGCCGGGCGGGCGACCTTCGCGGATCTCATCTCCAGGTCCGACGTGCTCCTGGAATCCTACCGCCCGGGCATGCTGGCCCGCCTCGGCTTCGACCGGTCGGCTTTGACCGCGCTCAACCCGCGGCTGGTCCACTGCGCGCTCTCCGGTTACGGCCAGACCGGGCCCAAGGCGGATCTGGGCGGCCACGACCTCAACTACCTGGCCTGGGGCGGCGGCCTGGTGACCTCCGGCAGCGAAGCGCGGCCGGTGATCGCCCACCCGCCGGTGGCCGATCACGCCGGGGCGCTGCAGGCGGTGGTGGCGATCCTGGCCGCCCTCCTGCGACGGACGCGGTGTGGCGAAGGCGCCTACCTCGACGTCAGCCTGGCGGAAGCGGTGCTCGCCTGGCAGGGCGGCCAGCTCACCGCCGCCCTGCGCGGCCGGCCCATGACCCGCGGCCGGGACCTGCTGAACGGCGGCGCCGCCTGCTACCGGATCTACGAGACCGCCGACGGCCGCTTCGTCACCCTCGGGGCCCTGGAGCCGAAGTTCTGGGCCGCCTTCTGCGACGCGGCCCGACGCCCGGACTGGATCTCCCGCCAGGCCGAGCCCCTGCCGCAGGACTCCCTGGTCGCCGAGGTCGCCGCCCTCTTCGAGGCGCGGCCCCTGGCCGAATGGCAGGCGACGCTCGGCGCCGTGGACTGCTGCTGGCAGCCGGTCCTGGAAGCGGAAGAGCTGCTGTCCGACCCGCAGGCCGGGGCCCGCGGCCTGCTGAGGCGGAGCGGGGATCTGGTCGAGGTTCTCTTCCCGGCGCTGATCGACGGCCAAGCGCCGCCGCGGCGACGACCGCTGGAGGAAGTCACGGCGGAGATCGTCCTGGAGGCCTGGGCCGGCTGAAATCCCGGCGACCGGCATCCTGCCCAGGGAGACGACGCCCGAGGGCCTGGGGTCGCCGGCCTCTACGTACTCCGCTGTCGTGCCCGGACTTGATCCGGGCAGCCATCGATCCCGCTTGCGCCATGGATCGCCGGGTCAAGCCCGGCAATGGCCCGGCAATGACAGAGATAAAGACGGCCCCGGGAAAGCCGGTTGCAACACTGGCGACGCGGCGGCCGTGAGCGGGCGTCAGCGTCAGCGGTCCTTTCGGTAGGGGCCCTCGTCGGCCAGGGCCCGGGCCTCGTGGGAGATCGCCCGGCCCTCGCGCAGCAGGAAGTCCTCCACCGCCTGGCGGAAACCGCCGTCGCCGATCCAGTGGGCGCTGTAGGTCTCGACCGGCAGGTAGCCGCGCTGGATCTTGTGCTCGCCCTGGGCGCCGGCCTCGACGTGCTTCAGGCCCTCTTGGATGGCGTAGTCGATGGCCTGGTAGTAGCAGAGCTCGAAGTGCAGGAACTTGAAGTGGCCCAGGCAGCCCCAGTTGCGGCCGTAGAGGGTGTCGCGGCCGCGCAGGTTCAGGGCCCCGGCGACCGGCCGGCCCTCGTCCTCGGCCAGCACCAGCACGACCTGGTCGCCCAGAGTCGCGCCGAGTTGATGGAAGAACGCCCGGTTCAGGTAGGGATGGCCCCACTTGCGGTCGCTGGTCGCGATGTAGAAGCGGTAGAAAGCGTCCCAGTGCCGCGGCGCGATGTCGCCGCCGCTGCGCCGGGTGATCGTCAGGCCGCTGGCCTCGGCCTCGCGGCGCTCCTTGCGGATCGCCTTGCGCTTGCGCGAGGCCAGGGCGCCGAGGAAGCCGTCGAAGTCCTCGTAGCCCCGGTTGTCCCAGCGGTACTGCAGGCCGTGCCGCTGCAGCATCCCGAGGTCGCCCAGCAGCGACCATTCCTCTTGGGTCGGGAACGTGACGTGGGCCGAGGAGATCTTGAGCTGCCGGGCCAGCTCGACCATGGCCCCGGCGAGGATCCCCGCCGTCTGCCGCCAGTCCGCCTCGGGATGGACCAGCAGCCGCGGTCCGGTCACCGGCGTGAAGGGAATGCTGGACTGGAGCTTGGGGTAGTAGCGCCCGCCGGCCCGCTCGTAGGCGTCGGCCCAGGCCCAGTCGAAGACGTATTCGCCGTAGGAATGGCTCTTTAGGTAGAGCGGCACGCAGCCGAGCAGGCGGCCGTCCTCGCCGTGATAGGCCAGGTGCTGCGCCAGCCAGCCGGCTTCCTGGCCGACCGAACCGCTGTCCTCCAGCGCCTTCAGGAAGGCGTGGCTGACGAAGGGGTTGTCCGTCCCGGCGCAGGCGTCCCAGGCCGCCGCCGACACCTCGCCGATCCCGGTCAGGACCCTGATCGCGGCGGGCTCGCGTCCGTCCGGCACCTTGCGCTCCTCCTTCGCGTCACTGCGGCGCGGCCGCGCCTGCTAAGGACTACGCCGGTCGATCTCGCACGGATTGTCGCGGATGCCGGCCTGCCCTCAATAACTATGGGGAGCGGTAAGCCGAAAGGCGAGGATCACTTCAGAGCGGTCAACGGTCCCGGCTCAATCCGCGACGTCGATCCTTGCCGCGAGCGCCCGCAGCGCCTCCAGCCCCGGCTCCTTGCGTGGCCAGGTCAGGCCGACGCCGTCATCCCGGTGGCGCGGCAGGACATGGACGTGGACATGCGGTACGGTCTGCCAGCCGGCCGGGCGGTTGGCTTGAAGGATGGTCAGGCCGTCGGGCCGGAAAGCGGCCTCGACCGCTTTCGCCACTTTGGAGACGCTGCGGAAAAGTGCGGCGACGGTGTCGTCGTCGAGGTCGAGCAGGGTGGCGGCCGGCTCCTTGGTGGCGACGATGACATGGCCGGGATTGACCTGACCCGCATCCATGAAGGCGAAGGTCTCCGCATCCTCGTAGACCTTCGCGCAGGGGATCTCGCCGTTGACGATTTGGCTGAAAACGGTCTCCGTCATGGCGGTCGGGGCCTCCTGTTTGCGATCGACCTCCCGATCCTAGCAGCCCGCCGGCCGTGCCGACCGGCGGGCTGGCGAAAATCCGACTCCGGGTTAAGATCTCGGCCGGGGGTCAAGAAAGGCGGCCGGGATGGGCTGCGGGACCGGAAGCTCATGTCCGATGGCAAGGCCGCGCTTCAGGGCGCTTTCGGCCGCGTCGCCCTGCTCGACATCGATCGGCAGGTGGTGAGCCACGCCCACCCGCAGTGCCATGTCCTGATCAAGGTCGGCGGTGCGGACAGCACCTTCCGGGTCAAGGATCGCGACTATCCCCTGGCCGAGGGCACGGCAGTGCTGGTCAATTCCTGGGAGCCGCACGCCTACCCGCATACCCCTGCTGCGCCGCGCTCCACCGTATTGGCGCTCTATGTGAACCCGGCTTGGTTGAGCGGGATCGAGCGCGGCTTCGCGGCCAGCGCCGCCGCCGGCTTCTTCGCCCGGCCCTGCGTTTCCTTGACCTCGGGGGTCAGGAGGCGGGCCTACGAGATGGCGGAGGCGCTGCTGGCCAGTGCCGAGGCGGACGGCCAGCATCTCGCGCTCCTGGCCGATCTGATGATCGCGATCGTCGAAGACTTCTCCGAATGGCGGCGCCTGCCGGCGGTGGACAGGCGCTCCGTGCCGGACTTCCGGGTCCGACGGGCGATCCGCTTTCTCGAAAACAACCTCGGGCGCGACTTCACCTTGGCAGATGTCGCGCGGGCGGCGGGGCTGTCCCGGCCGCATCTCTTCGAGGTCTTCCGGCGCAATACCGGTGTCACCCCGCAGCTCTACTACAACGCCCTGCGGATGGAGGCCGCGTACAGCGCGCTGCCGGGCGCAGGGGAGACCATCGCCGGACTCTCCGCAAGCCTCGGCTTCGCGGCGCCCGGCGCCTTCACCCGCTTCTTCCGCAACAACCTGGGGATCGCCCCGCGCGACTATCGCCGCAGCCTGCGCGAGACCGGGTTGCTCGGATAATGTCCTTACTTGAAAGTGTTAGCGCCCTGCTCCCGGCCAGACGCGAAGGCGTCTGACCGGGAGCAGGGCGCTAGAGCAGCCCGCGTTCATTCAAACGCGGATAAGCTGCTCTAGGCCGGTCTTTGGCGCTTCCGACGGGGACAGGGCAGCTTCTTGGCCAACTGACGGATCAGCGTCTCCACGTCGGCGTCTTCGACGTCCGACAGGGGCCCGGTCTTCACGCGCCCGGCCTCGAGACGTATGAAAAAGCCTCGTAGGGCATGGGACATGGTCAGCGTTCCGGCGCCGAGCAGGGCGAAGCCGAGCAGCCAGGAGAGCAGGATGACCAAGGGATCACGCTCGACGATGGGCACGCTGCCGCCGAAGGTGACCTTGGCCCCGAAGATTTCGCCGTAGAGACCCATGATCGCCAGGATGCCGCCACCGATCAGGGCCAAGCTGTAGCCGGCCACCGTCAAGCCGAGGCTCGCCATTATTCCCAGGGTGTAGCGCAGACGGTCCATGGACCGAGACTCCTCCGTTCAGGCAGGCCGAGCCTACACCCAAGGGCCTTAACGTTCCGAATACGGCCCGGCGGAGCCTCGGGGTGGACCCGCCTTCGGGAAACCGCTCCGCGGCCGCTTGATCTTTGCCGAAGCCGCTCCCAACATGCCCCGCGGAACAAGGAAGAAGAACCCTCCGGGGAGGCCAGCTCTGCCATGACCAGCATCCTTGCGCTCGACCAGGGAACGACCTCCACCCGCAGCATTCTCTTCGATGCCTCGGGCCGGGCCCTGGGCCGGGCGCAGATCGAGCTGCCGCAGCACTTCCCGCAGTCCGGCTGGGTCGAGCACGAGCCCGAGGACATCTGGCGGGACAGCGTCGCCAGCCTGAAAGGCGCGCTCGACCAGGCCGGCCGGGACGCGCAGGAGGTCGCGGCCATCGGCATCACCAACCAGCGCGAGACCACGGTCTTCTGGGACCGCGAGACCGGCGAGCCCCTTCACCGGGCCATCGTCTGGCAGGACCGGCGCGGCGCCGCGATCTGCGACCGCCTCAAGGCCGAGGGCCTGGAGGACCTGGTCCGGGAGCGCAGCGGCCTGCTCGCCGATCCCTACTTTTCCGGCAGCAAGATCGTCTGGCTGCTGGAGAACGTCCACGGCGCGCGGCAGCGGGCGGAGGCCGGCAAGCTCGCCTTCGGCACCATCGACAGCTTCATGCTCTGGCGCCTGACCGGGGGCAAGGTGCATGCCACCGACGCCACCAACGCCGCCCGCACCATGATCTTCGACATCCATCGCCAGGACTGGGACGACGACCTCCTCAAGGCGCTGAAGATCCCCCGCCAGATCCTGCCCGAGGTCCTCGACAACGACGCCGAGTTCGGGATCGCCGAGAGCGGGCTTCTGGGCCGTGCGATCCCGGTCACCGGGATGGCGGGCGACCAGCAGGCCGCGACCATCGGCCAGGCCTGCCTGAAGCCGGGGATGATGAAGTCGACCTACGGCACCGGCTGCTTCGCTCTGATGAACACCGGCCGGGAGGCCGTGGCATCGCAGCACCGCCTGCTGACCACCATCGCCTACCGCCTGAACGGGGTGGCGACCTATGCGCTCGAGGGCAGCATCTTCGTCGCCGGCGCCGCGGTGCAGTGGCTGCGCGACGAACTGAAGCTCTTCGATTCGGCGGCCGAGACCGAAGCCCTGGCGCGGGCCGCGGACCCGGGCCAAAGGGTGATCCTGGTGCCGGCCTTCGTCGGCCTTGGCGCGCCCTATTGGGATGCCCACGCGCGCGGCGCGATCTTCGGGCTGACCCGGGCCAGTGGCCCCGCGGAGCTGACCCGGGCCGCCCTGGAGGCGGTCTGCTTCCAGACCCGCGACCTGCTGGAGGCCATGGAGGCGGACGGTTCCGAAGCACCGGTCGCGCTCCGCGTCGACGGCGGCATGGTGGTGAACGACTGGCTGCTTCAGTTCCTGGCCGACATCCTCGGGGTCCGGGTCGAGCGCCCGGTGGTCACCGAGACCACCGCCCTGGGCGCCGCCTTTCTCGCCGGCATCAAGGTCGGGGTCTGCGACGATGCAGAGGCAATCGCTGCTCTCTGGCGCTCGGAGGCCCGCTTCGAGCCGCAGATGGAGGCGGCCCTAAGGGACGAGCTCTACCAGGGCTGGACCGAGGCCGTCGCCCGGGTCCGCAGCGAAGACTGACGCCGAGACCACAGACAGAGAACGGGAGCGCCCCAAGGTGAACGAAGCCGTCAAGGCGATGCAACGGCAGATCTGCGCGCGCTACGGCACGGTCTACTTTCCGAGCCCCGCGAGCCTTGCCATCGGGATCGCCGAGAGCGTCCGCAGCGGCGAACTGCCGCTTCACGGGCTGCGCCATCCGCCGGAAGGCGACACCTCGGGCTGGTACATCTGGGCCGGCGAATACTCCGAGGCCGCCGACTTCTTCAAGCCTCTTCACGTCAGCCACATCGAGACCTGGACGCCGCTCGCCCTGAAGTTCCTGGGGCTGCCGCCGGGCTGGCGCTTCCTGGTCACGCCGGACTACGAGAACGTCTGGTACGACGAGTCTCTTTGGGAAACGGGTTAAGCCCGGAGCCCGCAAAGCCGCTGTCACAGCGTCCTGCTAGACTCCCGCCGCCTGTCCCGTTTCCGCAATTCGGCCCCGCAGAGAAGGAGGAGGACCAGCCATGCCGGATCAGCCGCGCCGCAACGTGCTCTTCATCACCGCCGACCAGTGGCGCGGCGACAGCCTCTCGGCCCTGGGCCATCCCTGCGCCGCGACCCCGCATCTCGATGCCCTCGCGGCGGACGGCGTGCTGTTCCGCAGCCACTACACCCAGTCCAGCCCCTGCGGCCCGTCGCGGACCTCGCTGCTCACAGGGCTCTACCAGATGAACCACCGCTCGGTGCAGAACGGCACGCCGCTCGACGCCCGGCATTCGACCCTGGCCCTGGAAGCCCGGAAGGCCGGCTACGACCCGGTCCTCTTCGGCTATACCGACACCAGTCCCGACCCCCGCCAGCGGCCGCCGGGCGATCCCGCGTTGCTCACCTACTCCGGCGTCCTGCCCGGCATGTCGACCGGCTGCGCCATGGGCGAGCACCTGCTGCCCTGGCGCCGCGAGCTCAAGACGCGGGGCTACGACATCCCCGAACCGCCGCTGGACATCTTCAAGGCCGCGGGACGCTCGGCCTCGGCCGACGGCAGCTTCACGGCGCCGCACACGGTTTTCTCGGCCGAGGAAAGCGACACCGCCTTCATCGCGGACCGGGCGCTGCACCACCTCAGCCTGCCGGCCCAGGAACCCTGGTTCCTTCATCTGGTGTTCCTGCGCCCGCATCCGCCCCTGATCGCGCCGCAGCCCTACAACACCCTTTGCAACCCCAAGGACGTCGCGCCGCCGCGCCGGGCCGAGAGCGTCGAGCGGGAAGCGGCGCAGCACCCCTACCTTGCCTACCTGCTCTCACGGGAGAAGACGGTGGGCTACTACGCGGACCAGGAGACCTCGATCCAGACCCTCGGCGAGGACCGGGCCCGGGCGCTGGCGGCGACCTACTACGGCCTGATCGCGGAGGTCGATCACCACGTCGGCCGGATCCTCGGCTTCCTGAAGGACAGCGGCCAGTACGACGACACCCTGATCGTCTTCACCAGCGATCACGGCGAGATGCTCGGCAACCACTGGCTCTGGGGCAAGGACGGCTATTTCGACGACGCCTTCCACATTCCGCTGATCCTCCGCGACCCCCGCCCGGAGGCCGCGGCCGGCCGCGGCCGGATCCTCGACGCCTTCACCGAGGCGGTCGACCTCGCGCCGACGGTTCTCGAATGGCTCGGGCTGGAGGTGCCGCCGGCCTACGACGGCCGCTCTCTGCTGCCCTTCCTTGAGGGCGAGGCGCCTGCAGGCTGGCGTTCCGAGGCGCATTGGGAGTTCGATTTCCGCGACGTGGTCGACGGCAGCCCGGAAAGGGCGCTCGGCCTGACCCGCGATGAGTGCAGCCTGAACGTCATCCGCGGGCGCCGCTACAAGTACGTCCACTTCGCGGCCCTGCCGCCGCTGCTCTTCGATCTCGAGGAGGACCCCGGCGAGACCCGCAACCTGGCCCGCGATCCGGCGTTGCAGCCGGTTCTGCTCGAGATGGCGCAGAAGATGCTGAGCTGGCGGATGGTCCACGACGAGCGGGTCTTGACCAATACCCTCTTGACCGCACAGGGCATCGTCGAACACCGCGGGCCGCGACACGGCCGGAGTTAACTATCCGGCAATGGAAGGGCCCGGCAATGGAAGGGCGGCCGGAAAAGCCGGGCGGTTTCATTGCCTTGGCGATGGGTTTGCGGCCCCGCCTCGGCTCCGAGGCGGCCGCGGCGTGCGGCAAAAAACGGCCTTCGAATGCTTTCGATTCGGCAAGAAATTCTTCTTTTCTATTATGTACTTATATGTAACTCCGGCACCGCCGACTGCGATCTATCGTTAACCCATATTTCACGACCTTTGTGTTCAAATTTGCCGACCGCTCAGAGACTTCGCCTTTCCTTAAGTTTACGGCGACTGTTTTTGGGCCCGGGGCGGGTCCGTGAAGGATTCGGCACGAGCGCAAGATCGATCACAGCGGCTGCTGATGATGACCGGGAGATACAGGTAGATGCTAGTGCTGGCATTTGCATCGCAGAAGGGCGGTTGTGGCAAGACCACGCTGGCCGCACACGTCGCCGTTCAGGCCGAGCGCAGGGGCGCGGGTCCGGTCGCGGTCATCGACACCGATCCGCAGGGCAGCCTCGCCGACTGGTGGAACGAGCGCGTCGACGACTATCCCGCCTTCGCCCACACCTACGTGTCGCGCCTGGTCCAGGATCTGCACCGCATGCGCAGCGCCGGCGTGAAGCTTCTGGTGATCGACACGCCCCCCGCCATCACCAGCACCATCGAGCAGGTGATCCAGGTCGCCGACCTGGTGGCCATCCCGACCCGGCCCAGCCCGCACGATCTGCGCGCCGCCGGCGCGACGGTCGATCTGGTCGAGTACTGCAACAAGCCGCTGGTCTTCGTGATCAACGGCGCCACGCCGCGGGCGAGGATCACGGCCGAGGCCGCGATCGCGCTGTCCCAGCACGGCACGGTGGCCCCAGTCACCCTGCACCAGCGCACGGATTTCGCGGCCTCCATGATCGACGGCCGCACGGTGATGGAGCTCGACGAGAACTGTCCCTCGGCGGTCGAGATCGCGCAGCTCTGGGACTACCTGGCGGACCGGCTGGACAAGCTCTCGGCCAGCGCCGGCCAGGAGCACGGCTTGCGCCAGGGCCACCTGCACCCCGGCATGCGCGCCGGTACGATGAGATAGCCATGAAGGCCGCCCGTCTCCGCAGCGATCACGTGGTCCGCAAGGGCGCCGCGGCGCGCCGCCACGCAGCGGTGCCCAAGGTGGTGCGCTTGGAAGACAGTGAATTCTGGGCCCGCAGTGCCGCCGCCCAGCGGCAGGCCGAGATGCCGCACCGGCAGGCGCCGGGCCGCGATGCCAAGGCGCCCGGCGCCCGGCTGGACGGCGACGTCCGGCTTTCGCTGCGCCTGGACAGCGAAACGCATCGCCGGCTCAGGCTGATCGCCGCCTGCCGGCAGCAGAGCCTGCAGCAGGTTCTGGCCAGCGCCGTGGAACGCTACCTCCGCGACGCCGGTCCCGAAGCGCTGACCGAACTGACGGCGCTCCTCGCCGGAGACCGCGGAGAGGAGTCCTGACGCATGCGCCGATCGATCTCCAAGACGGTCCGCGTGACGATCGAAACCCACAGCTCTGGCACATAGAGATCCGACGATGGACAGCAAGCAGCTACACCAACACGGCACGGAGCCGCTGTCGGAAGAGTACCAGGACGAGCTCGAGGACGGCGCCGCCGAAGGCGCCGCTTCGCTGATCGGCATGCGGATCCGCCGGCGCTCCCGGCGCGGCGGTGGCCAGCCGGGCTTCGCCAATCCGGCGCCACCGCGCGCGCCATCCGCCCCGCAGGCCGGCGGCCCGGCGTTCCGCGGCGCTCAGCCGCGATCGGCGCCCCAGCCGGCACCGGCCGCGCCGCGCCCGCAGGCCCGAGGTCCGATGGTCCAGGCCCCCGCGGCCACGCCCGCGGTGCAGAAGCGACCGCAGGACATCGTTCGCTATTGGGATCAGCTCCGCCAGGGACGCCGCTTTCCGTCACGGGGCGACCTCGACGCTGCCGAGATCGGCCGCTACTGGCCGAACTCGATGCTCGTCCGCCGCAACCGGGACAACAAAGGCTGGCAGCTGGAGACGCAGTTTGCAGGGGGAATTCAGGGTGCATCGAACGGCTCTGCCATGAGCAAGGGCTCAGGGGCGGAGTGTGCATCCATGGTCACCGAATGGATCCTGTCCTTGGGTCGCGAGGTGGCCGCGTTAGGCAAGCCGCTACAGGATACAGAGGTCTTCCCGACCTCCGTCGGCGAGGTCCGCTACAACGTGATCGCTCTTCCCTTGAGCGAGACACAGAACGAGATCGACCACGTCCTCTACCACCTCGTACCGGCGAACGACGGCCAGTAGACGCATAGGGCCAGTAGAGGCATAGGGGACCGCGCCATGCACACTTCAGCGCCCTGGGAGACGCGCAGACCGGCAACTTGGCCTCACGCCCGCCGAGCCGCCGGACGAAACGCCAGATTTGCCCAGAACCAGGACCAAGACAGATGAAAACGCCGACGACGCATCAGCGCATTTCCAAGATAGCGTTGCTCACCTGCCTGCTGACGCTGGCCGGCTGCGCAACCGGAGAAGACGCCCGCCAGGCAAGCGCCCCGGTCAAGGCCGAGGACAAGGCGGCGCAGCTCGTGGGCTATTGCCAGCGGCTTCAGCAGGAAGGTGATCTGGCCAACGCGGCCGGCTTCTGCGACCGGGCGCTGGAGTACGACCCGACCAACAAGATCGCGCTGCTGAGCCTTGCCCGCATCCTCGAGCAGCGCCGCGCGCCGCGCGAGGCGGCCCAGGCTTACCGCGCCATCCTGGTGCTGGAGCCGGACAACGCCGAGGCCCGCTACGGCCTGGGCAAGACCCACGTCGCGCTCGAGCAGTACAACCTGGCGCGCGAGCAGCTCGAGCTGGCCCTGCAGGCCGGCAGCGATCCGCGGGTCTACAACACCCTCGGCGTCGTTCACGACCAGCTTGGCGACCACAGGGCGGCTCAGGAAGTCTACCGCCGCGGCCTGGGCCGCGACTCCGAGAACATCCCGCTGCGGACCAACCTGGGGCTGTCCATGGTGCTGAGCGGCCAGCACGCGCCCGGCCTGCAGCTGCTGCGCGAGGTCTCCGCCATGCCCGAGGCCGGCCCCGACACCCGTCAGGTCCTGGCCTTCGCCTACGCGATCGCCGGCGACATGGCGGCCGCCGAGGAGACCGCACTGATCGACCTGCCGCAGGACGTCGTCCGCGTCAACCTGGCCTACTACGAGGGCCTGCGGGAAGCCGGCATCGGCGAACCGCCGCCTCCGCCGCCGACCCTGGCCGAGTCGATGCGGACCGAGGAGCCGCCGACCGGCGGGCTGCCGATGGAAGACCCGGCCATGGCGGAGGTGCCGACCTTCGATCCCGAGGTGGCCAACGCCGCCGCGCTGGCCGATGCCGAGGCCGCGCAGCGACCCTGGACCGAATGGGGCCAGCTGCCGGACTATTCCAGGACGGTCGGACAGCTGCAGGCGCTCCATGGCCACCAGGAGAACCAGCCCGAGCAGCCCCCCGAGCAGCCCTGGGCCCTGACCAACCAGAGCCCGGCCGATGGCCGGCAGCTCGCGATGGCCGACACCGCGGCCAGCGACGCCTACGCGCCGCCGGTCGACTCGGCAGCGCTGCCCGAGGCCGGCGTCGACGACCCCTATCTCTCCAGCCTCGAGAAGCTGCTCGCCGAGTTGCCGCCGGAAGACGGCGGTGCGGATGGCGGCGTGATGGAGTCGATGGAAGCCGAGGCCATACCCGGCATGCAGGCGCCGGCCTCCCCGCCGGCCGAACCGATGATAGCCGCGGAGACCAGCGCCGGAAGCACCGCGACCGCAGCGCCGGCCGAGCCGCAGAAGCCCGAGATGCAGATCGCCGAGGCCAAGCCGGTGGCCGCCCAGACGACCCCTAACAAGACGGCCCCTAACAAGACGGCCCCTAACAAGACGGCCCCTAATACTGCCAAGGCCGACAGCCACTACGCCGTGCAGCTCGGCTCCTACCGCAGCCCGGAGCAGGCGGCCAAGGGGTGGATGCAGCTCCAGGCCAACGCCAACGACCTGCTGGGCAGCCTGGACCCGGTCTTCACCAAGGCCGACCTGGGCGCCGAGAAGGGCATCTTCTACCGCCTGCGCACGCAGCCCAACGCCAAGGCCTCCGCCAAGCAGCTCTGCGGCGAGCTCTCCAAGCGCGGCATCGACTGCCTGGTGGTGAAGTCGGAGGCGCCCCGGCCGGACTTCACCTCCGGCTGAGCCGAACGAGACGGAAGCCAAGATCTCGGCAACGGCCGCCCGGTCTCCGGGCGGCCGTTCGCTTTGCGGCCGCGCCCGGGGAGGGCGGCGGCGTCCTTGGTAGAGCACACCCTCCAGGTCGCGCAGCAGCGCCATGTCCCCCTCCACGAGGAAGAAACCGGACGGAAGCGGATCATAGCGAATTCCACGGAGGATGCCTGCCGACTTGCCTGCACCGTGCGGCGACGTAATCTGGCAGCCGGTGGAAAGCGGTGCGGGTCATGGCGTTCGAGGACATGGAGATCGAGGAGTTCCGGCGGCAAGCCCATGCCTTCGCCGACTGGATGGCCGACTACCTGGCCGGGATCGAGGACTACCCGGTCCGCGCCCAGGTAGCGCCGGGCGAGATCGCGGCCGGCCTGCCGACGGCACCGCCCGCGCACGGAGAGCCGATCGAGGCGATCTTCGAGGACTTCCGGGCGCTGGTGCTGCCCGGCATGACCCACTGGCAGCACCCCGGCTTCTTCGCCTACTTCCCGGCCAACGCCAGCCCGCCCTCGGTCCTGGCCGAGATGCTGACCGCGACCCTGGCGGCCCAGTGCATGCTCTGGCAGACCTCGCCGGCCGCGACCGAGATGGAGGCCCGGGTGCTCGACTGGCTGCGCGGCCTGCTGGGCCTTCCGGCGGGCCTGCAGGGCGTGATCCAGCCCAGCGCCTCCGACGCCGCCCTCGCCGCCCTCCTGGTCGCGCGCGAGCGGGCGAGCGGTTGGCGCGGCAACGAGGCCGGCCTGGCCGAGCTCGGCGCCGGGGGCCTGCGGCTCGCCGTCTACGTCTCGGAGGAGGCCCATTCCTCGATCGAGAAGGGCGCCAAGATCGCCGGCTACGGCCGCGCGGCGGTCCGCAAGATCGCCTGCGACGACGCCTTCGCGATGGCGCCCGAGGCCCTGGCCGCCGCCGTCGCCGCCGACCGCGCGGCCGGGATCACCCCGGCCTGCGTGGTGGCGACCCTGGGCACCACCGGCACCGGCGGGATCGACCCGCTGAAGCCCATCGGCGCGCTCTGCCGGCGCGAGGGGATCTACCTCCACGTGGACGCGGCCTGGGCCGGCGCCGCCCTGGTGCTGCCGGAGCAGCGCTGGATGATCGAGGGCATCGAGGCCGCCGACAGCATCGCCACCAACCCGCACAAGTGGCTGCTGACCAACTTCGACTGCACCGCCCACTGGGTCCGCGACGCCGAGGCCCTGA
>JAKSBE010000075.1 GCA_022361275.1 Kiloniellales bacterium
CCAAATGCTTCTGGACCGAGCTCTCCGAGATCCGGAGCCGTTCGGCCACTTCGTGATAGGTCAGCTCCTCGATGCGCGCCAACACGAAGATCTGCCGGGTGCGTTCCGGCAGTTCCAGCACCGCCGCCCTGACGAGGTCCAAGTCGTCCCGACCGCCGACCGCGCGCTCGGGCGAGGGAGCCTCGTCGACGACGTCGATCAGTTCGTCGTCGGGGACGGCGTCGGTCCTTTCGCGGCTTTCCCGGCGCATATGATCCACGGCCAGATTGTGTGCGGTGCGGTAGAGGTAGGATCGCTCATGCGTGATGACGGCCGAGGGATTCGCCCCGCTGTATTCCGCGAAACGCAGAAAGGTCTCCTGCGTGAGGTCGGCGGCCCTGTCCGGGCTCCTCAGGATTCTGGTGAGATAGGCTTGCAACTCGCGCCGGTGAGCGAGGAAAAGCCGCTTGATCTCCTGGCTCGCCAACGCGGTTGTCCAGACACCATTTGTTCCGTCGATCGAAGAACGACCCTAAAGCAGATGAGAATAGTTCGCAATTAGCGGCCCGGCGGGAAAAGGGGTCAGGGAAAAAGGGGTCAGAGTCATTTTTCTTGGCGCCCAAGGGTGTGAAGTCAGTGGCCAGGGCAAGAAAAATGACTCTGACCCCTTTTTCCCTGACCCCTTTTCCCGCCGTTCGCGATTCGCAGCTTGAATTGGCCATGCGCATGCCCGAGGACCTGCGCTGGAACGCGGCGACCCTCTGGGCCGGACCCAGGTGCCACATCGTGCACTATCCCCTGAAGGGCTGGGAGGTCTTCAACCTCGTCGTCACCTGCCACGACGACGCCGAGGACGCCGTCGCCGGCCGGCCGGTCGCCGTGGCGGAGGTGCGTCGCGGCTTCACGCACGTCGGGCGGCGCGCCCGGCAGATCATCGAGCACGGCGAGGGCTGGAGGCTCTGGGTGCTCTGCGACCGCGATCCCATCGTCCGCTGGGTCGAGGGCCGGGTCGCCCTGCTCGGCGACGCCGCCCATCCCATGCTGCAGTACTTCGCCCAGGGCGCCTGCCTGGCGCTGGAGGACGCGGTCTGCCTCGGCCACAACGTCGAGGCCTTCGGCGGCGCGCTGGCGCCCGCCTTCGCCGCCTACTGCGAGCAGCAGCGATCCGGTGCAGACGCTGGTCACGTAGCCGGCCCGGGCGCCGCGATCCTCCAGGAAGGCGATGGTCTCGGCGTCCCGCAGGGCGTCGATCAGCCCGCCGGCGGCGCCGGGGACGAAGAGGATGGTCGGCGCCTCCGGCACCTCCGCGAAGCCGGCGTCGGGCTGGATCGCCAGGCCGGTGTCGCTCATCACCGGCTTGAGCTCCGGGCCCTTGGCGACGAGCTGGACCTTGGCGCCCATCATCCTGAGCCCCTCGCGCTTGGCCAGCGTCTCGTGGGCCTTGTGCGAGCGGGCCCGGGCCTGTGCCAGGGTCTCCTCGGCCCGCGCGACGCCGGCGGCGAGCGCGGCGAAGGGGGCGAGCGCGGCGGCGCCGGCGAGTTTCGAGAAGCCGCGTCGATCGATGTTCATGGCTGTGACTCTCCGGTCTGTCAGGCTGGTCAGAAGGTGTAGGCGTTCTCGAACTGCGGCGACTTGGGCACGACGTTGATCAGGCCGCCGAGCGGCGCGCCGGTGCCGCCGCCGAACAGCGTCGCCGAGGGCCCCTTGATCACCTCGATCCGTTCCACGTTGACCAGCGTGTTCGAGTCGACGACGTTGGTCTGGCCGAACACCGGGCTGCCGTCGATGTAGAGGTCGGCCTCGAACCCGCGGATGAAGAAGGTGCTCAGCAGCCCTTCCTGCCGCTCCGGGACCTCGACGCCGCTGACGTTCTCCAGCGCCTCGGCGGCGCTGCGCGCGTTCTGGTCGTCGATCACGGCGCGCGGGACGACCTGCATGCTCTGGGGGATCTCCTGCAGCGGGGTCTCGGTCTTGGTGGCCGAGCGGCCGCTCCGGCCCCGGCCTCGGCATCTCGGCCGAAAGGACGAGATCGGCCGGTTCGGCGGCCTTCGGCGGGGGCGCGAACTGGCTGGCGCCCGGCCCCGCGTAGGCGCAGCGCAGGGCGCGGTCGTCGTCCGGTCCTTGTTCGCTTTGCCTGTCGGGGGCGAGGGGGCGCCCTTGCGCGTCGACGAGGATCGTCGAGACCCCGTCCAATGCGCAGATCACCAGGACAAAGCCGCCCTCCGGGCCGGCCGCGGCCGCGGGCATGAAGCCCGGGGGCACAAGGCCCTGGATCAGCAGCGAAACGGCCGGCGAAGGCCCCGGCGCAGCGCGGCGACCTCAGCCGCGCGCGGGTGGTCGAGGCCGCGCTGGGGCTGATCGATCGGGAGGGGCTCACCGGCTTCAGCGTGCGCCGCCTGGCATCGAACCTCGGCGTCTATCCGGCGGCCGTCTACTGGCACCTGGGGCGCCGCAACGATATCCTCGCAGCGGTCGTCGACCACGTCCTGAAGGAGGTCGGAAAGGCGCCGGCCGCGCCCTCCTGGGAGGAGTCCCTGCGCCGGATCTGCTTTGCCTACCGCGCCGCGCTGCGGTGCCATCCCAACGTGGCACCGCTGCTGGGGGCGGACCTGACGTCGAACCTCGGCGTCCCGCTCGACTTCGTCGAGAGCGTCTTCGCGGCCTTGCATAGGGGCGCCTCGGGAAGCCGGGGCGGCGGCCCGGCAGAGGCGGGTTCACTCCGCCTCGACGCTCACTCCGCCTCGACGAAGCGCAAAAAGCGGTAGCGGGTGCCGCCGTGGGTGCTGTGGACCTCCTCCTGGAGGATGACGCGGCGGCCCTTCTCGAAGCTCAGCCTGGCGGTGAAGGGCACCATCCGCTGCTGGCCGTTCTCCAGCTCGACCACCCATTCGGGCGGTCCGGCATCCTCGCCCGGCGGCTGGTGCAGGGCGATCAGGGTGCCGTTCACCTCCTGCGACGCCTCCCAGCTGCCGCGCGGCAGGATCGACAGCAGGGCGACGAAGGCCAGGACGCCCGCCACCACGGGCAGGAAGCGGCGCAGGCGGTCCTTCCAGATCAGCCGTTCGAGCTGCTTCTTCTTCGAGGCGTCCATGGCGGCTTTCTAGAGCAAGTCGGCGGCTTCTGGAACTCCATATTCCGGGTCATCGCGCCGAGCCGGCGCCGCTCACCCGCTGCGGGCGAGAAAGGCGACCTTTGCCTTGCCGTAGTCGCGCGCGTCGCGCAGCTCGAAGCCCGCCGGCGCCTCGAAGGTCTCGGCCTTCATCAGCTCGACGGCGACGGTCGCGCCCGGGGCGATCCAGCCGGCCGCGGCCAGTGCGGCCAGGGCCGGCGCCGCCAGGCCCTGGTTGTAGGGCGGGTCCATCAGGACGATGCCGCAGGGCGCCGGGGCCGGCGGCGGCCGCAGGACGTCGACCGCCAGGACCTCGGCGTTCTCGCCCTCGCCCAGGGCCTCGAGGTTGGCGCGCAGGGCCGCCAGGGCGGCCGCCTGGCTCTCCATGAAGGTCACCCGCGCCGCGCCGCGCGACAGGGCCTCCAGGCCCAGCGCCCCGGTGCCGGCGAAGGCGTCCAGCACCCGCGCCTCGGCCAGGGGATCGGCGCCGCCCGCCAGCTTGCCCCCCGCCAGCTTGCCCCCCACAAGCTTGCCCCCCACAAGCTTGCCATGGGTCAGGACGTTGAAGATCGCCTCGCGCGTACGGTCCGCGGTCGGGCGTACGGCCAGCCCCTCCGGCGCGATCAGCGTACGCCCCCTATGCCGGCCGGCGACGATGCGCATCGCGCGGCCCTTTGCTCTTGCCCGGCTTTGAGCCGGGATTCGGGCCCGTCTTCGATCCTGCCTTGGGGCCTGCTTGCGGCTTGCGCCCCGGCTTGGTCGGCCGCGGCTTCGCCTTGGCCCAGCCGGCCTTGGGCGTCTTCGGGCCTTCCAGGGTCTCGCGCAGGCGCTTGCCCGGGACCTCGGAGACCGCGCCCCGGGCCAGGCTGCCCAGGGTGAAGGGGCCGTAGCCGACCCGGATCAGCCGGTTCACCTTGAGGCCGAGGTGGGCCAGGACGCGGCGCACCTCCCGGTTCTTGCCCTCGGTCAGGATGACCGAGAGCCAGAGGTTGGCGCCGCTGGCCCGCTCGATCTTCGCCTTGATCGGGCCGTAGCGCAGGCCCTCGACGGTGACCCCGTCGCGCAGGCCTTCCAGGCGCGCCTCGCTCACCCAGCCGTAGGCGCGCACCCGGTAGCGGCGCTGCCAGCCGGAGTCCGGCAGCTCCAGCTCCCGCTTCAGCTCGCCGTCGTTGGTCAGCAGCAGCAGCCCCTCGGAGTTGAGGTCGAGGCGGCCGACCGGCTGCAGCCGCGGCAGCTCCTTCGGCAGGCTGTCGAAGACCGTCGGCCGGCCCTCTGGGTCGCGGGCCGCGGTCAGCAGGCCCGCCGGCTTGTGGTAGCGCCACAGCCGGGCCGGCGCCGCAGCGGGCAGGGGCGCGTCGTCGACCAGGATCCGCTGGCCCGGCCGCACCGTGACCGCCGGGCTGTCCAGCACCCGGCCGTCCAGGCTGACCCGGCCCTCGGCGATCAGGACCTCGGCGTCGCGCCGCGAGCAGAGGCCGCTGCGGGCGATGACCTTCGCGATGCGCTCCGCTGTGGGGGCGATACGCCGGCCGTCGGTCCCGGCGGTCATGACCGGGCCGCCGCCAGGAAGGCCTCGAAGATCGCCGCGTCGCCCGCCGAGACGTGGTACTCCGGATGCCACTGCACGCCGAGGCAGAAGGCGTAGCCGGCCGCCTCGATGCCCTCGATCACCCCGTCCGGCGCCCGGGCGCTGACGGCGACGCCCGCGGGCACCTCCTTGGCCGCCTGGTGGTGGGCCGAGTTGACCTCCAGGGTCTCGGCGCCGCAGATACCGTGCAGCCGGCTGCCGGGCGCCAGGGCCACGCCGTGGCCCGGCTCGTCGCGCGGGTTCGGCTGCTCGTGGGCCAGGGCGTCCGCGACCTCGTCCGGGATGTGCTGGATCAGGGTTCCGCCCAGGGCCACGTTCAGGAGCTGCATCCCGCCGCAGATCCCCAGGACCGGCAGGTCCCGCGCCAGGGCGGCCCGGGTCGCGGCCATCTCGAAGGCGGTGCGCCGGTCCTTGGTGGTGACCGCGGGATGCCGTTCGCCGGCGCCGAACAGGGCCGGGTCCAGGTCGAAGTTGCCGCCGGTGACCAGCAGGCCGTCGAGGCCGGCGACGTAGGCCTCGGCCTGCGCCACCTCGTGCGGGAGCAGGACCGGCAGGCCGCCGGCCCGGCCGACCGCGGCGCAGTAGTTCTCGCGCAGGAAGTAGCGGGCCTGCGGGCGCTCCGGGCCGGGCGCGTCCCAGTCCAGGGTCAGGCCGATGACGGGTCTGTCGAGCATGGCCGGAATCTATGCACTGCCGCCGGGAACCTCAATGCTTCAGAGCGCCCGCGCCCGGGCGCCTTGACTCCGGGGCCGAGACCTCGTATTTAACATATCAGTTAAATACGAGGTGCGCCATGATGACCGAGGATCAGCTCGACGCCGCCTTCGCCGCCCTGGCGGACCCGACCCGGCGGGCGATCGTCGCCCGCCTGGCCGCGGGGCCGGCGCCGGTCGGCGAGCTGGCCGCGCCCTTCGACATCTCGCTGCCGGCGGTCTCCCGCCACCTCAAGGTCCTGGAGGCCGCCGGCCTGATCACCCGCGAGGTGGACGCCCAGTGGCGCCGCTGCCACCTGCGCCCGCAGGGCCTGGCCGGCGCCGCGGATTGGATCGACGGCACCCGCCGCTTCTGGGAGGGCCGCCTGGACAGCCTGGCGCGCTTCCTGGAAGGGCCGAACCCGAACGGGAAGGAGACGACCCATGCAGCAAGCACGGACCCAAGCGGCGACGGCGGCGACGCAGGCGCGCAAGGCTGAGCCCGCGCTCACCCTGTCGCGCCGCTACAAGGCCTCGCTGGAGCGGGTCTACGGCGCCTTCGCCAGGCAGGAGCACCTGGCCCGGTGGTTCGGGCCCGAGGGCTGCGCGATCGAGGACTGCGACTGGCGCCCGCAGGTCGGCCGCCCCTGGCGCCTGGTCATGGTCCATGCCGACGGCGGGACCAACCCCGTCGGCGGCGTGTTCCGCGAGGTCCTGCCCCGCGAGCGGCTGGTCTTCACCTGGACCTGGGAGAACACCGAGTACGCCGGGCTCGAGACCCTGGTGACCGTCGCGTTCAAGGCCCTGGGCGACATGACCGAGGTGGTCCTGACCCACGAATGGCTGCCCGACGCGCCCGCCCGCGACTGCCACGGCAAGGGCTGGACCAGCTCCCTCGAGTCGCTGGCGGACTATCTCGCCTGACGCAACCGCTCCGGAGGAGGAAGAGAATGTCCGGCGCGATCTCACCGCCGTCGCCGCGGCACTGAGCCCCGGCCCCGTCTTCTTCGCCGCCCGGCCGAGCATTCCTGATCTCCTGCTGGTGCCGGCCCCGGCCTGTCGCGAGACCGTGCCCGAGGGGCCGGAGCCGCTCGCCGCCGCGCCCCGAGACTGCGTAGCGCTGACTTGCATAACTTGGAGAGTCACCCCCTCCCAACCCTCCCCCTTGATGGGGGAGGGTTGGGAGGGGGGTGATATCGCGAACCTCGCAAGCAACGACCAGACCCCGCCGGCTTGACCGCGACCCCGTCCCGGCGGCAGGGTCGCGCCATGGCGAAGACCCGCTACATGGCGCTGGCTCTCGAGGAGGCCGCGGCGGCGGCCGCGGCCGGCGAGGTCCCGGTCGGGGCGGTGCTGGTCGAGGCCGGCAGCGGCGCCGTTCTCGCCCGCGCCCGCAACCGGGTCGAGGAACTGAGCGATCCCACCGCCCATGCCGAACTGCTGGCGATCCGCGCCGCGGCGGCCGCGCTCGGGATGAAGCGCCTGACCGCCGCCGACCTCTACGTCACCCTCGAGCCCTGCGCCATGTGCGCCCAGGCCATCGCCTTCGCCCGCCTGCGCCGGCTCTACTTCGGCGCTTACGATCCCAAGGGCGGCGGGGTCGAGCACGGCGCCGAGATCTTCCGACAGCCGACCTGCCACCACCGCCCCGAGGTCATCGGCGGCGTCGAGGAGACCCGCTGCGGCGACCTTTTGCGCGGCTTCTTTCAGGCGCGGCGCTGACCGGCCGCGGCCAGCGACTCCCTTCGGCGCCGCTCTTCCCCGCAGGGTATCAGCGCGCCTTGCTATGAGGCCGCGCCGGGTCCACCTGCGCGTAGCTGGCGCCGCGGCGGAAGTTGTCGAGGTAGACCGTCGTGGGGTAGGCGACCGGGTCGCGGTAGGGACCGAACTTGAAGAACTGCCGCGTCATGTCCTCGTAGCCGATCGCCCCCGTCGCGCGGACGATCTTGCGGCCGTTGGCCCAGACCTCGACCAGGCCGTCGCCGCCGGGGTCGGCGCGGATGTGATAGACCATGTCGATCCAGCCGCTGTCGCTCGGCGGCAGCTCCGCCAAGCGCTCGACCGCGACGCGGCAGCCGCGGCGGTTGCCTTCCGCGCCGCCGGCCTGCCAGGCGATGCGCAGGCGGCAGGCGCCGTCCTGCACGGTGATGTGGAAGACCCCGTCGCGGAAGCGCTGGGCGACGAAGGGGCTGCCCGGTCCGGCGTGATGCCACTGGCCGATCACGATCCGGTTGCCGTCGGCCGGGATCGGCCCGGCGATCAGCATCGAGAAGCCGTACCAGACGTCCTGCCCGAAGCGCAGGCGGACCGCCTCGGCCTCGGCCAGCTCCGCCCGGTCCGAGCCGTCGCCCAGGGGGTCCTGGCCCGGATGGACCGTGATCGCAAGGGCCTGCCCGGCGCCGCGCGCGACCCGGTCCTGGATCTCCACCGAGCCCGGCAGCAGGCGCCGCGCCGACCAGATCCCGGCCTGCAGCCGGACGCCCTCGAAACCGTCGGCCAGGGCCCAGTGCGGCGCGCTCGCGGGCTGGCTGGCTGCCAGTCCCAAGAGGGCCGGCGCCAGCAGGACCAGCAGCAGCGCCCCCCGGCAGAGGTCGCGGCGCCTCACGGCCGCTCGGGTCCGCGACGCAGGGGGCGGGGCAGGGCGGTGTCGCGCATGGCCTCTCCGTCACGCGCCACCGCGCGCCAGGCGATGTCGCGGCGGCAGAAGCCCTCGGGCCAGTCGATGCGCTCGATCGCGGCGTAGGCCCGGGCCTGGGCCTCGGCGACGGTCGTCCCCAGCGCCGTCACGTTGAGCACCCGGCCGCCGGCGGCCAGCAGGCGGCCGTCGGCGGCGCGCTTGGTGCCGGCGTGGAAGACCACCAGGTCCTCCTCGTCCAGGCCCTCCAGGCCCTTGATCTCGCTGCCTTTCTCGTAAGGTCCGGGATAGCCCTCGGCGGCCAGGACCACGGTGACCGCGGGCTCCGGATACCAGCGCAGGTCGAAGCTCTTCAGCACCCCGTCGCTGGTCGCGATCAGGGCCGGCAGCAGGTCCGACATCAGGCGCATCACCAGGACCTGGCACTCCGGGTCGCCGAAGCGGGCGTTGTACTCGATGAGCTTCGGCCCCTCGGCGGTGATCATCAGGCCGGCGTAGAGCACGCCTTTGTAGGGCCGGCCGGCGGCCGTCATGGCCGCGACCGTGGGCGCGACGATCTCGGCCATGACCCGGGCCTCCAGCTCCGGCGTCATCACCGGCGCCGGTGAGTAGGCGCCCATGCCGCCGGTGTTGGGGCCGGTGTCGCCGTCGAAGGCGCGCTTGTGGTCCTGGGCGCTGGCCAGGGGCAGGGCGGTCTCGCCGTCGACCAGGGCGAAGAAGCTCGCCTCCTCGCCCTCCAGGAACTCCTCGACCACCACCTCGGCCCCGGCCGCGCCGAAGGCGCCCTCGGTCAGGGCCGCGTCGACCGCGGCCTCCGCCGCCTCCAGGGTCTCGGCGACGACCACGCCCTTGCCGGCGGCCAGGCCGTCGGCCTTGACCACGATCGGCGCAGCGCGCGCTCTGACGAAGGCCTTGGCCTCTTCGGGGTCGGTGAAGCGGCCATAGGCCGCGGTCGGGATGCCGTGCGCGGCGCAGAGGTCCTTGACGAAGCCCTTGGAGCCCTCCAGGACCGCGGCCGCCGCGCTCGGCCCGAAGGCCTTGATCCCGGCCGCGTTCAGCCGGTCGACCAGGCCCGCGACCAGCGGCGCCTCGGGCCCCACGACGACGTAGTCGATCGCCTGCTCCCGCGCGAAGCCGACCAGTCCCTCGACGTCCTCGGCGCCGATCGCCACGCACTCGGCCTCCTGCGCGATCCCGGCGTTGCCCGGCGCGCAGTAGAGCGTCCCGCAGAGCGGCGAGGCCGCGATGGCCCAGCACAGGGCGTGCTCCCGCCCGCCCGATCCCACCACCAGGATCCGCATGTCGTCTCCCCGTTGCCTCCCTGCGCTTCGAGGTCCTGCCGACCTCGCCCTTCGACAGGCTCAGGACCCCTTCGACAGGCTCAGGACGAGGTGCAGAGGCTCCCTCATGCTGAGCCTGTCGGAGCATGAGAGCGCCGGCGCGCGCGAGGGTCTTGCGGGGCTGTCCCCACCGCTCCCCGAAGGCGCCACGAAAGTGGTTTATGGCGGCCGCGTCTTGTAGCATAAGCGCAGCAGACATGACCGACTTTTCCCAGCAACTCGGCTTCGGGCCGGCCGGCGCCGGGCCGGACAGCCCCGGCGGCAACCTTCCGGTCTTCTCCGTCGGCGAGATCTCCCAGGCGGTCAAGCGCAGCCTGGAGAGCCAGTTCGACCACGTCCGGGTGCGCGGCGAGATCTCCGGCTTCAAGCGCGCCGCCTCGGGCCACCTCTACATGTCGCTGAAGGACGAGAACGCGGTGCTCGACGCGGTCTGCTGGCGCGGCACCGCCGGGCGCCTCGGCCTGGCGCCGGAGGACGGCATGGAGGTCATCGCCACCGGCCGCATCACCTCCTACCCCGGCCGCTCCAAGTACCAGATCGTGGTCGAGGCCCTGGAGCTGGCCGGCGAGGGCGCCCTGCTCAAGCTGCTCGAGGACCGCAAGCGCAAGCTCGCCGCCGAGGGCCTCTTCGAGGAGGCGCGCAAGCGCCCGCTGCCCTACCTGCCCGAGGTCGTCGGCGTGGTCACCTCGCCGACCGGGGCGGTGATCCGCGACATCCTGCACCGCCTGGCCGACCGCTTCCCGCGCCGCGTCCTGGTCTGGCCGGTGCTGGTCCAGGGCGAGGGCGCCGCCCGGCAGGTCGCCGCGGCGATCGAAGGCTTCAACGCATTGGAGGCTGGTGGCGCGGTGCCGCGCCCCGACCTCCTGGTCGTGGCGCGCGGCGGCGGCTCGCTGGAGGACCTCTGGGCCTTCAACGAGGAGGTCGTGGTCCGCGCCGCCGCGGCCTCGCAGATCCCGCTGATCTCGGCCGTGGGCCACGAGACCGACACCACCCTGATCGACTTCGCCGCCGACCGCCGGGCGCCGACCCCGACCGCGGCGGCCGAGATGGCGGTGCCGGTCAAAGCTGAGATCCTGGCCCAGGTCCTGGACCACGAGCGCCGCCTGGTCGCGGCGGCCGGGCGCACCCTGGAGGCGCGGCGGCTCCAGGTCGAGGGCCTGGGCCGCGGTCTGCCCGACCCGCGCCGGATCCTGGAGGAGATGACCCAGCGCCTGGACGAGCGCGGCGAGCGCCTGGGTCTGGCGCTGGCGGCCTTCCTGCGCGAACGCCGCGGCGACGTGACCGAGCTGGCGGCGCGCCTGCCGCACCCGCGCCAGCAGCTCCGCCTGGCCGCGGCCGGCTACGCGCCCCTGGCCGAGCGCTGCGCCCGCCTCGGCCCGCGCCTGACCGAAGCGGCGGAAAAGGAGCTCGCGGCGCTGTCGCGGATCCTGGAGTCGACCTCCTACCACAAGGTGCTGCGGCGCGGCTTCGCGGTGGTCCGCGGGCCCGAGGGCGTGATCACCCGCGCCGCCCAGGTTTCGCCCGCTTCGTCCCTTGAAATCGAGTTCGCCGACGCCAAGGTCGCGGCCCGGGCACAGGACGGTCCGGCGCCCGCGGGCGGGACGCCGAAGGCCAAGTCGCCGGCCAAGTCGCAGGCCAAGCCGCCGCCCAAGTCGCAGGCCGCCGGGCCCGCGAAGGCCCGTAAAGAGGATGACAAGCAGGGCAAGCTACTGTGATGCTTCCCGCCATACCTGGGGACAGGATCTGGTGCCCACGCGCAGATATCGGAGGGTCACCCCCACCCCGGCCCTCCCCCATCAAGGGGGAGGGGGACGAGCGCGGCGGCCGTCAAAAAAAGCCCTCCCCCTCGACGGGGGAGGGTTGGGAGGGGGTGACTCCCCACTCTCCGCAAGCAAGTACTCCGAAGAACGCAAAGGAACGTCTGGCGCATGACGCGGTTTCGCTTCTCCCTCTTCCTGGCCCTCGGCCTCGCGATGGCCCTGACGGCGCAGTTCGCCGCCGCCCAGGGCGGTTTCCTCCGGCTCAAGGGCGACTTCGTCCAGGGCGGCCTGGTCCTCGGCCGGACCGAGCCCGGCGCCGAGGTCGCGCTCGACGGCCGGACCCTCAGGGTCGACCCGAAGGGCAACTTCGTCTTCGGCTTCCACCGCGACGCCCCGGCCGAGGCCCGGCTCTCGGTCCGCTTCCCCGACGGCAGGACCGAGGAGCGCGCCCTGGCGGTCGAGGCCCGCGACTACGACGTCCAGCGCATCGACGGCCTGCCGCCCAGGATGGTGACCCCGCCCGACGCCGTCCTGGCGCGGATCAAGGCCGAGAACGCCAAAATCGCCGAGACCCGCCGCAACGACGGCGCGACGCCCTACTTCCTCGACGGCTTCGTCTGGCCGACCGTCGGGCGCATCAGCGGCATCTACGGCAGCCAGCGCATCCTCAACGGCCAGCCCCGGCAGCCCCACTACGGCATCGACATCGCCGCGCCCGCGGGCACGCCGGTGCGCGCGCCGGCCGGCGGGGTGGTGACCCTGGCCGAGGACGACCTCTACTACACCGGCGGCACGATCATCCTCGACCACGGCCACGGCCTGACCTCGGCCTTCCTGCACATGAAGGACGTCGAGGTGACCCTCGGCCAGGCCGTGGCCCAGGGCGCGCGGCTCGGCACCGTCGGCTCGACCGGCCGTTCCACCGGCCCGCACCTGGACTGGCGCATCAACTGGTTCCAGGCCCGCATCGACCCCCAGCTCCTCGCCGGCCCCATGCCGAAGAAGGAGACGAACTAGCGATGGCTTGCGAAGATAGCTGTGCCGCCCCCTCGGGCTGACGTGAAGGTGAAGCGAAGGAAAGGACGAGCCATGGGCATCGAGATCGCCGTCTGCGGCATGGAGGAGCTGCCTCGGGTCGCCCCCGACTTCGGCCCGACCCACGCGGTCACCCTGCTCGATCCGAGCAACGGCCGCCCGCCCATCGCCGGCCTGGCGGAGGCGTGCCACCTCTTCGTCGGGGTGCACGACGTCGCGGCGCCGCAGCCCGACCACGAGCATCCGCGCGCCCATCACGTCGAGGCCCTGCTCGCCTTCGGCGAGGGCCTGCGCCCGGCGGTGGACGCGGGCGAGGTCCGGCTCCTGGTCCACTGCTGGGCCGGGGTCAGCCGCTCGACCGCCGCGGCCTTCGCCCTCAAGTGCCAGCTCACCGCCCTGAGCGAGCGCGACGCCCTGCTCTACGTCCAGAGCGTGCGCCGCCAGATGTGGCCCAACGAGCTGATCGTCGACCTCGCCGACCGGGCCCTCGGCCGCCGCGGCCGCATGCGCCGCGCCCTCGAGGACTGGCGCCGCACCCAGGAGATGCCCGCCGCCTACGCCGCCTGGCTGGGGCGCTGAAGCGAAACGCCGCTCACACCCATCCGGCCAGGTTCTCCTCGATCGTCTCGCAGAGCGCCGCGATGTGCGCCTCGTCCTCGTTGAGGCAGGGGATGTAGGTGAAGGACTCGCCGCCGGCCGCCTCGAAGCTCTCGCGGATCTCCGCCCGGATCTCCTCCAGCGTCTCGACGCAGTCGGCCGAGAAGGCCGGCGCGACGACCGCGATCCGCCTCCGGCCCGCCTGGGCGAGCCGTGCCACCGCCTCCACGGTGTAGGGCCGCAGCCATGCCTCCGGCCCGAACCTGGACTGGAAGGCGGTGAGGACCCGGTCCTCGTCCCAGCCCAGCCGCTCCCTCAGCAGCCGGGTCGTCTTCCGGCAGTGGCAGTGGTAGGGATCGCCCGCCGTCAGGTAGCGCTGCGGCACGCCGTGGTAGGAGCAGACCAGGACCTCCGGCGCCCGCTCCGGGGCGGTGGTGGCCCGCTCGACCGATTGCGCCAGGGCCTCGACGTAGCCCGGCCGGTCGAAGTAGGACTCGACGGTCCGCACCGCCGGCTGCCACGTCTCCGCCGCCAGGGCGCGGAACAGCGCGTCGTTGGCCGTCGCCGTCGTGGCCCCGGCGTACTGGGGATAGAGCGGGAAGAACAGGATCCTCCGGCAGCCCTGTTCGACCAGCCCCTTGAGGCGCGACCGGATCGAGGGATTGCCGTAGCGCATGGCGAAGTCGACCGCGACCGTTTCGCCGTGGCGCGCTGCCATCCGGGCGCGGATCTTCTCCGTCTGGCCGCGCACGGTGGTCAGCAGCGGGCTCTCGTCCCGTTCCTCGTTCCAGATCGACCGGTAGGCCGCGCCCGAGGTAAAGGGCCGCCGGCTCAGGATGACGAGCTGCAGCAGGGGCTGCCAGAGCCAGGGGCTGTAATCGATCACCCGCCGGTCCGACAGGAACGCGCTCAGGTAGCGCCGCATCGACCGGTAGTCGGTGCCGTCCGGCGTCCCGAGGTTGGCCAGGAGGATCCCCACCTTCGGCTTCACCACCGGCGGATGCGCCGCCGGCAGGTGATGGCCCGTCGAGACCTTGTCGTCCCGGCGCCGCGGCCGGACGTCGGGTTTTACGTTGAGCATGCGGTCCTCTCTCCAGGTGGCCGGCGGCGGCCTTCGCCGTCTCCGGGGCAGAGGTGGGGGCGGGGACCGGCCGGGGGAAATTGATTCTCTGGATCGCGGCCATTCAGGGAACCAATCGCCGGGCGGGCGCGGCCTCCGGCCCAATCGAGCCCATCGAGCCCGTCGAGCCCGTCGAGCCCGTCGAGCCCGTCGAGCCCGTCGAGATTGTCAGCGATTCCCCGGCCCTCTATCCTTGGCACCGGGACGAGGGGATCGGGACGCGTGATGGAAACGCCTGCCGTCTACGAGCTGCAGCCGATTCACGTCCTGATGCTCAGCATCCTCGTCCTCTATCTCGGCTTCTTCCTCAACCGCCGGATTCGCGTCCTCGGCGACTACTACATCCCGCCGGCGGTCACCGGCGGCCTGATCTGCAGCCTCGTGGTCGCGGCCGTCTACGCCGGGCTCGATCTCGAGGTGGCCTTCGACCAGCAGATCCGCGACGTCCTCCTGCTGGTCTTCTTCGGCACGATCGGCCTGACGGCGAAGCTCCGCACCCTGGCGGCCGGCGGCAAGGCGCTGGCGATCCTGGTCGTGGTCGCCGCGGCCTTCCTGGTCTGTCAGAACCTCACCGGCGTCCTGGTCGCCCTGGCCTTCGGCGCCCATCCCGGCTACGGCCTGATGGGCGGCAGCATCTCCTTCGCCGGCGGGCACGGCACCTCGATCGCCTGGGGCGCGGAGGCCGAGGCCGCGGGCCTGGTCGGCGCGAGCGCGATCGGCATCGCCTTCGCGACCTTCGGCCTGATCGCGGGCGGTCTGCTCGGCGGCCCGGTCGCGCGCTGGCTGATCGGCCGCAACGGCCTGGAGACCCCCGCAGCGGCCGAGGCGGCGGCCGAGGCGGCGGCCGCCCCCGAGACCCCTGCGCCCGACGCCCCCGCCGCCGAGACCCCTGCCGACGACGGCCGCGCCGGCGAGCTCTTCAACATCCTGACCGCCATCCTCCTGCTGGCGATCTGCGTCGCGCTCGGCGATTCGGTCAACCGCTTCCTCTTCGACCAGGGGGTGGTGCTGCCGGGCTTCCTGACCGCGATGGCCGTCGGCATCGCGATCACCAACCTTTCGGACCTCTTCGATTTCGAGATCCATCCGGTGACCCTGGGCAAGTTCGGCGAGGTCGCCCTCAACGTCTTTCTCGCCATGAGCCTGATGAGCATGCAGCTCTGGACCCTGGCGACGGCGGTCGGGCCGATCCTGGTCGCGCTGATGGCGCAGATGCTGATGATCACCTTCGTGGTCGTGGTCGTGGTCTTCCGGGTCATGGGCCGGGACTACGACGCCTGCGTCATCTCCTCCGGCTTCGTCGGCCTCGGGCTCGGCGCCACGCCGGTCGCGATCGCCAACATGGACGCCGTGACCACCCGCTTCGGGCCCTCGCCCAAGGCCTTTCTGGTGGTGCCTCTGGTCGGCGCCTTCTTCATCGACATCCTGAACGCCCTGGTCATCAAGTTCTTCATCGGCTTCCTCCCCCCCGTCTGACCCCCCGTCTGACCCCCCGTCTGACCCCCCGTCTGACCCCCCGTCTGACCCCGGCCCCGCCATCCCCCCTTCACGTCTCCCTCCCCCCTTGTGGGGGAGGGCCGGGGAGGGGGGTATCGCGAAGCGACAAGACGGCCACCAAGACGGCCCGCACAACCTCCCGACCGCCCCCATCAAGCCCCCTCAAGGAGGAGAAGACGAAACGCCATCCACCCCCAACTCTCACCCCCCGACCAGCCGCTCCAGGTCCCCCAGGGCCGCCATCAGGATCTCCGCATCGCAGTCCGCCTCGGCCGCGCGCAGGTCGTCGCAATAGAACGCGGGCCGCAGCTTCAGCACCACCCCGCGCAGGCTCGCCGGCCGCGCCCGCGCCAGGTCCCGGGTGCAGCGCCGGTCCCGCGCCACCAGCGCCTGGTACCGCCCCCGCCACGCGTCCCGCGTCTCGTAGGCGAAAGGCCCGCCCCAAAGCTCGGCCGCCTCGACCCAGTCGACCAGCGCCGCCGAGGCCCGCCGGTAACGCGCCGCCAGCACCGCGATCCGCGCGTCCGCCGCCGCGCCCGCGGCCGCCTCCGGGCCGACGGCGGTCGCCTCCGCTGCCATGGCGGCCGTCGCGGGCCAAGCCGCGACCCCGGGCAGCACCGCGGCCAGCCCCCCGCCCAGCATGGAACGCCGGGAAACTCTCGTGATAGAAGAACACTCAGCCATGACCGGACTCCCATTAAGTCTGGTTGTGGTCAGGCGCGGGGCGGGTGTTGCCGCACCCCTCCGCGCCGTATCCTCGATGTCTGCGAAACGGCTCTCTAGGTGACCGATAAATCGCAATATAGCGATATTATCGTAACTTCGGACCGTCAACAGAATATCGTGATCTTGACGGATTCCCGTGACCCGGAGACTATCCCGCCGTGATCACGCCAGCCCAATGCCGCGCCGCCCGAGGATTGCTCCGCTGGAACATGCCCGACCTCTCCAAGGCCTCGGGCGTCAGCGTCAGCACCATCAACAGCTTCGAACTCGAACGCCGTGCCCCGATCCGCGCCAACCTCACCGCCATCCGCCGCGCCTTCGAAGCCGC
>JAKSBE010000294.1 GCA_022361275.1 Kiloniellales bacterium
AAGAAGAAGAAGTCGTCCGGCCCGCCGACCTGCTGCCGCATCTTCGGCATCAGCGACCAGGTGAACTGCGGATAGAGGCCCTCGTTCTCCACCCCCTGCTCGGAGTCCTCCAGCGAGGGTGCCTCGAGCAGGGCGTTCTGCCAGATCTCCTCGGTGCTGCCCGCGCTCTGAAGGGCGTTCTCCAGGTCCCGGCGCATGATGGTGGTCTTGCTGACCGGCACCCCGAGCTCGGTCAGGACGACGCTGATCTCCTCGATGTGCCGCGGCACATGGGCCGCCACGGCCCGCGCGCCGCGCCCGACGGCCCGCGCCGGGTTGCGGTAACGGTCCTGGGAGAAATGCACCGTCGCCCGGCCGCCCTGCATGTCAAAGCGCTCGCCCTGGAAGCCCTGCCGCTCCAGCTCCGCGAAGACCTGCTCAGCCACGCGGCGGAGCTGGTCCCTGGGATCGGCGGGCTCGGCGCCCTCGAAAAAAGCTTCGGTGGTCGGGTCCGGCTCGGGGAAGAGGCCCAGCCATTTCGGATCCGGCGGCTCGACCAGGGCGATGGGGCTGCCGGTCAGGCTCACTGAGCGCAGGAGGTCCTGCTTCTCCAGGACGATCTCCCAGTAGTCCTCGTCCTGCCGGGTCGCCACGATCCGGACCCGGTCGACCGGCCCGTTCAGCTCCGCCCGGGCGACCTGCAGGGCCGCCGTCGCCAGCGCCGAGGCGCTGGGCCTGGGCGATTCGATCGGCACCCGGAGGATCGCGTCCGCGTCCTCGTACTCGATGTCCGACACGGTCACGCCGAGCCTCTCGAAGTCCTTGAAGAGACGCTCCACGGTCAACGTGCGGTCCATGGCCTCGGGCAGCCTCAGCATCGCCTGCTGGGCGGCGATGGGTTGGCCAGCAACGGGGCCGTCCATGCCGTAGGTCGGGTCCTGCCGCGGCTGGACCTTCGGCGCCGGCACGTCGAGCTTGGGGAATCCCTTGTCTTTCATGAAGTTGGCGCTGAGGCTGGTCCGTAGCATGAACTGGTTGCCGCGCTCCAGGCCGGCGGAGAGCCGCCACCAGGGGAAGACGTCGTACTCCATGGCGACGTTCAGCGGAAAGTCGACGTCGAAGGTGTTGCCGAGCGGCTCGTCCTGGTAGCTGTTGCCGTCGTACTCGAGCTTGAACCTGAGGCCGTCGATGGGCGCGAGGTACTCGATGCCACCGAAGAAGGCGATCTTCTCGCCACGGTAGAAGTCGAAACCCAAGCCGCCGGCACCGCCGGACTCGCCCCGTTCCTTGGCGCTGTCCGAAAGCAGGCCGAAGGGGTTGTCGACGTGGCCGCGGCTGCCGGCGTTGCCCCAGGCCACGCCCAGGGTGAAGTCCCAGTTGTAGTAGCGCCGGCTGGCGACCAGGAACTCGCTGCCGAAGAGGTCGGTGCCGCCGATGTCGCGCAGGCCGACCGCGATCTGCGGAAAGTGCTGGGTCTCCTCCAGCATCAGGATCTTGAGATCGACGCTGCGGTCCTTGTAGGTCTGATCGCCGCTGAAGTCCCGGTTGCCGCTGTAGAGGCGGTTGCTGACGTCGGTATAGCGGAAGGTCCCCTCCAGCCAGTCGAAGAGCTGAAGGGTGAAGAAGCCGCGGGTGTAGGGGTCGACGTAGGAGACGCCCAGGTGCATCTCGCCTTCCGGATGGAAGCGGGCGTTCGGCATCTGCATCAGGCCGGTGTTCCCGAAGTCGTTCACCGAGGGCGAGTACTCCAGGTACTCGGCATCGCTCAGCGCATTGACTTCATCGGCCGGCCAGTCCTGAGGCGCGGCCTGCTCCTGCTGGTCCTCCTGCCCCGGTTCCGAGAACGCCCCCGGTTCCGAGAACGCCAGGGCGGTCTCCGCCCGCGGGCCGGTGCCATGCAGTCCGACAAGAATGACGAACGTGACGCCTAAGGCTTTAAAAGAAAGCCGCCTCAGACCAGGGCTGTGTCCCCCCATCGCCCATCGAGTCCCCCTGCGAGAACGTTTCTATGGTTATGGCCGCCTAGTTGCTTATGACCGCCAAGGAAGCTGCCGAAATCGCCAACTTGCTCATGATCTCCACCAAGGTCACCGAGAACGCCGTCAGGTCGAAGGGTTTCGGGTCGCGCGGTACGACGATGGTGCTACCTGGGGGGATTTGCGCCGCGTCGTAGTTCCAGGAGGAGACCGAGATCGGTTGTGCCTCGCCGTTGGGCAGGACCACGAAGATCCGGCCCTCGTCGGCAGCTTGCTGGGTGCCGCCGGCCGCCCGGATGTAGGCGTCCGCCGCCTTGCCCGAGCGGAACTGAATGGTGCCCGGGTTGAGCACCTCCCCGCTGACCGTCACGTGGTTCGGCCGCTTGGGCACGTGCAGGCGGTCGCCGGGCTCCAGGATGGTATCCAGCTCGGGGCGCGCATCGAGCACCGTCGGATCGGATTCCACGACCACGCGGCCCACGGCCTCGGTCTGGCGCAGGCGAGCGGCCAGATCGCGGACCGCCAAGACGACCGCCTGCGGGTTGGCGTCGCCCTTCTGCTGGATGTTGCCGCTGGCCAAGGCCTCGGCCAGGCCGGACTCCAGGTCGAGCGCAGCGCGCTGGAAGGCCGCCTGCTCCTGCTCCTTGACCCGGGCCCGGGTGAAGACCGAGCCCTCGGGGTAGGATTCCGAGGTCAGGCCGCCGGCCCGCGCGACGATCTCCGAGAGCTTCTCGCCCCGGCGGATCGTGTAGACCCCCGGCCGCCTGAACTCGCCGGACAGGAACACGCTGCCGGCGTCGCGCTGCGAGAAGCGCGGGTTGAAGCGCACGATGTCGCCGGGATGCAAGGGCACCCTGGCCAGCGAGTCCTTGCGGGCGTCGATGGTGTTGCGGACCGACGACTGGCTGCCGCCGTCCTCGGTCACCTCGAAGCGGGACAGTTCGATCTGGGCCAGGTCGACCTCGGGGGTCAGTCCCCCGACGACCGGTACCAGGGCGCCTGCCGAGGTCCCCGGCGCGACCGGATAGACACCCGGAATCCGCACCTCGCCCTGGACCGCCACGACGTAGTCGAGGACGAAGGGCAGCAAGTTCGGGTAGCGGTCGAAGACCTCCGGGCAGCGCCCGCTGACCGGAACCGCGGCCTCGGTCTCGGGATTGAGGAAGAGCCGTGCCTTGGCGAAGCGCTCGGAGCGGCTGCGCGAGACCACCGAGGCCAGGCTGTAGAGCCCTTTGCAGGCGGAGAGTCTGGAGCCCGAGGGGTCGCCGACCAGCGGCGATCCGGCGGTGTGCCCGACCGGCCGCGCCAGGCCGCCCCGCGCCGTGTCCGCCCTCGGCCCCAGGGCCGCGGCGGAAAAGCCGTCCCGCTCGCTTTCCAGCAGGTCGCGCGCCGAGAGGCCGCCGCCGTCCCTGGCCTCGCCGCCCAACCCGACGCCGCCGAAGAGCTCGCCGGCGATGACCTCATCGGGGTTCTCGCCGTCGATCACCGCCTGCACGGCGGCCGAGGACAGGAAGCGGACGTCGTCCATGCCGAGGACGATCAGACGGTCGTTGGGCTTCAACGGCACGTCCGACTCTCCGGCGGCCACGCGGCCGAGGTCGAGCGGCACCAGGTGCCTGGCCTTGGTCACGGGATCCGTAGTCTCCAGCGCCGCGAACAGCAGGTAGGGGTTCTCCTTCAGGATGTCCGAGGCATTGACCACGCTGCCCACGGTCCGGTCCCAGCGCAGCGAGCGCGGGCCGGGCACCGAGACGTGGCCGTCGACGAAGAAGGCGCCTTCCCAGGAATAGCCCATCTTGGCGACCAGGATCATGTCGCCGCGCCGTATCGGGGCGCCTTGCGGATCGTCGACCTCGAGCACCGTGTCGCCACCCTCCTCGTCCGAGGTCATCACCAGGTAGCGGTAGCCGGAGGGACGCAGCGTGCCGCCGGCCATGTCGACCGCTTCGCCGACGCTCATGTCGTCGGCCCGGCCGTTGACCTCGTAGATCCCCGGCCGCTGCACGTCCCCGGCGACGCCGATGGTCTTGCCGATCGGCGGCACGAAGACCCGGTCGCCCTCCATCAGGGCGAGTTCGTCGTCGAGCTGCCCGGTCAGCAGCAGGTCGTAGAGGTCGACCCCGAAGGAGCGTCCGCCGCGGATCAGCTGGATGTGCCGCATCGAGCCGGACTTCTGGACACCCCCGGCGGAAGCAATGGCGTCGAAGACGCTGGCCACGCCGGTCATGCGATGGACGCCCGGCTGCCTGACCTGGCCCAGCACCATGACCGGGAAGTTGCGGACCCGGCCAAGGGAAACGAAGACCTCGGTGCGCAGCAGGGAGGCCTCGGCCTGGCGTTCCAGCTCTTCGCGGAACTGCCCGAAGCTGAGGCCGGCCGCCGGCACCGGCGGCATGTTCGGGAGGAAGATCTGGCCCTCGCGGTCGACCGCCGTGCGATAGCTTTCGTTGCTCTGCCCGCGGAAGGTGATGACCAGCTCGTCGCCGATGCCCAGGCGATAGCTGTCGTTGATCGCCCCGCCGGTGCCCGGCTCCTGCAGGCCCGAGAGGTTGCCCAGAAGATCGTAGCCGAACTGCTCGAGGGGCTTCTTGCCGAACTCCGGCGCCTGAACGGCGATCCGCTCGGCGTAGTCGTCCTCGAGGCGGGAGGCCGCTTCCGGCCGCAAGGGATAGGCGCGCTGCGTGACGACCCGGCCATCCAGCTCCATGGAATCGACCGGCGAGACGATTTCTCTGGTCGTCTCGTTGAGCAGAGGCGGTTGGGTTCCGCCGAGGCGCTGCTGCAAAGACGGATCCAGGCGCCGCAGGTCCTCGGTGAAGGACTGCGCCATCGTGTGGTCGACAGGCGGAAGCAAGACGGCCAATATGGCCAAGCTAAATAACAGTGTCGCTATCGGGGTAAAGCCATTGCCATTGCCTTTGCCCGCGCGCCAGACATTTGGACCATGTGGAAACATGACCATTCCCCCCCATTTCTCTTTATCTCGACGCCTTGCCTTGTTGACCGCTTCAAGCTTTTTAGTTTCGGCCTGCTCGGAAACAATTGATTCAGCGAGCGAAAGTTTCGGCCTAATTGTCGGCGGTCAGGAAGGAGCCCCTATAAGTCGAGATAAAATCAATTCTATACCATATGCTTCTATCGCCGCCAAGATCGGCAAAGGGCCGAGATCACTAATTATTTTAGGAAAGGTTTACGGCGACAATCTTCATTGGATTACGGCGGACCGAAAAGCACTTGTTACGCGCAACGGCCGTCTGGTCCAAACGGCGGGCCTGCAGGCCAATCTGCGCCGCAGCCAGCTTCTCGACGACGATCCTCTGTCCGGGCCTCTGTCCGGGCCCCTGTCCGCGCCGGGCGCCGACGCCGAGACGGCAGCGGCGCTGCGCTTTCGGCGGCTGCTGGACTTCGACCAGCCCCAGCGCTACGGCATCATGATCGCGTCGCGCTTCCAGGATCTCGGGCCGGAGTCCCTGGTCATCGCCGAGCTCGAATGGGACACCCGGCATGTCCGCGAGACCTGCACGGCCCGGGAGATCGACTGGAGCTTCCAGAACGACTATTGGATCGACCCCCAATACGGGCTGGTCTGGAAGAGCGTCCAGCACTTCCACCCCGAGATGCCGCCGGTCGTGATGGAGCTGCTCAAGCCACCCGCCCGCTGACCCCGGCCCGCCGGGACCCGCCGCCGCCTTCACCAAGCCCCCCGGCCGAGGCGTCGGGGTCAGCCGGTGCCGTCTCTCAGCCTCGCCACATGGTCCAGGCCGCCGGCCCGGGGCCCGGTCGGGAAGGCCCGCCCGGCGTGGCGCTGCCTGTAGAGCTCGAGGGCGGCCGCCAGCTCCGGCTCGCCGAAGTCCGGCCAGAGGCAGTCGACGAAGATCAGGTCGCTGTGCGCCGCCTGCCAAAGCAGGAAGTTCGACAGGCGCCGCTCGCCACTGGTCCGGATGATCAGGTCGGGGTCGGGCACGTCCGGAAGCTGCAGCGCCCCGCGAAAGCAGGCCTCGTCGATCTGCTCCGGCGCCAAGGCGCCCGCCAGGGCGGCGGCGGCCAGGCGCCGCGCCGCCGCGGTCAGCTCCTGCCGACCGCCGTAGCTGAGGGCGACGATCAGATCGAGCCGCCCTTCCCCGGCCGTGGCGGCTTCCGCTTCGGCCAGCAGGTCGACGACGTCGGGCGGCAGGCGCTCGCGATCGCCCAGGGTCCGAAGCCGAACCCCTTGATGCTGAAGTGACTCGACCTCGCTATGAAGGAAGCGGCGCAGGAGCGTCATGAGGTGCCCGACCTCCTCCGGCGGACGGCGCCAGTTCTCGGGCGAGAAACCGTAGACGGTCAGGTAGCGGAGCCCCAGCTTGGCGGCGGCCCCGACGCTGCGGCGCAGGGCCTCGACGCCGTGACGGTGCCCCGCGGCACGGGGCAGCCCTCTGGCCCGCGCCCAGCGGCCGTTCCCGTCCATGATCAGACCGAGGTGGCGCGGCGCGGCAAGCGGCTCCTCGCGGGCAAAGACCTCCCGATCGCGGCGATTCCGCGTCCCGCGACCGGTCGGCAGCTGGCGTCCTCTGTTCGCTGGAGTCGTCGTCACCCGTCGTCCCCCGTCGCAGCCAAGGCTTCACGGCCAGCGTTAACAAGGGCTTAAAACCAACGCCAAAAAGACACGGCTTCGGGGGAGTCTTGAACACACTCCTTGGTATCGCCGCCATCCCGGGCCGATACTTCGGGAGGTCCAAAAGCGAGAGGCCGGGCTGCCGCTTCCGGCACCCGGCCCCGAGCCGTCTATGCAGCGATGAACCGCTCAGTCGGCGGTCTGGGTCGCCGTCGTCGTGCTGTTGGAGTTGCCGCCGCCGCCACCATCGCCGAGCAGCAAGGCCGCAGCCGCACCGCCGCCGGCCACGAAGGGAAGCGCGAAGAGCGCGCCTTCAAACTCGCCGTCAGAGCTGTCCTGGGCCTGCTGAACGGTCGCCGCCGAGCCGGTGCCGGCCGCTTCCAGACTGCCCTTATTGACCGTGGTGTCCTGCGCGAAGGCCAAGGCCGGGCCCAGCGCCAAAGCCGCCGCAGCCACGCCTCCCAAAATCGATTTGTTACCCATAATACCGAGCCCCCTCCAAAGCTATCTCAAGATCTAAAGTGCCTGCAATCTTATCGGAATTCAAGTGAAAACCTTAACGGAAGGTGAACATCAATTGCCGATAGGCCATAAGACTTAAGATGCCGCTGGAGAATTTAGGCTGCACCGGATCGTGGTGAAGGCAGCCTAGATCCGGCCCGCGGACTGACTGCCCGACCCGGAGTTTGCTGTTAGAATCTCGGTGGAAGCTGAAGATAACACTAGACTTTCGAACCTCTCAAGGCCGGCGAAAGGCAACCAGAAGTAACGAGCGGCCCGTCTGATCACAACATCACTGACCAATCAATCGACCGGACGCGGTCGTTGTATCGCACGCCTACAGCGAAATAACCTGGCCAAACGATTAAGATTCTATGCAGACAAGTCGAAACATTAGTGCTAATTTTCCATAAAATGAAGAACAAGGCTCTTCTGGGGGATGAGACTTTGCACAGGGAGGGGCTCGGACGATGGCCGAGTTGCGAAGGACTCCGGCGGGGGTGGCTTCGGCTACCAGCCTTCGCAAAGCTCCGAAGGGATCCGTAAGCACCAAGAGCGCGAGCTTCGATTGGCAGATCCTGGCGGCAGACTTTGCGATTATCGCGTTGGGCGTCGGTTTGTTGCGCCTGGCATTTCAACAGGTCGATTGGACCGTTCTGGGGACTTGGGCAACCGCGTTCTCCGGTGACGTTGCGTCGTCTGGGGCATCATCCGGGCCGGCTTGGCCCGTTCAGGCCTTCACCTTGGCCTCGGCGCTTGGCAGCGCGGCCGTGGCGACGTGGTACTTCTGGTTGCGCGGTCACTATCTTCGGCGGCGCTCGTCCTGGGACCGGCTCGGCGATCTCGCCTTCATCTCCGGCTGCCTGATCGCCGCGGAGGTTCTCGCCGTCTGGAAGGGCCTGCCCGGCGGACTGCCGCTGCCGGCAGTGCTGCTGCTGTGGGCGGCGCTCGGCGGGCTCTTGCTGGCGGGGCGCCTTGGACTGCGCCGCTACCTGGAAGGAAGGGGCGCCTGGCGGCGCCCGACAGTGATCCTCGGCAGCGGCCGGCGGGCGCGCGAAGTCGCCCGTGCCGTCGCCGAGGACGACGACCTCGGTCTCGACATCACCCACATACTTCGGATTTCGGGATCGGAACCTGAGGGTGAACCCGAGAGGACGACCTTGGTCGCCGGCCGCGAGGTGCCCATCCTCGCCACCCAGGACCCCCTGGCGGCGCTGTTCCTGCGGTTTCGCGACCACGTCATCCTGATCGCGGCGGCGCCCGAGCAGTTCGCGGCGGTCGACAAGCTGGTGCCGACCCTGACCAGCCTCTGTCCGACAGTCGGCGTCGCGCTCCCGACGGTCGGTCTCGCCGTCGAGGGCGCCGCGACCCAGGTGCTCCTGAGGCGCGACGTCGCGCTGGTCTGGATGCAGAACCGGCTGATGCGCCCGGAATGGCGGGCCCTGAAGCGCTGCTTCGACGTGATTGCCACGGCCAGCATCCTGATCGTCACCTCGCCGGTCCTGCTCGCCGTCGCCCTGCTCATCCGCTGCCTGGACGGGGCACCGGTGTTCTTCGCCCAGGAACGCGTAGGCCGCAACGGCAAGATCTTCCGGATGATCAAGTTCCGCACGATGGTCAACGACGCCGAGGAGATCCTCGCCGCGTGGAAGGCGGAGCACCCCGAGCGCTGGGAGGCCTACCGGGAGAACAACTTCAAGCTCAGCGAAGATCCGAGGGTGACGCCGCTGGGGCGCCTGCTCCGGCAGACCAGCATCGACGAACTGCCGCAGCTCTGGAATGCCCTCAGGGGCGACATGAGCCTGGTCGGCCCGCGGCCGCTTCTGCGCCGCGAGATCGGCGACTACGGCGGCAATATCCAGCTCTACCTGACCGCCCGGCCGGGGCTGTCCGGCCTCTGGCAGGTCAGCGGCCGAAGCGAGACCCGGTTCTCGGACCGAGCCCAGCTGGACGGCTGGTACGTGCGCAACTGGAGCTTCTGGTACGACATCGTCATCCTGTTCAAGACGGTGCGGATCGTCCTCGGCCGTGGCGGCGCCTACTGACGGCGCCTGCCCGGCGGCGACGTGACCGGGATCGTCGGCCTCCTGGTTCTGGAGGCGGTCTTAACCCTGGCTTTATTTGAGGTACACCTTAGCCCTTACTTAATTCGCGCATTTTTTGCTATAATTTACAGTGTACCTTGCGTGTGCATGATTGATGATCCAAGGATCCCCTTGACGATCATCGGCGCGAGCGCCGCTCCAGGACGGGAAGCCCATGGCCATTGAACCCTTGAAGGCAGGCACGCCATCCCCGCCGCCGCCGCAACCGGCCCGGCAAAAGCCCAAGATCGCGCCCGGCAGCGGCCTGCGGCTCGACCTGGTGCTCCAGGACCTGCTGCGGAACTGGTACGTCCTTCTGGCCGGCGGCGTGCTGGCGTTGCTCGCCGCCCTGACGGTCGTCCACTTCAAGGGACCGAGCTTCCAAGCCAGCATGATCCTGGCCCCGGTCACCGACGATGCCCTCAACAAGGTGCAGTTCTACGGCAGCAGCTACAGCTTTTCGGACGACAATCCGCTTCTCGGCGGCTTCGGCGGCGGCCAGCCGAAGGAGTTCGACCAGTTCATCGTCCTGTTGCAGACCCACCGGGTGGCGGAGATCCTGGAGAACAACCATCGGGTGAGCCGGATCCTCTTCTCCTCGCTCTGGGACGAGGAGAACCAGAGCTGGACCCCCCCGGGCGGCCTGCTGTTCGGGATCAAGGACTTCGCCCGGGGCCTCTTCGGCTATCCGGATTGGGAGCCGCCGCGCGCCAAGGAGGTCCAGGCCTATCTGCGCAAGAACCTCGATATCGCGCCCCTGAGCCGGGGCGCCATGCGCTCGGTCTCGCTCTCGGGCAAGAATCCGGAGGGGCTGGCGCAGATTCTGCTCTGGCTCTTCGAGGAAACGAGCACCTTGATGCGGGAGGAGCGCAATGCGGCGCTGAGCAACAACATCAACTACCTCCAGGACCGCCTGGTTCAGTCCCGGATCGACATCTATCGGGACTCCCTGATCTCGCTGCTCGCCGATCAGGAGCGCGAGCTCATGCTGTCCCAGACCGAGCAGCCCTACGGCGCGATCCTGCTGGAGGCGCCGGTCCGTCCGCGCCTGCCGAGTGGGCCGGAGCCGCTGGTGCTGCTCGTCCTGGCCTTTCTCGGCGGTCTGTCTTTCGCGGGGCTCCTGGTCCTCGGCGTCACGGTCCCGCGCCGCCGTCTGGCGCCGGCGGAGCGCCATCCCGTCGCCGCGCCGAGATCCCTGTGACCCTTCGCCGCCGCGCGCCGGGCCGTCCCGGTCTATCGTAGCGTGACGGGCCTAGCGTGACGGGCTCGATCGCCCCCGGCGCTCATACCAAGGAGCGTTGATAGTGCCTCATTTGACCGGGTTTGCTTGCCCGCCCGCGGCGTTCCGCTCCGCTTACGGTACACCGCACCGCTGCGCGAAGCGCGCCTGGCAGGCGGGCAAGCAACCCCGGCCTTCGGTGGCGCGCGGCGGCCCGCCGGCATCATGAAAGACGAAGCCATGACTCAGGTACCGGCAGACAGCGATCTGATCGCGGCGCGGAAAGCGCCGGCGTCGCTGCTCCGCTATTTCCTGGCCCACGGCAGTTCGGCCGCGGCGATCAAGCTGGCCGCCGTCATCCTGAGCTACCTCTTCCTGATCCTTCTCGCGCGCAGCGTCGACGAGGCCGAGTACGGCCGCTACGGCTTTGCCATCAGCCTCACGGTCTTTCTGGGGATCCTGGCGAACTGCGGCCAGGGCATGGCGATCCTCCGCTTCTGGGCGCAGTTCCAGGCCAAGGACGACCCGGCCCGCGCCAAGGGGGCGATGCTGCGAAGCTACCTCACGGTCCTGATCGGGGCCGGAGGCGTCGTCGGCCTGGCCTTCCTGGGCGTCGCCCTGGCAAAGCTCCTGAACCCCGCGCTCGATGCCGGATATCTCTACGCCGCCGCCTTCCTGACCTTCCCCTCCGCGATCGCCGCCTACCAGGGCGCCGCGATGCGGGCCCTCGGCTTCGTCGCCCGGGCCATGCTGCCGACCGACATCTTCCACCGCGGGGTCATGGTGCTCGCCCTGCTCTACCTGTTGGGAAGCAGCCTGCAGCTCTCCGCGGAGCTGGTCCTGTGGATTTCGGGTGGGCTGTGGCTGGTCCTCCTGATCCCGCAGGCGGTCAGGATCGTCAGGGAGACGCGGCGCCAGGCCCCGGCGGCCAAGGCCGACCTGGACATCCCGGCCTGGCGCGGCGCCAGCCTCGGGCTCTGGGGCCTGGGCGTGCTCGGCATCCTGAGCCAGAGCTCCGACGTGGTGGTGCTCGGCCTCTACTACGGGCCGGAGGAAACCGGAACCTACTTCGTCGCCCTCAAGGTCGCCTCCATATTCCTGATCTTCTTCGCAACCGCGAACGTCCTGACCGCCCCGATGATCTCCAGGGCCTTCCACGGCGGCGACCACGACGAGGTGCAGCGGATCTGCCGGACGATCTGCGCGCTTCTGATCCTGCCCGCGGGCTGCGGTCTCCTGATCGTCGTCTTCGCCGGTGACCTCCTGCTCGGGCTCTTCGGGGCCAGCTTTGCGGAAGGTCACCTGGTCCTGGGCGTCCTTTCCGCCGGCTTCGTGATCTGCGTCCTCTCCGGCCCCGCCAACATGCTGCTGACGATGACCGGCCATGAAAACAAGTACCTGCAGATCCTGGGCGCGACCCGGATCGCCATGGTCCTCGCCCAGGTCCTGCTGATCCCGCTCCTCGGACCCTTGGGCGCCGCCGTCGGAAGCGCCTTGGGGCAGCTTGCGCTGGCGGTCTGGAGCCGGAGCTTCGCCGTCCGCCACCTGGGCGTCGACCCGAGCGTGCTCTGCCTCCTCGAGCGGCAGCCGAGACCGGCCGATCTCACGCAGCCGGATGGCGGCCAGGATTAGTAGTTTAAAGCGTTTAATGCCTTACATCATAAACTTCATACATGACGACAAAGCTCTCTACCCAACGATCCGCGGCTATAGGGACTTCTTCTCAGGCAGCTACGAGGTCAGGGAGACCTCCCTGCGCCAGTACCTGAAGCAGGGCGATCCCGAGCGCTCGGTCCTCTGGTTCATGATGGGCTTCTATCCCTTGCCGGCGCCGCCCGCCTTGGCCACGATCCACGACTACCGCTCCTTGTCGGTGGGCCTGCTGGCGCCGCTCAAGGATCGGCTGAAGGCGCTCTGCAACTTCAAGCCCGACCTGCGGATTCTGCAGAACGAGGTCATGAGCGACATGATCGGATTCGCGGACGGCGTGCCGCAGCTCTTCCTCGGCATGGGCGTGCCCTCGTCGCTGCCGGCGAAAGCCCGGAAACCGGCACCGGGGCCGCCCGACTTCGACTTCGTGTACATCGGCACCGTGTCGAAGGAGCGACGGAGCGGCGCGCTGATCGACTCCTTCCTCCGCCGCTACCCCAGCGGCCGCCGGCTCCTGCTGATCGGCCCGGCGGACCCCGGCATCGTCAAGGCCTACAGGGGCTGCCGGAGCGTCGTCTTCGCGGGCCGGCTCACGCAGGCGGAGACCTTCGATCTCGTGATGAGGAGCAAGGTGGCGGTCAGTCATTTCCCGTCGCACCGGCCGCACAGCTACCAGACCCCCACCAAGCTGATCGAGTATGCCGCCCTCGGCCGGCCTATCCTGGCCAACGACAGCCCGATGAACCTGGCGACCATACGCCAGTACGACATCCGTGCGACGGTGACCTCCGGCGACATCTTCGCCACGGCGCCCGAGCCGGAGGAGATCGCCGAGAGCCCGGTACCCGACCCCTGCCCCTACACCTGGACCGCGGTGATCGCCAAGAGTGGCATCGAGGCGCGCCTGAAGGCGCTGATCGCCGCCCGCGAAGCGAGGAACTGAAGATGCAGCGACAGCGAGAAAACCGGGCTCCGGCCCGCAGTTCTCACCGTGGTCACGACGGAAGATACGAAGGCGCTCAGGCCGCGACGCGGCGAGTTCCCGGAGGACAGGGCCGATGACCGAAGCGGCCGTCCTGGTCACCGGCGGCGCCGGCTACATCGGCAGCCACGTGGTCCTTGCCCTGCTCGACGCCGGCTATCCGGTCGTGTCCGTCGACGACCTTTCGACCGGCCGGCGCGACGCCGTGGCGCCGGCGGCCAGCTTCGTCGAGGGCGACATCGGTGATGTCGAACTGATCGCCGAGACGATCGCGCGCCACCAGGTCGACGCGGTGATGCATTTTGCCGGCTCGGTCGTCGTCCCGGAGTCCGTCGCAGATCCTCTGAAATACTATCTGCAGAACACCTGCAAGAGCCGGGGCCTGATCCAGGCCTGCGTCGAGGCCGGCGTGCGGCGCTTCGTCTTCTCCTCGACCGCTGCGGTCTACGGCAGCGTCGGCGACGGGCCGGTTCCGGAGTCCGCCCCGACCCTGCCTGCCAGTCCCTATGGGACCTCCAAGCTGATGACCGAATGGATGCTGCGCGACGCCGCGTCGGCCCATGATCTGACTTATGCGGCGCTGCGTTACTTCAACGTCGCGGGGGCCGACCCGCAGGGCCGAAGCGGCCAGTCGACCCCCGGCGCGACCCACCTGATCAAGGTCGCCTGCGAGGTGGCGGCGGGCCGGCGGTCGGCCATGGAGATCTTCGGCGAGGATTACGAGACGCCCGACGGCACCTGCGTCCGGGACTACATCCATGTCGCGGACCTGGCGGAAGCGCACCTTGCCGCGCTTCGTGACCTGGAGACCCGCGGCCGGAACCTGACGCTCAACTGCGGCTACGGCCGCGGCTACTCCGTCAAGCAGGTCCTGGCGGCGGTGGAGCGGGTCGCCGGTTCCCCGCTCGAGGTCCGAAGCGGGCCCCGACGCCCGGGCGACGTCGCCGAAATCGTCGCCGACACCACGCGCATCCGCGAAGAACTCGGCTGGCAGGCCCGACACGACGACCTCGACGGCATCGTGCGCGACGCGCTCGCCTGGGAACGAAAGCTCGCCAGCCGCCCCTAATTCGGAAGGCTTCTCAGGCCTCTAACGCTGAGTGTTGTACCAGCGCACGAACTCCTCGAAGAGCTGTTCCCTTTGCTGGGCGGAGATGTTCTGCACGCCGGAGGACTGCTGGAAGCTGGCCAGGAAGCGGTTGAAGGCGGTCTTCAGTTCGCTGTCCGGCGCCTCGCTGTCGGTCGCCAGCCACTCTTCGGCCGGCTTGAACCGGGTCCAGCCGGGCACCTCGGCCGCCAGGTTGATGTCTTTCCACTTCGGATGGCGCGGTTCCTTGCGGAACTCATCGAAGTTGTCGAAGAACTTCTTCACGAAGCGCGCCAGCTTGCGGTACTGCGGCGTGTTCTCCGGCCAGTTGTAGACCGCGAGGACCGCGCCGCTGGCCACGGTCGGGATCGTCTGCCCCTGCGGGATCAGGCCCGGATAGTCTTCGTGCCTGAGCGACGCCGGCAGATAGACCTCCAGGAGCCGTCGATACCTCGGATCGCCGGGGTCCACCCCGATGAAGTGCAGCCCCTGTTCGGACAGGAGGTCCTTGTAGCCCTTGACCGGGGCGCCGGCGAGCAGGCTGGTGGCCGCGACCTCGCCGGTCTTCATCTTCTCCAGCGCCAGCTGGGTGTCGATATTGATGATGTCGGCGTCGATCCCCATCAGCTTGAAGACCGTGCGCCCGCCGATGTCGGTCGCGCTCCAGGGCTTCCAGAAATTGACCGTCTGGCCGCGCAGATCGTCCAGGGTCTTGAACTCCTTGCGCGCGACCAGGTGAAACTCGGCGTTGTAGAGCTTCGTGACGTAGTGCACGTAGCGGTCGACGTTGCCGTAGACCGCCGGGTTCTCCTGCTTGAAGAAGGTCAGGTGGTCCTGCTGGGTGATCCCCATGTCGACGCCCTTGAGAAACAGGACGTCCAGCACGTTCTGGCCGCCGCCCCGCCCCACGATCGGCAAGACCCTGAGGTCGTTGGTCTCCGGGTCGTCCAGGACGTTCGCCAAGTCCGTGGCGAAACGGATGTAGGTGCCGGATATCCCGCCGCCGATGACGCTGACCGTGCTCCTGTTCCGCTCCTGCTTGGCTTCGATCAGGCTGTTTTGCGCAAGACCCTGTGAGGCCAGGAGACCGGATAGGACAAAGATTGGAATAGACCTGGTAACGACTCGTAAAGAAATCACGACAACCTCCAGAGAACGACCAAACCAGCATCATTTTAGGACAAACACTTCCGAGAACAATGGTTATTCTCATGGAGACTTGGTTAAGGAAGCTTAACAAAAGGATAAACCGCCCCGAGCATAGGTCTTTTGGGGTATTTTGCGGCGGCTGCCTTAACCTCTGTGAACTTTTGAGCCAGGTTCCGGCGACGAGCGGCAGGACCGTCCGCACGACAAGCAGCGATGCCTTGCTGAGCCGGCCGGGCGAAAACATGGGGCTCCCAATGGTTCCGCGCCGGCCGGAGCGCCGCTCCAGGCGCTGGTCGTGACGAGCGCGCAGAGGTGTCGGCGCCGCCACCGCGCGCGGCCCTCTGCGGCCGCCACGCCGGGGCTGACGTTTTTCGACACGGTGTCATCACGAAGCTGGCACAGGGCTTCTTCACCCTTCCGGGACCGAAATCGCCCGGAGTCACGATCGTGTAGAAGCTTTGTTTACCAAGTCCCCTTCAACATCCGGCCGGCGACGACAAAGCCGCGCCCGTCACGGCATGGTCGTCCCGCGCCGATCGATCGACACGACCGAAGGGGACGAAGACAAAATGCCAGAGCATTCGATCCGCACGGACTCGGTACCGCAGACCCGCAGCTTCGGCCATACAGGCCGCGGGCGCCGCGCCGCGTCCCGGAGCCTGATCATCGGCGCGTTGGCCGGCCTGACCGTCCTGCCGGGCTGCGTGGCGCCGATGCCGCTGACCGAAGGGCCGCGGGCCCGCCTGATCTCGGGCATCGCCGAGCCGCGGGACCGCAACGACATGGACATCACGCTCTACGAGTACTCCGTGACCGCCTGGGGCAAATGCCTCGAGCTGGCCAGCACCCGCTCGCCGATTTCCGCCGTCTTTTCGGTGGTCACCCTGTCGCCCTATCACGCCTGCTCGGTGGTGCCCAAGGACCACGAGCTGAAAGCCGGCCAGCGGCCTTGGTGCATCGTCGCGGTCCCGAAGGGCGACGAAGAGCTCCTCGAGCACGAGTTGCGCCACTGCGAGGGCTGGGCCGCACCCAAGGCGAACACGGCACGGATGCGCGACTGGCCCGACGACGTCGACGGCTGAATCCCGGCCTTGCGCCTCAGGTTGGTCCCTACTCCCAGGCGACCACGGCTTCGCGGGTCGCTTCGTCGAGCAGCACGCGCACCGCGTGGAAGACGAAGTCGTCGGGATTGCCGTCGCGCAGGAGACGGCTCTTCTTGGCGTTGAGATCGTCGAGGGACCGCAGGACGATCTTGCGGAACTCCTTCTCGAAGCGCAGCCAATCGAAGCGCGCGTGCGGCAGATAGCGCCGGGTCGCCAGGAGGATGCCGAAGCCGACGTGCCGGCTGGACAGGCGTTCCACGTAGGCAACCAGGCGCTTGGCCGCAGCCCGGCGCTCCGGGCTCAGCTCGCCTTCCGCACCGAGAAGCTCCAATTCGTAGCAGAGCCACTGGAAGACGAACTCGTGGTAGTCGGAAGGGCTGCCGCGCTGCAGCAGCTTGGGATTGACCGGTACGACGCCGCCAACCTCCTTTTGAGCCAAGATCCGCCCCCTGCCTCGGAGCCGCGCGGCCCCGCGATCACGTTGTGGTCCTTCGCCGGGCCAAGAGCGCCAAGGTGCCGACGCCCCGACCGGCCAGAAACCTCGCTCCGAACACCGGGTCCGGTCAAGTCCCCAGCGCGGTTCCGCCACGATAGGCGCCGGCCGGCCGCGATCGTCTCAGGATCATCGAGGGGCAGGCTTTGCCCGGTGGTACTCGAAGGTCTCGTTGATCTTGTCCAGAAGATGCTGGCCGCCCGTGGTCGGCGGATACTTCGGCGGATCGTCGGGACCGCTGCAGGTCGGCAGCACGACCACGTCCGCCTCGAAGTTCGGATCGAAGAAGAAGGGCATGGAGTAGCGCTCCCGGCCCGAGGCGTTGATGACCCGGTGCCGGGTCGAGGCGAAGCGGTCGTTGGTCCAGCGCGCCATCATGTCGCCGATGTTGACGACGAAGGTGCCCGGAATCGGGGGGGCGTCGATCCACTTGCCGGCGGCGTTCCGGACCTGAAGGCCGCCGACCGGGTCCTGGGCCAGGATCGTCAGGCAGCCGAAGTCCGTGTGGGCGCCGGCGCCGATCTGCTTTTCCGTGATCCGCCCGCTCTGCGGCGGATAGTGCAGCGGGCCCAGGGTGGTCATCGGCTCGGTCAGCAGGGCCGTGAAGTGCTCCTCCTCCAGGCCCAGGGCGAGCGCGAAGGCGCGCATGATCTGCCGCCCGAGATCCTCGAGGGCATCGAAGTAGCGCTGCATCGCGTCGCGCCAGCCCGGAAGGCCGGCGGGCCACTGGTTGGGGCCGTGGAGCGCCAGGCCCTGCGTCACCCGCGGATGCGCCGGGCCGAGATCGCGGCCGATCTTGATCCCTTCCTTCAGGTCCCCCGCTTCGGTCTGCTTCGCCGGGTCGAGGTTCTCGCCGCCGACCGCGAAGTAGCCCCGGTGGCAGGCCGATCTCTCGATCGCGATCTCCCGCTTGCGCGCCATCGGCTGATCGAAGAAGCGTTTGGCCTCGGCGAAGCTCCCAGCCACCAGGGATTCGGGAACGCCGTGGTTCTTCAGGTAGAAGAAGCCGATGTCGCGGCAGGCCCGGCCGATCGCCTCGGCGACCTTTCGGCGTGCCTGCAGATCGCCGACCAGGAAGGGCCCGAAGTCGATCAGGGGCACCTCGTCGAGGGCCAGCCGTCGGCCGCGCAGGCCCTGCGCCAGCTCGATCTCTTTTCCCGGTTCGTCTTGCTCAGGTGTCATGAGCCCCGCAGCCGTGAGACCAGATGGGCGATCACCGCCGTGCGCCCGTCCGGGATGATCCCGATCAACCCGCCGCTTGACGAAGGTACCACGCTTTCCTTGGTGATTCCAACACGCATTGTTGTATCTGCCACACCTATCTGCGATACAGAGGGCGCAAGAAGAACGCAAAGCCATGTTCCGGGCATACGGGCCGGGCATGAGGGGACCGCGCCCAAGGACACAGGGAAGCCGAGCGATGGAGTTCATCTTCATGCTGACCCGGGCCGATCAGACGGTCGAGGACTGTCTGGAGGTTTTCGAGCAGATCCGGGGCACCGGCCTGCGCCACGTCGGCTTCAAGGACATCGGCGCGGACCGGCCGACGCTGAAGGAGCTCAACCGCCGGATCAAGGACAGCGGTGCCACCAGCTACCTGGAGGTGGTGAGCGAGAGCGAGGAAGCCTGCCTGACCTCGGTCCGGGCGGCGCTCGACATCGGGGTCGACCGGGTCATGGGCGGGACCCAGGCCGAAGCCATCCTCGAGGTCCTGGGAGGCAGTGGAATCGCGTACCTCCCCTTCCCCGGCAGACCGCTCGGCCATCCGACCGAACTCGGCGGCTCGCCCCAGGACATCGCCGCGCACTGCCGCCACTTCGAGGAAATCGGCTGCGCCGGCGTAGACCTGCTGGCCTATCGGGCGACCGATGCGGACCCGCTCGATCTGGTGCGGGCGGCACGCGGGGCGACCAAGGGCTGGCTGGTGGTGGCCGGCAGTGTCAACTCTCCGCAACGGATCCGGGAGCTGAGCGGCGCGGGCGCCAATGCCTTCACGATCGGCTCGGCCGCCTTCGACGGCTCCTTCTCGCCGCGCAAGGGGGCGCTGAACTCCCAGATCCGCGACATCATGGCCGCCTGCGCATGAGCGGCCCCGAGCAAGGCCGCGGCGGACGCCTGGTCAAGGCCCAGCGGCACGAGCGGATCATCGCCGAGCTGCGCTCCAACCCCACCGTGCGCATCTCGCACCTGGCCCAGGCCTTCGGGGTCTCCACCGAGACCGTGCGGCGGGACATCGACGACCTCTCCAACCGCGGCCTCGTGGCGCGCACCTACGGCGGGGCGGCGGCCCCCATGGGCCGCGAGCCGGCGGTGCAGGAGCGCAGCACCGCCATGGTGGCCGAGCGCGAGCGCATCGCCCGGGTCGCGGCGGCGATGGTCTCGCCCGGGGATGTCGTGATGATCGATTCCGGGGCCACGACCCTGCATCTGGCCCGCCAGCTCGCCCTCGCCCAGCCCGAGATCACGGTGATCACCAACGGCCTGGAGGTCGCCCACAGCCTGGGCGCCCGGGACCGGATCCGGGTGATCCTCTGTCCGGGCAGCTACTTCGCGCGCGAGAACGGGGTCTACGGCCAGGACGCCTGCGACTTCCTGCGCCGCTTCCACGCCAACATGGCACTGACCAGCGCCGGCGGCCTGACCAGCGGCGGCATCACCGACGTCGATTCCAATGCGGTCTGGATCAAGCGGACCATGTTCCAGCGGGCCGCCCGGCGGGTCTTCCTGGTCGACCATACCAAGTTCCAGGTGCCGCTGCTCGAGGTCGTCGCGCCCCTGGGCAACCTGACCGACGTCGTCACCGACCGGCCGCCGCCCGCGCCCCTTGCCGAGGCCCTGGCCGCCGCCGAGGTGAAGGTCACCCTGGCCGACTAACCACCCCTCCAGATCAGACGCGAACGCGTCTGACCTGGTCTGGACAAGCAAAAGGGCGCCTCCTTCCTGGAAGCGCCCTTCGCCAGTCCGGTACCGGACAATACCCTGACCAAACACCCCAAAAAGATTCTGCCCGGCCACGAACTTCACTCTGGAAACACTGTACATAAGGTTTACGCGCGACGCGAGCATAAAATATGCCTGCGATATATCGACATTAAAACAAATATTTAGGGAGAATTTTCCGAGGAAGCTGTCATATTCCAGGAAAAGAGTCTGTACCGGTCGCCATTTTATCCACAGCCCTGTCTCAGTAGTCGAGTCGGCCGAGGAGCTCATGGAAAGGTTGCATGACATGGGTCTGATAGGCCGGACGTCGGGTCAGGCGGCGGTACCAAGCCTCTAAGCCAGGCAGCAGGGGTCGATCGATCTCGAGCTGGAAGTAACGGTAGAGCGTCGCGCCGGCCGGGACGTCGGCCAGGGTGAAGTCCGCCCCCGCCAGGTGGTTCCGCGCCGTGAGCTCACGGTCCAGCAATCGATAGTGCGCCTCGAGGCGTGCCTTGGCGCCCCGGATGGCCCGCCAGTCCCTCTGCGGCGCGGGCGTACGGTAGAAGCCCCAGAAAAGAGCCATGAAATCCGGCTGCAGGCTGGTCTGGGACCAGTCCATCCAGCGGTCAGGCAGGGAACGGGCGCCGGCATGGGCCGGCCAGAGCGCCGCGCCGCCGTAGCGGGCGGCAAGATAGCGCAGGATGCTGTGCGATTCCCAGACGATCGTGTCGCCATCCTCGATCACCGGGACACGGCCATGGGGGTTTTTCGCTTGAAAATCGGGATCCTCCAGGCCACCGAAGACCCCGCCGACCTCGATCTGGCGGTGCGCGAGCTCAAGCTCGCCGATCAGCCAGGCCACCTTCTGTACGTTGAGGGCGCTGCGCCGTCCCCAAAGCGTGAGCATGCCAGCCCTCCCCTGCGCGCTGGACCTCCGGTCTCAAAGGGTCCAGACTCGGTCCCGGCTCCGGACCGACCCGGCGGAGGATAGCCCGGAATCCCAGGAGCCCGATCGGGATTCGCTCCATAGCGGTCCTCCGCATGGTGCTGCCGGAACAGCGGCTTGCGCGGCAGCGGCGCTGTGCTAGATCTTCACTCGAGTTATCGGTCGTTTCGACAAGGAGACCACGGGACATGAGCGCGCGTGAGTGGAAGGTCTATCTTTCCGGGGAGATCCACAGCGACTGGCGCGCCCGCATCGCCGAGGGCGTCCGCGAGGCCGGCCTGCCGGTCCGCCTGGACGCGCCGATCTGCGTCCACGAGGACAGCGACGACTGCGGCGCGATGATTCTGGGCGCCGAGGAGCAGGCCTTCTGGCACGACCGCAAGGGCGCCTCGATGAACGCGATCCGGACCCGGACCCTGATCGGCGAGGCCGACGTCGTGGTGGTCCGCTTCGGCGAGAAGTACCGGCAGTGGAACGCCGCCTTCGACGCCGGCATGGCCGCCGCCCTGGGCAAAGCCCTGATCACCCTGCACGATCCTGCGGCAAACCACGCTCTGAAGGAGGTCGACGCCGCCGCGCTCGCGGTCTGCGAGACCCCCGAGCAGGTGGTCCAGACCCTGGCCTATGTGATCCGCGGCGAGCTGCCCGGCCGCAAGGGCAGCCTGGCGGCGGAGTAGGCCCGGGATTTCCGCGGCTTTCGGACGGACTGGAAAGAAATCTTTACGGCGCAGCCTCGCGCAGCACCGCTTCGATCGCGGCCGCCCAGGCGGCGAGGTCGAAGTTCTGGGGGTCGTCGTGGCCGTCCTCGAAACCCTTGTCCATGACCGCATGGAAGGCCGGGATCAGGCCGCGGCCGGCGCGCAGGGACGCCGCGACGTAGAGCTCGGCCGCCCGGCGGTACTGGAGACCGGAGAAGCCCGGCTCCGGCGCCAGGGCGTCGTTGTCCGGTTCGCCCTCGGGATGCCGGCGGCGGGGCTGGACCAGCTCGATGTGCAGGAACAGGCCCTTGGAGGGCGCCCCGACGTGGCGATTCAGCTCCAGCTTGGTCGCCCGCCAGGGCTCCCGGAAGTCGTGCCCGGGATAGACCTCGCCCCGGCGATTGACGAAGACGTGCGCCGCCGGCTCTTCGCTGCGGTAGTAGGCCAGAAGATTGATCCGCCGGTCCCCGTCGAGGTCCGCCGGGAAGGGCGCGGCCTCCAGGAAGGGCGTGCTGGTGTCGTGCAGGACGAAATAGCGCGCCGGCGCGCCCCAGAACGCATCGTCGTGGGACCGCGACAGCCGACGGTCCAATGGACCGCCGACCTGCGCCTCGGACAGCCCCTGCCGCGCCAGATAGGTCCGGAAGGCCACCTTGCTCAGCGGCAGCGGCGCATCGACGAGCCGCTCCAGGGCCTCCGGCAAACGCGCGTGGGCCGGGCCCAGCTCCTTGAAGGCCTTGACCGGCCGCAGCAGGCAGCGGGCCTGTTCCCTCGCCGTGCCGGCGAAGCTCATCGCCGCCGTATCGAAGCGGCAGGGCCCGTAGACTTCCGGTGGTGCACAGGCGAGAAGCCCGGCGGCGAGGCCAGAAGCAAGAATGCCGCTGCGCGTCCCCATCTTGAGCGATACCTCTTCTTGGGCCGTTCGGCGGCCGGGACTGGGAGCCTTTGCTTTTCGCCCGTCCAGGTGATCCGACAAACACCGACCGGATCCCTGCGCCCGCACTATGGCAGAAGGATGCCTCGTCTTCTTCCTCGGCGAAACCTCGCTAGTGTCCCGATTCTGAAATTCGCGAGAGCGAATTGCAGAATCAAAGGGACACTAACTCGTTGAATCTCGTGTGATTCAGCTTCCAAATCTCGGCACATGAAATGTGCCGAACTTTGAAACCATCACACTAGGACGAAGCCGGAGGCCGGCCGCGGCGGGTGCCCGGCGCTATTCCCCGATCGGGCCGAGGTGGATCGACTGCAGCGTCCCGAGGTCCGTTCCCGTGGAGTCGCGATAGTCGAGGACCAGCCCGATGGTCGCCGGTGGGTCCCGGCTCTCGTCGCGGGCATCCGAGCCGTAATAGACTTGGCCGTCGATCGGCGAATACTCGGGTGGGCCGAGCAGGCCCTCGACCTGGTCGCGCGGCATCCCCAGCTCCAGAGCCGCGTGCAGGGTGACGAGGCTCCGGTAGCTGCGCTCGGCCTGGTACTGCCGGGAGGCCGCGTCGAGCGCGGCGTTGTTGCAGCCGGCCAGCGCCAGCAGGAAGACGACGCAGAGCGCCGGTGCCCTGCGCCGGGGCTCAGCCGAAACTGTAGCCATCGTTCTTCAACCGGGCGACCAAACCGAGGTAGAAGGCCGCATGAACCCCAAGGGCGGCCCTCCCCTCCTGCCAAGCCGGTCCGGGCGGGACACAGCAGGCCGTGGTTGGCCGCAACCCTGGCCGCGAAGCAAAGGCTCTGTCAGTGAAGCCGGACACAGGCCGATCGGCTGATCAGTAGACCTCGAGGTACTCCTTGCGCTCCCAGTCGGTCACGTGGCTGCGGAAACGGGCCAGTTCGGCGCGCTTCACCGCCATGAAGAGCTTGATGAAGTCCTCGCCCAGGAGCTTGCGCAGCGGCATGTCGGCCTCCAGCGCCTCAAGCGCCACCTCCAGGCTGCCGGCCAGCTTCTCGTGCCTGGGGTCGTCCTCGCAGGGGCCTTCGGACTGGGCTGGCAGCCTGCCCTTGCCCCTCAGCCCCAGCAGACCGGCGGCGATCACCGCGGCGGCCGAGAGGTAGGGGTTGGACAGGCCCGAGGCGGCGCGCATCTCGACGTGGCAGTCGGCCTCGCCCGGGTGCTTGATCCGGACCATGGCGGTGCGGTCCTCGACGCCCCAGGAGATGTTCGAGGGCGCGAAGGTGTGCGGCTTCAGGCGGTGGTAGCAGTTCGGCGTCGGCCCGATCAGGGGCTGAATCGCCTTGGCGTGGTCCAGGATCCCCCGGGTGAAGGCCCGGACCTCGTCGTTGAGGCCGTCGGGTGCAGCCTTCTTGAAGAAAGCCGGTTTCCTGGTCTCGCGGTTGATCAGGCTGACGTGGACGTGGCAGCCGCACCCCGCCATGTCGCTGGCCGGCTTGGACATGAAGGTCGCCAGCAGGCCGCTGCGATGGGCCAGTTCCTTGATCGCGTTCTTGAAGGTGAAGGCCTTGTCAGCGCCCTCCAGCCCGATCCCGGGGCCGAAGTTGATCTCGTACTGGGAGGGCGCATACTCGCAATTGTGGGTGATGACGTCGATCCCGGCCGCCTGAAGCTGGTCCAGCAGGCCGTCGAGGAAGGGCAGGTAGTGGTTCCGGGTCGCGTTGAAGATGTGCACCCCGCCGAAGAGCGGCTGCTTGGTCTCGGGGTCGAGCAGGTAGAACTCGAACTCGTGGCCCATCATGACGTCGTAGCCCAGGGTCGCGGCCTCCTCGAGCAAGGCGCTCAGCACCATTCGCGGCGTCGCCTTGATCGGCTCGCCCGGCCCCCATTGCGCATCGCAGACCACCTTGGCCGTGCCGGGCAGCCAGGGCACCGGGCGCAGGCTCGAAGGATCGGGGATCAGGACCTGGTCGCGGTAGGCGACCTCCTCGGCGACCCCGGTGCCGCCGATCACCCCGGAGGCGCTGTCGAGGCCGATGGTGCCGCCGTAGAGGTTCAGGCCCTTGCGGGCATAGGCCTCGACCTTGTCGATCGGGACCACCTTGGTCCGGCTGGTTCCGTGGAGATCCGGCAGCTCGAAGCGCAGGTAGCGCGCCCGCATCTTCTTCAACGCCGCCATCATCGTCGTGACCTGATCGCCGGCCATGGTCCCCTCCCTGCCCTGCGGTTTATTGTTCCCCTGCGGCGCGTCGTGGCGCGCCAAGGTTGGCATGTGCCAAACAATATGTTGCAAGCGCCAAGTCGCGCAAGATAGCTTCGAGGGAAACCCGGGAGGCAAGATGCGCCTACAAGGCAAGAGGGCCCTGATCACAGGAGCCGCCGCCGGCATCGGACGGGAAGCGGCGCAGCGCTTTGCCCGCGAAGGCGCGGCGCTCGCGCTGGCCGACCTCGATCTGGCGGCCGTCGAGGCACTCGCCGCCGAGATCCAGGCCGAGGGCGGCCGGGCCACGGGCATCCGGGCCGACGTCGCCGAGGAGGCCTCGGTCCAGGCCATGGTGGCGGCCGCGGAGGCGGCCCTGGGCGGGCTGGACATCGCCTTCAACAACGCCGGCGTCATGCTGGCCGGGGACCGCGGGCCCGAGGACACCCCGCTGGAGGTTTGGCAAAAGACCCTGGCGGTCAACCTGACCGGGGTCTTCCTCTGCTGCCGCCACGAGATCCCCGCCCTCGAGCGCAGCGGCGGCGGGGCGATCCTCAACATGTCCTCCCTGGTGGCCTACATGGGCGCCGCCGAACCGCAGATCGCCTATACCGCCAGCAAGGGCGGCGTGCTGGCCCTGACCCGGGAGATCGCGGTGCAGTACGGCCGCGCCGGCATCCGTGCCAACGCGCTCTGCCCCGGCCCGGTCGGCACCGCGCTGACCGAGGCCCTCTTCGACACGCCGGAGAAGCTGGAGCGGCGCCGGGTCCACATGCCGATGGGCCGCTTCGCCGAGCCGGAGGAGGTCGCCGAGGTCGCGCTCTTCCTGGTGTCCGACGCGGCCAGCTACGTCACCGGCGCCGGCTGGCTGGTCGACGGCGGCATCGCCTCGGCCTACGTGACCGCGGAGTAGCGCGGCCATGGCGGCGCGGGACCGGGCGTATCTTCTCGGCATCGATCTCGGCGCCGGCAGCCTCAAGGCCACGATCGTCGACGAGGCCGGCGGCCTGATCGGGGAGGCCAGCGATCCCATCGCAACCCGGAGCCCGCAGCCCGGCTGGTCGGAGCAGGCCCCGGAGGACTGGTGGCGGGCCTTGCGCAACGCCCTGCCCCGCGCCCTGGCCGCCGGCAAGCTGGCGGGCGGCGACATCGCCGCGGTCGGGATCTCCGCCGGGGCCCACATCGCGGTGCTGACCGATGCGGCGGGCCAAGTGCTGCGCCCGGCCATCCTCTGGAACGACCAGCGCAGCGCCGCCGAGGCCGAAGCCCTGCATGCGCGCGCCGGCGCGGAGATCATCGAACGCTCGCTGAACCGCGCCAATCCGACCTGGACCCTGGCCCAGCTCGCCTGGCTGAAGCGCCACGAGCCGGAGCTCACGGACCGGACCGCCCGCCTCTACGTCGCCAAGGACTACCTGCGCGGCCGCCTGACCGGGGATTGGACCACCGATTTCTCCGACGTCGTCGGCGCCCTCATGGCCGACGCCCGGCGGCGGGACTGGTCGCCGGAGCTCTGCGCCCTGATCGATTGGCCGACCCGCACCCTGCCACCGGTCGCGCGGCCCCAGGACATCGCCGGTACGGTCACCGAGACGGCGGCGCAGGCGACGGGGCTGGCCGCGGGCACCCCGGTGGTGGTCGGCTCCAACGACACCACGGTCGAACTCTTCGGCTGCGGGGCCGTCAATCCGGGTGATGGTGCGATCAAGCTGGCGACCGCCGGCGTCGTCTTCCTGGCCGTCGACCGCCCCGAGGTCCATCCGCCGGTGTCCTGCTACCCGCACATCGTCGCGGACATGTGGTACATGGCCTCGGGCATCAACGCCTGCGCGACCGCGCACCGTTGGGTGCGCGACCGCTTCTTCGCCGATCTGGACCCCGAGACCGCCTTCGCCGAGATGGACCGCCTCGCCGCCTCGGTCCCGCCGGGCTCCGACGGCCTGCTGTTTCACCCCTACCTTCAAGGCGAACGGGCGCCGCATTGGGACCCGAAGCTGCGCGGCGACTTCCTCGGCCTGACCCTGTCCCACGAGCGCGCACACTTCGCCCGTGCCTGCTACGAAGGCATCGCCCTGGCGCTGGGCGACGTGCTGCGCGAGGCCAAGCGGCTGTCGGGCGCCGAATTCGGGGCCTTGCGCCTTCTGGGTGGCGGCGCGCGCAGCGCGACCTGGCGGCAGATCATCGCCGATGCCACCGGCCTGCCGATCAGGCAGCCCGGCAACGGCGACGCCTCCTTCGGCGCCGCTCTGCTCGCCGGCCTCGGCACCGGGGTCTTCGCCTCGCCGCAGGACGCCGCACGCTGCGCGGAAATCGTCGCCGAGACGCAGCCGGACCCGGGAGGCCAGGCGGTCTACGCGCGCCTCTTCACGCTCTACGACGAGTCGCGCCGGCGGCTCACGGAGATCAGTCACGCTCTCGGCGCAGACATCGCGGGGGCTTCCTAGGCCTCGCCATTAACCATTTTTGCATATTATATAAACCAAAAGATATATCATCGCGAGGCTCAGTGCCTTCGCCACTCAACTCTGATGTGTGGCTTTTATCACTTCGCCATCGCCACACTTCCGACATCATCCGGTTCTTGCAGTCTGGTCTATCCCCTTTGGCCGCCATTTAGGCGGCCATTTTTTTGGCGGCCTTATTTTTGCCCTGCCGCCGCTCGTGCATTGCCACCTCCGGGCGGTAGATTTTCCGCCCGAAGCCGCTAGGCTGTCGCCGCCCGCCACAAAGCCGAGGGATGGCCGATGCTGCTTTCGATTCCGCTGTTGATCCTTGCGGTCGGTCTCTACAACGTCCTGGCTCTGACCGGTGGACCATCGGTCGACGCTCCGGCGCTGTCCCTGACGCTGCCCTCCGGGACCCTGCTGCCCCTGTCCTACGGCGACCTGCTGGTGATCCTCGGTCTGGTGCTGCTGTTCGTCGAGATCTTCAAGGCGACCCGGACCGGCACAGCTTCGATCATCGACCACCTGCTGTCCGTCGGCCTCTTCGTGTTCTGCCTGATCGAGCTGATCCTCTTTCCGGCCTTCGGCACCACCATCTTCCTCTTCCTGACCCTGATGACCCTGATCGACGTCGTCGCCGGCTTCACCGTGACCATCTCCACGGCGCGCCGGGACATCGGCCTCGACGAGGCGATCCGATGAAGCCCTTCCGGTCCGGGCAGGCGCGCGCCGCGACCCGCCTGCTCCCGGCCTTTCTCGTCGCGCTCCTGGTCGCCCTCGGCGCCGAGGAGGCCACGGCCTGCGGCCCGGACAGCGACTGCCGGCTGGGCGAGCGGACCTACCGGGTCCGCATGCCGGCCGGACACGACGGCGACGGCTTGGTCGGCGCGATCATGTATATGCATGGATACCGCGGAAGCGCCGCCGGGAGCATGCGGAACAAGGCGCTCGGCAAGGCGGTCGCCGACCTCGGTCTGGCGCTGGTCGCCCCCAAGTCGCTGGGCGACGACTGGTCGATCCCCAACGCGCCCAGGGAATACACCGACGACTTCGCCTTCTTCGACCGCCTGCTCGAGGAGATCACGACGCGCTTCGCCATCGACCCGAAGCGCATCATGGCGACGGGCTTCTCGGCGGGCGGCATGATGGTCTGGAACCTGGCCTGCGAAATGGGCGAGCGCTTTGCCGGCTTCGCGCCGATCGCCGGCACCTTCTGGGCGCCGATCCCGCAGAGCTGCGCCAGCACGCCGGTGCACCTGCTGCACACCCACGGCACCGACGACAAGATCGTGCCGCTGCGCGGGCGGCCGATCCAGAAGACCCATCAGGGCGACGTCTTCGAGGCCCTGTCGCTTTTCGGCAAGGCCGGCAACTTCGGTGCCGCCGCGGCCTACGAGGTCCTGGACCTGAAGTGCGAGCGCCGCCTCAACCCGGAGGGACACGCCCTGGAGCTCTGCCTGCATCCGGGCGGCCACAGCTTCAAGAGCGAGTACGTCGTCCGCGCGTGGCGCGAGTTGGAGGCTCTGGGCGCTCTGAACTAAGGCGCCTCCCCTCGCGCGCGGTCGGCGGTCCTCGTCCTCTCTCAGTTTCGTTACCATCCGGCTCCCACTGTGTCCGCCGCGACGCCGGGCGTTTCTCCTTGACAGCGCGCGGGGCGCCGAGGATCTTCCGCGCGACCGCGCAGCCCCGATCCGGCAAGAAAGCAGAAGCCCTTGGCGAAGAAGCTTTACGACTGCGACAACTGCCCCAGCTATTGCTGCTCCTATCCCAGGATTCAGCTCGAGGACGGAGACCTGGAGCGGCTCGCCGCCCACTTCTCCCTGTCCAGGAAGGAAGCCAAGAAGCGCTTCACCGAAAAGGACAGCTGCGAAGCGGAGAACGGCAAGTCCCTCCGCATTCTGCGGCATAAGGAAGACGATATCTTCGGCACGATCTGCACCTTCTTCGATCACGGCAACCGGAGTTGCGGCATCTACGAGGCCCGGCCCCAGACCTGCCGCGACTACCCCGGGCGCAAGCGCTGCGGCTACTACGAGTTCCTGAGCTTCGAGCGCGATGCCCAGCAGGATCCCGACTACATCGCCGTGACCGGCAACTGATCCGCCGGGGTTTCGCACCGGGCCGGATGGCTGTTCCTCCGGCTCCGGGGCCGCTATGCTGCGCGGCGTCGGACGCCCCTTTCTCGCAGGGCCGACGCCTTCGCTCGCCGATCCTGGAGCTGCGATGACGAGGCTGACCTTCGTTGTCTTGCTTGGCCTGACGACCGCCGGCTGCTCTACACCCCAGCCCGTGCTCTATCCCAATGCCCATCTCGAGCGCGTTGGCTCGGCGGCGGCGGAGCGCGATATCGACGACTGCCGGGTCAAGGCCGAGGCCTATGGCGCGTCGGCGAAGGACGGGACGGCCGGCAAGGTGGCCGGCAGCACGGCTGTCGGCGCCGGCGCGGGCGGCGCCGTGGGAGCCGCCGGTGGCGCGGTTCTGGGCCGCCCCGGACGGAGTGCGGCCGTGGGCGCAGCCACCGGCGCCACGGCCGGTTTCCTGCGGGGCCTCTTCAAGCCGCGCCAGCCCAGCCAGGTCCACAAGCGCTTCGTTGAGAAATGCCTTCGGGACCGCGGTTATGAACCGATCGGCTGGGACTAGAGCAGCCCGCGTTCATTCGAACGCGGATAAGCTGCTCTAACTCTATGGAATAGATCAAATGATCTCCGCTCAATTGGACCCAATTGAGCGGAGTTTGATCTAGAGCTAACTTGCGCGTCACCCCCAGCCCTTGATAAGGCGTGTACGCGCAGCTTGTGATCAGTGCCCTCACTTCAAGGTATGAGCACATGCCTCCCCGCCAGACGCGAAGGCGCCTGATCGGGAGTGCGCTAAACCAACTTCTCGAAGTTGAAGAAGGCCTTGCGCCAGCGCACCACCTCGATGCCGGCGAAGAGCCCGGCCTTGGTGAAGGGGTCGTTCTGGATGAAGGCCTCGGCCTCGGCGCGATCCTCGGTATCGACCAGGATCACACCGCCGTAGCCGCCCTCGCCCTCGTCGTCGATCTTGGCGCCGGCGGCCAGCAACTTTTCCTTGTTCGCTTCCAGATAGGCCAGGTGCTCGGCCCGCGTCTGGTTACGCAGACCAAGGCTGTTCGGCTTGTCGACGGTGATGATCGCATAAGGCATGAGCGATGGCTCCGGAGGCTGTTCGGCTGACGGGTAAATCAGGGCCACTGGCAGGACAGACCCCGATTGTGCCACAGCATACCCAGGAAAACCGTCAAGGTCAGCCGGTCCGGGAGCGGAAGGGGCCTGCTTTCGGCAAAAACACTACCGCGCAGCGCACCACCGTCCTAGAGCGGGATGATTTGAAGCCAACGCGGCTTCAAATCATCCCGCTCTACTTCAACGGTTTAGAACATGATTCAGACGTGAGGCCGATTCGGCCTCACGCCATCGTGCTCTAGGGCAGCCTGCGTTCAGTTGAACGTAGATAGGCTGCTCTATCCATATGAAACAGACCAAATGATCTCCGCTCAATTGGACCCAATTGAGCGGAGTTTGATCTAGGACTTGAGGTTCACGGCCTCGACGATGAAACGGCCACGGCCACGACGGACCGCATAGGCCGCACCGCGCGGGATACGGATTTTATCCATCAAGGGACTCAACGCGTTCTCGATCAACTCGATATTCGGATCAGAGATGTCTTCGCCACCGGTCTGATCCGTATACCACTTGATGAAGGCTTCGTTCGCGAGCTCTTCACCAATGGACTTTCTCAGGGCGTTGAGCTTGCGCAGTTCGCCCTTGGTCAGTGCAGCCTCGTCTATCTTAACTTGCTTTTTTGGCATTCTTTACTCCTTGCCTGCGAGCAAGCACAGAGTTAACCAGTCAATTTGCAAGGGAATCAATACCTAGATTCGCCTCGGAGTCCATACCCGCCGACCGGATTCGCGATCCAACGGGATTACTTTACTAGATGGGTGTCAGTTTCGGGATTTGGAATCCCTTGCAGGACCTCCGTAAGTACCATCCCTAGATTCCGAGATAGGCTTCCTTGACCCGCTCATTGTCGAGCAGGGCTTGACCGCCGTCGCAGAGGACAATCTTCCCAGTCTCGATGACGTAACCGCGGTCGGCTATCTTGAGCGCGGCGAAGGCGTTCTGTTCGACGAGGAAGACCGTCACGCCCTGAGACTTCAGGGCCAGGACCGCCTCCAAGATCTGGTCAACCAGAAGCGGCGCCAGTCCCATGCTCGGCTCATCGAGCAGCAACAGGCCGGGATTGGCCATCAGAGCCCGGCAGAGCGCGAGCATCTGCTGCTGGCCGCCCGAAAGCGTGCCCGCGGGCTCGGCCCGCTTCTCCTTCAGCACCGGGAACATCGCGTACATGCGCTCCAGGTCCGCCGCGACGTCGGCGCCGCGGCGTTTCACGGTGCCGAGCCGCAGGTTGTCCTCGACCGAGACCGGGCCCCAGACCTGACGGCCTTCCGGGACCTGGCAGATCCCATGGCTCACCCGGGCCGCCGGGCTGGCCCGGGTGACGTCCCGTCCGCAGAAGGTGATGCGTCCGGTGCTCGCGGGCTGCACGCCCGAGAGCGTGCGCAGCAAGGTGGTCTTGCCGGCACCGTTGCCGCCGACCAGGGCGACCAGTTCGCCCTCGGCGATCTCGAGATCGATGCCCTTGAGGGCCTGGATGCGGCCGTAGTGGCTGGTCAGTCCCTCAACCTTGAGCACGGTCGAACTCCTGCTGGCCCTGGGCGCCGAGGTAGGCCGCGACGACCTCGGGATTGCTGCGGACCTGCGCGGCCGTGCCCTCGGCCAGCTTGCGGCCGTAGTCCAGCACCAGGATGTGGTTGGAGATGTTCATGACCAGGTGCATGTCGTGCTCGACCAGGACCACGGTCACGCCCCGCTCGGCGATCTTCTGGATCAGGTCGTCGATCTCGCGGGTCTCGGCCGGGTTGCAGCCGGCGGCCGGCTCGTCCAGCAGCAGCATCTTCGGCTCGGCGGCCAGGGCCCGGGCGATCTCGAGCCGCTTCAGGGCGCCGTAGGGCATGGACCCGGCCGACTCCGCCGCATAGGCCCCGAGACCGACGAAGTCGAGCAGCTCCCGCGCCCGCGCGCGGCAGGCGGCCTCGCTGCGCCGCTGCGACGGCAGACGCAGGACGTGCGCGATGGGATTCTTCGGCTCGCGCAGGTGCCGCCCGACCATGACGTTCTCCAGGGCGGTCATGCGGAAGAAGATCTGCAGGTTCTGGAAGGTCCGCGACATGCCCTTGGCCGCCAGCCGGTGCGGCGGCTGGCCGGTGACGTCCTCCTCCTCGAAGCGGATGCGGCCGGCGGTCGGCCGGTAGAGTCCGGTGATCAGGTTGAAGAGGGTCGTCTTGCCGGCGCCGTTGGGGCCGATGATCGAGTGGATGGTCGCCGCCTGGATGTCGAAGGACAGGTCCTCGATGGCATGGACGCCGCCGAAGACGATCGAGAGGTTCTCGACCTCAAGATGGCTCATGACCGGCCTCCCTGCCCCGCACCGCGCGGCAGGGCCGCGGCCAGGCTCGGCAGGATGCCGCGGCGCAAGAAGATCATGCAGAGCATGATCACTAGGCCCAGCAGGGCGTGCTCGTACTCCTGGAACACGGTCAGGAACTGCGGCAGCGCGGTCAGCAGAGCGGCGCCGATGATGCCGCCGAAGGTCGAGGCCATGCCGCCGAGCACGACCATGGAGACCAACCAGATGGAATGC
>JAKSBE010000549.1 GCA_022361275.1 Kiloniellales bacterium
CTGGTCAACTCGGTCACCGGCGAGGAGGAGCGCCTGGAAAGCGTGCTGCCTCTGGTCAAGAAGTACGGCGCCGCGGTGGTCGCGATCTCCAATGACGAGACCGGAATTTCCGAAGACATCGATGTGCGCTACAACGTGGCCAAGAAGATCGTCGAACGCGCTGCGGATCACGGAATCCCGCGCGAGGACGTGGTCGTCGACCCGCTGGTCATGCCGATCGGCGCCCTGGGCAACGCCGGCAAGCAGGTGTTCCACATCCTGCGCCGCCTGCGCGAGGAGCTGGGCGTCAACTCGACCTGCGGCGCCTCCAACATCTCCTTCGGCCTGCCCAACCGCCACGCCCTCAACTCGATCTTCCTGGCCATGGCCGCGGCCGCCGGCATGACCTCGGCGATCATGAACCCGCTGCACGAGGAGGAGATGTCCGGAATCCGCGCAGCCAACGTGATGCTCGGCAACGACCGGGACTGCCGCCGCTGGATCACCCGCTACCGCGAGCCGATGGAGGCCAGCGCCGAGGGCGGCCGAGAGCGCCGCGAGCGCCGGCGCCGGCGGGGCTGAGCGGACCGCCATGGCGGAGCACCGGCGGACATACGAAGGCGGCTGCCTCTGCGGCGCGGGCCACGGACCTTGCGATCGAGGGCGAGGCCGCGCTGAGCTGGTACCGCTCCTCCGAAGCGGCGCGGCGCGGCTTCTGCCGAAACTGCGGCGCCAACCTGTTCTGGCAGCGCGACGGCGCGGCGCAGGTCTCGATCATGGCCGGTACGCTGGACGGGGGGCACGGGCTCCGGACGGCGGCCCACATCTTCGTCGGCGACAAGGGCGGCCACTACGAGATCGCCGACCGCCTGCCGCAGCACGGCGACGGCGACCACGGCCTCTGGCCGGAGCCCTAGCCATGCTAGCCATGGCACCCCGGCGGCCAGGCAGGCAGGCATGAGCGAGACGGACCGCCGCGTCGTCTTCACGCCTTCGGGGCGCCGCGGCCGCTTCCCGGCCGGGACGCCGCTGCTCAAGGCGGCGCGCGCGCTCGGCGTCGACATCGATTCCGTCTGCGGCGGCCGCGGGCTCTGCGGCCGCTGCCAGATCGAGGTCGCCGAGGGCGACTTCGCCAAGCATGGCCTGGTCAGCAGGGCCGACCACCTGACCGCCTTCAACGAGGTCGAGGCGCGCTACGCCGAGAAGCGCGGCATGAAGCCCGGGCGCCGCCTGTCCTGCCAGGCCTGCCTGACCGGCGACGCCGTGATCGACGTGCCGGCGGAAAGCCAGGTCCACAAGCAGGTGGTGCGCAAACGCGCCGAGGTTCGCGACATCCAGCTCGACCCGGCGATGCGCCTCCACTACGTCGAGGTCGAAGAGCCGGACATGCACCAGCCGACCGGCGATCTGGAGCGCCTGCTCAAGGCCCTGGCCGAGCAATGGGGTCTGACCGGTCTCGAGGAGTGCGACCTGCACACCCTGCAGCGGCTGCAGACGGCGCTGCGCGAAGGCGGCTGGAAGGTCACCGTCGCGGTCCACCGTGGCCAGCGCATCACCGCGATCTGGCCGGGCTTCCACGACCGCGCCTACGGCCTGGCGGTCGACGTCGGCTCGACCACCATCGCCGCCCACCTCTGCAACCTCTCGACCGGCGAGGTGGTCGCCTCGGGCGGCGTCATGAACCCCCAGATCCGCTTCGGCGAGGATCTGATGAGCCGGGTCTCCTACGTCATGATGCATCCGGGCGGCGACGCCGAGCTGACCGCGGCGGTCCGCGAGGGCCTCGCGCGGCTGATCGGGGAGGTCGCGGAGGAGGCCGGGGTCGCGGTCGAGGAGATCCTCAACGCGACCTTGGCCGGCAACCCGATCATGCACCACCTGCTGCTCGGCATCGATCCCACCGAGCTCGGCGGCGCGCCCTTCGCCCTGGCCACCAACAGCGGCATGACCCTCTGGGCCAGCGAGCTCGATCTGGTCATGAACCCGGACGCGCGGGTCTACATCCTGCCCTGCATCGCCGGGCACGTCGGCGCCGATACCGCCGGGGTGATCCTCTCCGAGGGCCCGCAGCTGCGCGACGAGATCAGCCTGATCGTCGACGTCGGCACCAACGCCGAGATCGTGCTGGGCAACAAGGAGCGGCTGCTGGCCGCCTCCTCGCCGACCGGCCCGGCCTTCGAGGGCGCCCAGATCTCCGGCGGGCAGCGCGCCGCCCCGGGCGCCATCGAGCGGGTCAGGATCGATCCCGTGACCCTGGAGCCCCGCTTCCGGATCATCGGCAGCGAGCTCTGGTCCGACGAGGACGGCTTCGCGGCGGAGGCCGCGGCGACCGGCGTCACCGGCATCTGCGGCTCCGGCATCATCGAGGTGGTGGCCGAGATGTACCTGGCCGGAATCCTGGCCGGCGACGGCATCATCGACGGCACCGCTCAAGGGCGCAGCGACCGGGTCCAGGCCGACGGCCGGACCTTCTCCTACCTGCTGCACGCCGGCGAGCCGGAGATCCGCATCACGCAGAACGATGTCCGCCAGATCCAGCTCGCCAAGGCCGCACTCTATGCCGGCGCGCGCCTGCTGATGGACCGCCTGGGCGTCGACCGGGTCGACCGCGTCGTCCTGGCCGGGGCCTTCGGCAGCCACATCGACGTCAAGTACGCCATGGTCCTCGGCCTGATCCCGGACTGCGACCTCGCGCAGGTCTTTTCCGCCGGCAACGCCGCCGGCACCGGCGCCCGCATCGCCCTGCTCAACCAGACCGCCCGCGACGAGATCCAGCGCATCGTCCGCGGGGTCGAGAAGGTCGAGACCGCGGTCGAGCCCCAGTTCCAGGCCCACTTCGTCGAGGCCATGGGCATCCCGCATTCCACCGCGGCCTTCCCCAACCTCGCCAAGGCGGTACAGCTGCCGGAACCGCGCATCGCGACGGCGGCGGAGCCGGCCGAGGGCCGCCGCCGTCGCCGCAGACGCAGCGGCGCCTGAGGGCCGGGGCGTCCTGGTCGTCGTGCTTCTTCTTTTCGTGGTGATGGCCGTAGCCATTACCGCGGCGGAGGACCGGTCAGAAGCTACGACCGACGGCCAAGCAAAGCTCCCTCCCCCCTTGAGGGAGAGCGCTGGGGTGGGGGGTATGCCGGCCACGGCCCGCCCCAACGGAACCGTTTCTTGCGGCCTATCGGCCGCCACCCCCTCCTCTATCCTCCCCCCTCAAGGGGGAGGAGGCGCTTGGTGGCAACCTACGAGCCCTGCCCGTAAACAACGAGCCAAGTCCGCCGACGGCAGCCAGCCTAGCGACCGCCCCCGGAGTCGCACGCCGACCCGCCTATATCGCCGCCGCGACCTCGGTGTTGCCGACTCCGCTGCCGGTGAGCGGCAGGCCGCGCTCCTTGCGCGGCGTGTGGCCGAAGAAGTCGCGGTAGCACTTGGAGAAGTGCGAGGCCGAGACGAAGCCGCAGGCCAGGGCCACGTCGATCACCGACATGTTGGTTTGCAGCAGCAGCAGGCGCGCCCGGTTCAGCCGCAGCTCCAGGTAGTAGCGCGCCGGCGAGCGGCTGAGGTACTTGCGGAACAGCCGCTCCAACTGCCGGGTCGAGAGCCGGGCCGCGCGCGCCAGCTCGCCGCGGGACAGCGGCTCCTCCAGGTTCTGCTCCATCATCTCGATGACGGTCAGCAGCTTGGGATGGCGCACGCCGAGGCGCGCCGGCAGCGAGATCCGCTGGTGGTCGTGCTGGTCGCGGATCCGCTCGTGCATGAACTGGTCGGCGACGCTGGCCGCCAGCTCGTGGCCGTGCTGCAGCGAGATCATGTTCAGCATCATGTCCAGCGGCGCCGTGCCGCCGGCGCAGGTGAAGCGGTTGCGGTCGATCTCGAAGATCTCGGAGCTGACCTCGATGCTGGGGAAGTCCTCGGCGAAGCTCGCCAGGTTCTCCCAGTGGATGGTGCAGCGGAAGCCGTCGAGCAGGCCGGCCCGGGCCAGGATGTGGCTGGCCGTGCAGATCGCGCCGATGTCCGCGCCCTTGCGGTCCATCCGGCGCAGCCAGGACAGGACCGCCTTGTTGTCATAGCGGTGGATCTCGAGGCCGGCGCAGACCACCACCACCGGCACGGCGCTGGCCTCCTCCAGACCGCCCCGCACCCGGATCTCGATCCCGTTGGAGGCCGTGACCGGCCCGCCGTCCGGAGAGTAGAGCTCCCAGGCGTAGAGGTCCTTGCCCGACTGCCGGTTGGCCAGGCGAAGCGGCTCCAGCGCCGTCGAAAAGGAGATCATCGAGTATTGAGGGATCAGCACAAAGCCGATTCGGTGTGGCAGCTCTCGCGGCGGTGCAGCCAGCATGCGTTCCCATCCCCGCGCCGAAACATGGCGTGTTTTCATCGTCTTTTGCGGTCACTCTGGCATAAATCCGCCAGTGTCGCGAAATGAAAAATTGCCGGCGTTGCGCCGCGAGCCGCCGGCCGGCAAAAGGCTCATCAGCAAGCTTGCAAAGGTCATTCTAGTCCCTTGGAAATTATTGAAAAACCGACGCCTTGTGCCAGGATAGGCGCTGGAGTGGAACGCCGGGGAAGCCCATGACGCCGCGCTATTCGATCTTCAGCCTGCTGCGCAACGCAGCCAGCTATCACGAGGACTGGCCGGAGGCCTGGCGCAGCCCGGAGCCCAAGCCGTCCTACGAGGTGGTGATCGTCGGCGGCGGCGGCCACGGCCTGGCGACCGCCTACTACCTGGCCAAGGAGCACGGCGTCACCGACGTCGCGGTGATCGAGCGCGGCTGGCTGGGCGGCGGCAACACCGGCCGCAACACCACCATCGTGCGCTCCAACTACCTCTGGGACGAGAGCGCCCAGCTCTACGAGCACGCCCTGAAGCTCTGGGAGGGCCTGTCCCAGGACCTCAACTACAACGTGATGTTCAGCCAGCGCGGGGTCATGAACCTGGCGCACAACCAGCACGACCTGCGCGAGCTGAACCGCCGGATCAGCGCCAACCGCCTGAACGGGGTCGATTCCGAGTTCCTGACCCCGGCCCGGATCAAGGCCTTCTGCCCGATCATCGACCTCCGCGCGCAGGGCCGCTACCCGGTGCTCGGCGCCTCGCTGCAGCGCCGCGGCGGCACCGCCCGCCACGACGCGGTCGCCTGGGGCTACGCCCGGGCCGCCGACGCCCGCGGGGTCGACATCATCCAGGAGTGCCCGGTCGAGGGCTTCGACATCTCCAACGGCAAGATCCAGGCCGTGCGCACCGGCAAGGGCCGGATCGAGGCCCGCAAGGTCGGCATCGTGGTCGCCGGCCACTCCAGCGTCCTGGCCGGCCAGGCCGGCTTCCGCCTGCCGGTCCAGAGCCTGCCCCTGCAGGCCCTGGTCTCGGAGCCGGTCAAGCCGGTCCTCGACACCGTGGTCATGTCCAACGCCGTGCACGCCTACATCTCCCAGTCCGACAAGGGCGAGCTGGTGATCGGCGCCGGCGTCGACCCCTACGTCGGCTACGGGCAGCGCGGCGGCATCGCGGTGACCGAGGAGACCCTCGCCGCGATCTGCGAGCTCTTCCCGATGTTCCGGCGGATGCGCATGCTGCGGCTCTGGGGCGGCATCGTCGACGTCTGCCCGGACGCCAGCCCGATCCTCTCCAAGACCCCGGTCGAGGGCCTCTACATCAACTGCGGCTGGGGCACCGGCGGCTTCAAGGCGACCCCCGGCTCGGGTCACGTCTTCGCCCACACCATCGCCCGCGACGCGCCGCACCCGCTCAACGCGCCCTTCAAGCTGGACCGCTTCCACAGCGGCTTCCTGATCGACGAGCACGGCGCCGCGGCCGTGGCGCACTGAGGAGACTCCGGCATGCTTCTGATCGACTGCCCCTGGTGCGGCCCGCGCGACGAGACCGAGTTCGGCTACGGCGGCGAGGCGCACATCGCCCGGCCCGAGAACCCCGAGAAGCTCTCCGACGAGGACTGGGGCGACTACGTCTTCATGCGGTCCAACGTGAAGGGGGTCCTGCTCGAGCGCTGGTGGCACAGCCACGGCTGCCGGCGCTGGTTCAACCTGGCGCGCGATACCCTGACCTACGAAGTCCTCGCGGTCTACGAGATGGGCAAGAAGCCGCCCAGGCTGCCCGAACGGGACTACGTCTGAGTCGGAGTAAGGAATGGCGCAGGACTTCAGGCTGCCCGAGGGAGGCCGGATCGACCGGGGGCAGCCGCTCAACTTCCACTTCAACGACCGCGCCTACCAGGGCTACCGCGGCGATACCCTGGCCTCGGCCCTGCTGGCCAACGGCATCCACCTGGTCGGCCGCAGCTTCAAGTACC
>JAKSBE010000537.1 GCA_022361275.1 Kiloniellales bacterium
GGCCTTAAATCGCTCTTCGCTTCCCCTACCTGAGAGATCCATGAGTGCCACCGACCATCGCTGAGTAAACCACCACTCTAGCAAAGATCGGCTCCGCGCGAATCTACTCTGAAAAGCCGGTTTGTGACTCAGTAGGACTAGTTCTTGGTCTTGTCGACCAGCTTGCTCTCCGAAAGCCAGGGCATCATGGCGCGCAGCTTGCCGCCGCCCTTCTCAAGCTGCGGCTCGACGGCTTCAAGATCGCCGTAGAGGGCCGCCTCGCCGATCGCGGTCAGGCCTGGAGCTTGCACTCCGGCCGCGGCAGCCTGCCCCGCCCGTCCGCCCCGTGCCCCCGCCCCGTCCCTGGCACAGAAGCTCCGTGGCGCTGTGGCCCCGCGCGACGGGTCGGCGCCGGCGCCGCGTTCGCCAGCGCCAGGACCGCCAAGGCATAGAGTGCGGGAACCGCCCCCCATTTGAGACTATCGCGCGGGAGCAATACCTCACCGACCGAACTTAGACGACCAGAGGCACGCGGGCGAACGCGGCCGATCCGGCTGTGCTCGCCCAGGGCGTCGAAGCGGTAGTAGAACCAGCCGTCCGACGGCAACCCGGCCACCTGGACGTGGACCGCATAGCCATCGCGCCGCTTCGCCAGGGCAAGGCCGCGGCGCAGCACCCGCGCCATGCCGGGGTCGGCGGCCACCTCCCAGCGCACCGGGATCGGAAAGCCGGGGAGACCCGGGCCGCCGAGCGGCTCCGGCGCCAGCCGGGTCCAGAGCACGACCGAATGCGCCCGGGGATCCCCCGAGGCGACGCCGAGGGTTAAAGAGGCTGGAGCGGCGCTCCGCCACCTCGGCGCGCAGCCCCTTGAGGGTCGCCGGCGCGGCGACAAGGCCCCCGGCGGCCGCGGAGCCGATCAGGAAGCGGCGGCGGCTCGACGGCGAGGCCTGGGATCTCCGCTCCAGGCCAGACTTGGAAGCCTCCCCGGCCATCCGATCCTCCCAGGACGTGCTGCAAAGGCGACCCGATCCGGGACTGGACAGGGTTCCTCGATCACACGACTCTAGATGCGGACCTTGTCATCCAGATTGCAACGGCGTTGCCGTTCCCTTTCGGCCCGGACAAGAGCCAAGAGGGCGACGGCGGCGTGGGTGCGGTGCAGCCGGTTCGGGTCTAGCGGGACTCGGCCAGGGATTCCGGGTTCTCGGCCCTTGCCCTCGCGGCCTTTTCGGCTTCGGCCTTCTCGGCCTTGGCTTTGGCTTTGGCGGCCTTCTTCTCGGCCTTGAGCCTCTCCCGCTCCCTGCGTTCAAAGTCGTAGTTCGGCTTGCGGGCCATGACTTCTCCTTGAAGCTCGTTTCAACAGCCTTGATGCGCGCCGGCCGCAGCGCCGACGGACCTCGGACAACCGAAGGCCTGAGGCCGGCCCGGCTCGCTGCCGGGCGCGCGCCCGCGCCAGGGCCGCAGCGCCGGCCCGACGCCCCTTCAGTCGATCAGGACGAGGTTTTCGGCCGAGGACTTCCCGTTGCGGCCGGGCATCAGTTCGTACTCGACCTTCTGGCCCTCGCTCAGGCTGCGCAGGCCCGCGCGCTCGACGGCAGAGATGTGGACGAAGGCGTCCGCGCCGCCGTCGCTCGGCTGAATGAACCCGTAACCCTTGGTCAGGTTGAACCACTTCACAGTACCGGTAGCCACAGCTACTCCTTTCTCAACGTCATCGCCCGGAGACACCCGCCGGTAAGCGGACGCTCCGTGCCGGATTGGCGTGCACAAAATCCAAGGAGCTCGGTGGCGCCCGGCGGCGCAAGCAAGACACACGAAGAAGACGTGCAACAACTGCGTGACTCATGGCGCCATCCGCTTGGAAAAACAAGCCCCCAGCACCAGATTGTTGAAATCAAGGGCACGCGGAGGCGTCGAAGCGCCGCCGAAAATGGCAATAACGCGTTGGCCTTAGCCGGTCCTTTGGCGGTTCCACTTGGCTTGCAGAAACCGGCGGGGCGAGGCGTCTGGACCACGAAAAACGCCGCCCTGGGGAGAACTGCGGACCGGATCCCCTGGCCTCGCAGCGGTCCCGGGCGCTCACCCGATCCCGATCTGGGCGCCCATCCCAATCAAGGCCGGTCCAACGAACGAGCGGCGGCCGCCCGGGGAAGAGGGCCGCCGCCAGCCGCCGATGATCCGCAGGGCTCAGTGACAGTCGTAGCCGTCCCGCGTCTGATGGCGCCAGCAAGTCTCCTGGTCCCACGCCGCCGCGCCATTGTAGCTGATGATCTCCATGCCTCGGCTCGTCGGGTTTCTGTTCGAACTGGTCAGGGTGGAAAAGACAGTAGCCGCCACAACGATCAGGATCAGAAGCATAGATTGCTTCATAGTTCTGCCTTTCGATCTAGGGTTGATCCTTAAAGACAGATCAACCCGAACGTCATAAGAATTCGTTAACCAAGGCCGGCGGCTTGTGGAAATCTTGCTGCGGCCTGCTTTCCGCGGCGTCTCGGGGGCATAGATCAACTCTGTGACCCGCGGCTTCGGCGGCTGCCAAAAGGGACCGCGAGCGGTAGCGTCTCCTGGTCGCGCACAGGACGGTCGAGGGCCGGCCCGGAGACGAAAAGTCGGGGCTGCTTCGCCCCCGCCGGCCCGCGTCCCGGGCTTAAAGCGCAGCCTGCCGAGGCAATGGACAAAAAGGGATGCCGGGTCAAGCGCTTCCGAACCAGGTCCCGAGCGGACGCCGTCGATCGGCCGCATTGCGCCTGGCGCGGCTTTTCGGCGTCTCGACCCTGCTGGCGCTGGCGGCCTGCGGTCCCGCCGCGGCGCCGTCGCTCGGACCGGCACCGCGGCCGCAGGTCGACTTCGGCGACCCGGCCGTCTACCGCGACCCCGACGCCCCGGAACTGGCCTACGGCTCCGACGATGCCTACGACGGTACGAAGTTCTTCCAGGAGCGCTGCCTCTCCGCCAATCCGGGGGCCTATTGCGCGGTCCTGGACGGGCCCTTCAAGCTGCCGGTGGGCTTCCCCGCCGGCCAGGCCGAAGCCGAGTTCCTGCGCGGCAACCGGATCTTCAACGCCAACTGGGCACCCGCGGGACGCTTCGACCGTGGCGCGCGGGACGGGCTCGGGCCGCACTATGACGCCCTGGGCTGCGCGCGCTGCCACGTCAAGAACGGCCGGGGCCGCCCGCCCGATCCCGGTCGGGGCGACCCGGGCACCTCGATCCTCAAGGTCAGCCAGCCCGGCACGGAGCCGGGACGGCCGCCGAGGCCCGATCCGCGCTACGGCGGCCAGCTCAACTACCGGGCGGTCGCCGGCCTGCCGCCCAAGGGACGGATCTCCGTCAGCTACGAGGAGGTGCGGGGCCGCTTCGCGGACGGCCAGGGCTACAGCCTGCGCCGGCCCCGCTTCGCCGTGGCGGAGCCGGCGTACGGGCCCTTCCCCGCCGACCTCGAGACCTCGCCCAGGCTGCCGCCGCCGGTGATCGGCCTCGGCCTGGTCGAGGCGCTGTCGGAGGCGGACCTGCTGGCCCGTGCGGACCCGGAGGACGCCGACGGCGACGGCATCTCCGGACGGGCGAACTACGTCGTCGACCCCGAAGACGGCAAGCGGAAGATCGGCCGCTTCGGCTGGAAGGCCGGCGCCGCCACGCTGCGGCAGCAGACCGCCGGGGCGCTGTCCAGCGACATGGGCGTGACCTCGCCGGTTTTCCCAAGGCCCAACTGCCCCACGGCCGAGCCGCTCTGCCAGGCACATGCGACGGCCGGCGATCCGGAGATCTCCGAGGCCGACCTCCGGTCGCTGGTGTTCTACATGCGGCTGCTGAGCCCGGCCGGCCGGCGCGGGACTGCCGATGCCCGGGTCGTCCGCGGCGCCGAGCTCTTCGAGGACATCGGCTGCGCCGCCTGCCATACGGTCCAGATGACCAGCGGCCGCCACCCGGAGGCCGGAGTCCTCTCGGACCTGGTCTTCCACCCCTATTCGGACTTCCTGCTGCACGACATGGGGGAAGGGCTGGCCGACGGCCGCGGCGAGTTCCTCGCCAGCGGCCGGGAGTGGCGGACCCCGCCCCTCTGGGGCCTTGGCCGGACCCGGGGGCTCAGCGGCCACGCCTTCTACCTCCACGACGGCCGCGCGCGCAGCCCGGCCGAAGCCATCCTCTGGCACGGCGGCGAAGGCGCCAAGGCGCGCGACGCTTTCCTGCGACTTTCGAAGGCCGGGCGCCAGGCGCTGCTGCGGTTCCTGGACTCTCTCTAGAGCATGGAGAGGCAAGCCGCCGCCCGCCGCGCAGGAGGCCGGCCCTGGCTTTCCGTCCGGGCGCTGTCCTGCGCTCAGGACATCGTCGGGATGACGAAGGAGGCGCCTTCCTTGACCCCCGAGGGCCAGCGCGAGGTGACCGTCTTGGTCTTGGTATAGAAGCGGATCGAGTCCGGGCCGTGCTGGTTGAGGTCGCCGAAGGCGGAACGCTTCCAGCCGCCGAAGGTGTAGTAGGCCAAGGGCACGGGAATCGGCACGTTGACCCCGACCATGCCGACGTTGACCCGCGCGGCGAAGTCGCGCGCGGTGTCGCCGTCGCGGGTGAAGACCGCGACGCCGTTGCCGTACTCGTGGTCGTTGGCCAAGTTGAGGCCCTCCTCGTAGTCCTTGGCGCGCACGACGGAGAGCACCGGGCCGAAGATCTCCTCCTTGTAGATCCGCATGTCCGGCTTCACGTGGTCGAAGAGACAGCCGCCCATGTAGAAGCCGTTCTCGTAGCCCTGCATCTTGAAGTCGCGGCCGTCGACGCGCAGCTCCGCACCTTCCTCGATGCCGAGGGCGACGTAGTCCTTGATCTTCTGTAAAGCCTGGGCGGTCACAACCGGCCCGTAGTCGGCCTCGAGATCGGTCGAAGGGCCGACCTTCAGGGCCTCGACCCGCGGGATCAGCCGCTCGACCAGCTGATCGGCGGTCGATTCGCCGACCGGAACCGCCACCGAGATCGCCATGCAGCGCTCGCCGGCCGAGCCGTAGCCGGAGCCGATCAGGGCGTCGACGGCCTGGTCCATGTCGGCGTCGGGCATCACGATCATGTGGTTCTTGGCGCCGCCGAAGCACTGCACCCTTTTCCCGTGGGCACAGCCCTGGGTGTAGATGTACTCGGCGATCGGGGTCGAGCCGACGAAGCCGATGGCCTGGACGTCCGCATCCCCGAGGATCGCATCGACCGCCTCCTTGTCGCCGTTGACGACGTTGAGGACGCCCTCCGGCAGGCCGGCCTCGATCATCAGCTCGGCCAGGCGCAGCGGCACCGAGGGATCGCGCTCGCTGGGCTTGAGGATGAAGGCGTTGCCGACCGCGAGCGCCGGGGCGAACTTCCACATCGGGATCATGGCCGGGAAGTTGAAGGGCGTGATGCCGGCGACCACGCCCAGCGGCTGGCGCAGCGAGTAGATGTCGATCCCCGGCCCGGCGTTGTCGGTGAACTCGCCCTTCATCAGGTGCGGGATGCCGCAGGCGAACTCGACGACCTCCAGGCCGCGCTGGATGTCGCCCTTGGCGTCGGGGATGGTCTTGCCGTGCTCCCGCGCCAGCAGCTCGGCCAGTTCGTCGAACTCGTCCTGGACCAGCTGCAGGAACTTGAACAGGACCCGGGCCCGGCGCTGCGGGTTCTGGGCGGCCCAGGCCGGCTGCACGGCCTTGGCGTTCTCGACGGCGGCCCGGACCTCGGCCTTGGAGGCCAGCGGAACCTTGGCCGAGAGCTCGCCGGTCATCGGCGTGAAGACGTCGCCGAAGCGGCCCGAGGTCCCCTGGACCTTCTTGCCGCCGATGAAATGATGCAGTTCCGTGGTCATGCCCTCGCTCCCGCTGACTTGCTCTGTTTTCGGGGCCGAGCATAGAATCTCCGAGCCCCAAGTTCCAAGGGGCTTCGCAGGGAAAGGGTACGCTTTGACGCGATCTCCGGAGCACGCCGGCGACACGGCCGGGATAGGCGATCTCGCCGACCTCAAGGGCCGTCCGGGCGCCTACCTGCTGGTCCTGGCGCTCGACCGGCCGCTCGATCCGGCGATCCCCGGCCGTCCGGGCACTCTGGCACCGGGGCTCTACGCCTATTGCGGCAGCGCCTATGGGCCCGGCGGCCTCGGCGCCCGCCTGGCCCGCCACCTGCGCCCGGACAAAAAGCCGCATTGGCACATCGACCGCCTGACCGCCGCCGGCCGGGTCCTGGCAGCCTACGCCCAGCCCGAAGGCTCGGAGTGCGATCTGCTTGCCGCGCTGCAAGCGCTACCGGGGACCGGCATCCCCCTGGCCGGCTTCGGCAGCAGCGACTGCCACCGCTGCCCGGCCCATCTGCTCCGGGTTCCGGACGGCTTCGAGCCGCCGCCCCTGGCCGGTCTCCTGCGGCTGGAAGAACGGGGCAAAAAAAGGTTCCCAAAAAGGGGTCAGAGTCATTTTTCCTGATCGGGTCGTCGAGGCGGGGCTGTCTGGCGACAGGAAAAATGACTCTGACCCCTTTTTGGGAACCTTTTTTTGGGGACCTCCTCCGTCCCCTAGACGACTCCGAACAGAAAGATCAACGCCAGGCCCGCCAGGGCGAAGCCGAGGAAACGCCCAGGCCGTGCCAGGCCGTCGGCCAGCGCGGTGCCGAGCATCCAGAGCCCGAGCCCGACCTTGGCCAGCGCCAGGGCGGCCCAGAGCGGCTGGGCCTGGAGGTCGATCAGGGCCGGGTTGGCGACGAAGGCGAGCGGCACGAGGTAGAGGCCGAGGCCGAGCCGCATGGCCTGGCCGGCGACCGGGATCCAGGGGGTCTGGGCCATGCCGGCGGCGATGAAGACCGTGCCGCAGAC
>JAKSBE010000476.1 GCA_022361275.1 Kiloniellales bacterium
CCCTCGGGGACCTTGGTCGAGGTGTTGTGCGGGCAGCCGGAGCAGAAGTAGGGGATGCGCGCGATCGGCGCCTTCTCCTGCTGCAGCGCCGTCTCCTTGTCTTCGAGGAAGGCCAGGCGCTGCTCGATCCGCTCGCTGGTGAAGAAGCGGCCGATCCGCTTGGCGATGACCCGCGCGATCCCCGCGGGGGTCAGCGCGTTCGTCGAGGGCAGCACCCAGTCGCCCTGGGCGTCGAACTTGCCGATGACCCGCGGGCGCACGTCGGCGCGCCAATTGTAGAGCTGCTCCTTGAGCTGGTTCTCGATGACCGCGCGCTTCTCCTCGACCACCAGGACCTCTTCCAGTCCCTCGGCGAAGGCGCGGGCGCCCTCGCGCTCCAGCGGCCAGGTCATGGCGACCTTGTAGACCGTGATGCCGATCTCCGCCGCCAGCTCCTGGTCGATGCCCAGGTCTTCCAGGGCCTGCATGACGTCGAGGTAGGACTTGCCGGTGGTGACGATGCCGAAGCGGCGCTTCGGGCCGTCCAGGACGATGCGGTCCAGGCGGTTGGCCCGGGCGAAGGCGAGGGCGGCATAGGCCTTGAAGCGGTGCAGCCGTTCTTCCTGCTGCAACGGCTGGTCCGGCCAGCGGATGTTGAGCCCGCCCTCCGGCAGCGCGAAGTCCGTCGGCAGGGCAATCTCGACCCGGTGCGGATCGACGGAGACCGAGGCCGAGGTGTCGACCGTCTCGGCGATGGTCTTGAAGCCGACCCAGCAGCCAGCATAGCGGCTCATCGCCCAGCCGTAGAGGCCCAGGTCCAGGAACTCCTGCACCCCGGCCGGGTTGAGGACCGGGATCATGGCATCCATGAAGGTGTATTCGCACTGGTGCGCCAGGGTCGAGGACTTGGCCGTGTGATCGTCGCCGGCCAGCAGCAGGACGCCGCCGTGGCGCGCCGACCCCGCGGAGTTGCCGTGCTTGAAGACGTCGCCGCAGCGGTCGACCCCGGGGCCCTTGCCGTACCACATGGCGAAGACGCCGTCGTAGTTGCTGTCGCCGAAGAGGCCGCCCTGCTGGCTGCCCCAGACCGCGGTCGCGGCGAGGTCCTCGTTGACCCCGGGCTGGAAGCGGACGTGGTTGTTCTCGAGAAAGCGGCGCGCGCGCCAGAGCTGCTGGTCGAGGCCGCCCAGGGGCGAGCCCCGGTATCCGGAGATGAAGCAGCCGGTGTTCAGTCCGGCGGCGGCGTCGCGCTGCCGCTGCATCATGGGCAGGCGAACCAGGGCTTGGGTGCCGGTCATAAAGACCCGACCGCTGTCGAGGGTGTACTTGTCGTCGAGGGAGACTTTTGCGAGTGCCATAACCGTGTCTTCAACTCCGAAGCAGGCGGTCAAACGGGCAACCCCTTTCCCCCGGCTCCTTAGGAGACTACCCGAAACATGGTCAGCTTATTAAAGTCAACAACAGCAAATAGGTAAGTCATTCTGACCTAAATGGCAAGATATTTCCGACTCCCAGGCTCGGAAATACACGGAAATGCCTATGATTTCGGCACTCTTGGTTGGTGCAGCGACCCCGTTCTCGGACCCTCGGATGCCGAGGCGCGGGCACAGGATTGGCAATGTGCCTCTGGCAGAATTGAAACATTCCGGCGTTAACCTATCTTGAACGTTGGGTGCGCTGGCTCTGCGTTACCGTGCACGTACTGCGGGGCCGGCCTGCGCGCGGGAGGCTTTCTGTCCGTTTCGGATCAAGAACAAGATTCCCTGAGACGCCTGAGCAAACGGAAGTCTATGACCGAAATCATGATTTCGACGTCCCGCCGGCGTGCCGTCGGTGTTTTCGCTTTTTCTTCCAAAGCAGCACCTGCTTCCAAAGCAGCACCGGCCGCGTTGATCGCCGCGACCCTCGCGCTGCTGCTGACCGGTTGCAAGGACGAAGGGGCCGTGGCCAACGCGCCGGCCGCGCCGCCGCCCCCGCAGGTCACGGTCGCCAAGCCCCTGGTCAAGCCGATCGTAGAGGACGACGAGTTCGTCGGCCGCTTCGCCGCGGTCAGCGAGGTCGAGGTGCGGGCCCGCGTCGGCGGCTACCTGGAACTGATCGAGTTCGAGGACGGCCAGATCGTCCAGGAAGGCGACTTGTTGTTCACCATCGACCCGCGCCCCTTCGAGACCGCCCTCGGCCAGGCCCAGGCCGAACTGGACAGCGCCCAGGCGGAACTGACCTATTCGCGCAGCGAGCTCGCCCGGGCCGAGGAACTGATCAGCCGGGGCAACATCTCGCAGCAGGCGCGGGACGAGCGGCGCCAGGCCTTCCTCTCGGCGCAGGCCCGCGTCGCCGCCGCCAAGGCGGCGATCGCGCGCGCCGAGCTCGACCTCGAGTACACCCAGATCCGGGCGCCGCTCACCGGGCGGATCGACCGCAACTACGTCTCCGAAGGCAACCTGGTCGAGGCGAACGAGACCGTGCTGACCAACATCGTCAGCACCGATCCCATCTACTTCTACTTCGACATCGACGAGCGTTCCTTTCTGGCCTACGCGCGCAACGCCCGCGAGCGCGGCGCGAACCTTCAGGAAGGCAGCGGCGGCCTGAACGTGACGATCCGTCTGTCCGACGACCGCGAGGCGCCTTTCGAAGGCACGCTGGATTTCTCGGAGAACCGCCTGGATCCGGACAGCGGCACCATGCGGGTGCGGGCTTTGGTGCCGAACCCGGACCTGATCCTGCAACCCGGTCTCTTCGGCCGGGTCAACGTGCCCGGCTCTCTGCCCTACGACGGCATCCTGCTGCCCGACGAGGCGATCGCCAGCGACCAGAACAAGCGCATCGTCTATCTGGTCGATGACCAGGGGCTGGTCTCGGCCAAGGAGGTTCGGCCCGGCCCGCGCATCGACGGCTACCGCGTCATCCGCGAGGGCCTGAGCGGCGAGGAGACGATCGTGGTCAACGGCCTGATGCGCGTGCGCCCGGGCGTCACGGTCTCGCCCCAAATGACCGAGCTGCCGGCCGTGGCCGAGTAGGCCCGGCCACCATGCGCTTCGCCCACTTCTTCGTCGACCGGCCGATCTTCGCCACGGTCCTGTCCCTGGTCACGCTGATCACCGGCGGCATCGCCTTTCTGCAGCTGCCGGTGTCCCAGTATCCCGAGATCGCGCCGCCGACCATCGTCGTCAGCACGACCTACCCCGGCGCCAATGCCGAGACGGTGGCGGCGACCGTGGCCACGCCGCTCGAGCAGGAGATCAACGGCGTCGAGGGCATGCTCTACATGTCCTCCTATTCGACCAGCGACGGGCAGGTCCAGATCACGGTCACCTTCGCGCTCGGCACCGATCTCGACCAGGCCCAGGTGCTGGTCCAGAACCGCGTGTCCGTGGCCGAGCCGCGTCTGCCCGAGGAGGTCCGGCGCCAGGGGATCACCACGCGGAAGTCCTCGCCCGACCTGATGATGGTCGTGCACATGCTCTCGCCGGACGAGACCTACGACCAGCTCTACGTCTCCAACTACGCCCGCACGCGGGTGCGCGACGAGCTGGTCCGGCTGGGCGGCGTGGGCGACGTGCGGCTCTTCGGCGAGCGCGAGTTCTCGATCCGCGTCTGGCTCGATCCCGACAAGCTGGCGGCCTACGGCCTGACCGCCGGCGACGTGGTCGAGGCGCTGCGCGCGCAGAACGTGCAGGTCGCCGGGGGCGCGATCGGCGCACCTCCTTCCCCGGAAGGCACGCCCTTCCAGGTGACCGTGTCGACCCAGGGGCGCCTGTCCGATCCGCGGGAGTTTCGCAACATCATCGTCAAGTCGACGGGCGCCGGGCGGATCGTGCGGGTCTGGGACGTCGCCCGGGTCGAGCTCGGCGCGCGCGACTACATCACCAACAGCTACCTGAACGGCAAGCCGGCGGTCGCGCTCGGCGTCTTCCAGCGGCCCGGCACCAACGCCCTGGAAACCGCCGACCAGATCATGGCGACCATGGAGCGGGTCGGCGCGGACTTTCCGCCGGGGCTCGGCTACGAGATCGTCTACAATCCGACGGAGTTCATCGCCGACTCCATCGATGCGGTCTACGAGACCCTCTTCGAGGCCCTGGTCCTGGTGGTGCTGGTGGTGCTGATCTTCCTGCAGTCCTGGCGCACCGCCCTGATTCCCATCGCCGCCATCCCGGTCTCCCTGATCGGCACCTTCCTGATCATGGCGGCCATGGGATTCTCGCTCAACATGCTGACCCTCTTCGGCCTGGTGCTGGCGATCGGCATCGTGGTCGACGACGCCATCCTGGTGGTCGAGAACGTCGAGCGGAATATCCGCGAGGGCCTGACCCCGAACGAGGCGGCGCACCGGACCATGGACGAGGTCGGCACGGCGATCATCGCGACCTCTCTGGTCCTGTTTGCGGTCTTCGTGCCGGTGGCCTTCATTCCCGGCATCAGCGGCCAGTTCTATCAGCAGTTCGCGGTCACCATCATCGCCTCGACCGCGATCTCGACCATCAACTCGCTGACGCTGTCGCCGGCCCTGGCGGCCCTGCTGCTGAAGCCCAAGGGCGCGCCGCCGCCGAAGTTCTTCCTGACCCGCGCCGTCGCCTGGGCCGGCGAGCGCTTCGATACCGGCTTCGATCGGGTGAGCGGCGGCTATGCCGCCACGGTCCGCGTGCTGGTGGGGCGCAAGGTCGTCCGCCTCGGCATGCTGCTGGCCTTCGCCGGGCTCGTCTACGGCACCGGCGTGGCGCTGCAGTCCGTGCCGCGCGGCTTCATCCCGCAGCTCGACCAGGGCTATGCCATCGTGGTCGTACAGCTGCCCGACGCCGCTTCGCTCAACCGCACCGACGAGGTC
>JAKSBE010000383.1 GCA_022361275.1 Kiloniellales bacterium
TAGGCCGGCAGGCGCTCCCAGATCGCGATGAAGGCGTCGATCCCGACCAGAACCCGGCCGGTCTCGTCCACCGTATGCAGACGGTACCAGACGTCGTCCAGCGTCACCCCTTCGGCGGCGAGCGCCGTCTCGTCCCGGTTGATGTCCTGCCAGGCCAGGGCGGCGGCGTCGTCCGGAAGGCTGCCGCGATAGGCGCGGATGCCGGCGCTGCAGACCGGGCAGCGTTCGTTGTAGTAGGTCGTCAGCCTGTGGCTCGGCTCTCCCGCCATACCGGGAAGATGGGTCCCCGCCTTCGGCTTTTCTACAGCAGGAAGATCGCCGCCAAGCCCAGAAAGGCGAGGAAGCCGACGACGTCGGTGACGGTCGTCAGGAACACGGTCGAGGCGACCGCCGGGTCGACGCCGGTCTTCTCCAGCCCGATCGGGATCAGGGTGCCGAACAGCCCGGCGACGAACATGTTGATGACCATCGCCGCGGCGATCACCGCGCCGATCTGCCAGGACTGGAACCAGAGCCAGGCGACGCCCCCGGCCAGGACCGCGAAGAGCAGGCCGTTGACCAGGCCGACCAGCACCTCCTTGCCGACGAAGCGCCGCGCGTTGGCGGCGGTCAGGTCCTTCATGGCCAGGGCCCGGACCGCGACGGTCAGGGTCTGGGTCCCGGCGTTGCCGCCCATGGAGGCGACGATCGGCATGAGCACCGCCAGAGCCACGATCTGCTCGATGGTGGCCTCGAAGAAGCCGATCACCACCGAGGCCACGATGGCGGTGATCAGGTTGACCACCAGCCAGCTCGACCGCAGCCTGGTGGTGTCCCAGAAGGCGCTGTAGAGGTCGGTCTCCGACACGCCGCCCAGCTTCATGAGGTCCTCTTCGGCCTCCTCGTCGATCACGTGCACCACGTCGTCCACGGTGATCGTCCCGACCAGCCGCCCGGCGTCGTCGATCACCGGGGCCGAGACCAGCCCGTACTGGCGGAAGAGGTAGGCCACTTCCTCCTGGTCCATGGTCAGCGGCACCGGCCGCATCTCCGGCTCCATGATCTCGGTGATCCGGACCGGCCGGCGGGTCCGCAGGACCCGGCTCAGCGGGATCGAGCCCAGCGGCTTGTGCTTGGGATTGACGACGAAGAGGTCGTAGAAGTCGGTCGGCAGGTCTTCGGAGGCGCGCATGAAGTCGATGGTCTCGCCGACCGTCCAGGCCGCGGGCACCGCGACCACCTCGCGCTGCATCAGGCGCCCGGCGGAGTCTTCCGGGTAGCTCAGACCCTCCTCGAAGAGGTGGCGATAAGCCAATGGTAGAGCCGCCAGAATTCGGTGCTGGAACTCCTCCTCCAGATCCTCGAAGACCTCGAAGGCGTCGTCGCTGTCCAGCTGCATCAGGCCGCGCGCCAGGTTGCGCGGGCCGAGTTGCTCGATCACCTCCTCGCGGATCGTGGGGTCGAGATAGGCCAGGGCCTCCGCGTCGAGCCCGGCGCCCAGGATGTCGACCGCCAGCCGCCGCTCGTCTTTGGTCAGGGCCTCGAGCAGATCGGCCAGGTCGGCGGCGTGGAGCGGCTCCAGCAAGCGCTCCACCTCCTCGACCCGGCCTCCGGCCAGGGCGTCCTCGACGCCGAGGATCAACTCGTCCGGAAGGCCGTAGTCCTCCGGCGGGCCGTCGTCGAGCGGCGCCTCCAGCTCGGGTGGAGTCGCGCTCATGGCTCTAGGCGCCTGTCCCGGCGGTCGGATTCCGGGCGGCGAAGCTCTGGGCGGCAAAACTCTGGGCGTCGACGGTGGCGAGCGCGGTCATGTTGACCACGCCGCGCGCCGTGACCGAGGTGGTCAGGATATGCGCCGGCTGTGCGGTGCCGATCAGCATCGGCCCGACCGGCAGGCCCTCGCCCAAGGACTTCAGGAGGTTGTAGGCGATGTTGGCGGCATCGAGGTTGGGCAGGACGAAGAGGTTGGCGGCGCCCTCCAGCCGCGAGTTCGGAAAGATACGGGCCCGCGCCTCCGGGTCGAGCGCGATGTCGGCGTGCATCTCGCCTTCGACCTGGAGCGCCGGCGCCCGCTCGTGGATCAGCCGCAGGGCCTCGCGCATCTTCCGGGCCGAGGCGGTGTTGCGGGTACCGAAGTTGGAGTGGGACAGCAGCGCCACCTTCGGCTCGAAGCCGAAGGTCTCGACCTTCGCCACCGCCATCAGGGTCATCTCGGCGATCTCCTCGGCGGTGGGGTCCTCGCTGACGTGGGTGTCGGCCAGGAAGTAGGTGCCGCTGGGCAGGATCAGCAGGGTCAGGGCCGAGAAGTCGTGCACGCCCTCGGCCTTGCCGATGATGTTGGAGATGTAGTCGAGGTGGCGGATGTAGCGGCCCTGCAGGCCGCAGATCATGGCATCGGCGTAGCCGAGCTTGACCGCCAGGGCGGCGATCACCGTCCCCCGGGTGCGCACCACGGTCTGGGCGTAGGCCGGCGACACGCCCTTGCGGCCCATGAGGTCGTGGTAGGCGGACCAGAACTCCCGGAAGCGCGGATCGCTCTCCGGATTGACCAGCTCGAAGTCGCGGCCCTCGACCAGGCGCAGGCCGAGTCTCTGGATCCGGTCCTTCACCACCTTCGGGCGGCCGATGACGATCGGCGCGGCCAGGCCCTCGTCGGCCACCACCTGCAGGGCGCGCAGCACCCGCTCGTCCTCGCCCTCGGCATAGATGATGCGCTTCGGCGCCTGCTTGGCCTGGGTGAAGACCGGCTTCATGACCAGGCCCGAGCGGAAGGCGAACTGCACGAGCCGCTGCCGATAGGCGGCGAAGTCCTCGATCGGACGGGTCGCCACGCCGCTGTCCATGGCCGCCTTGGCCACGGCCGGCGCCAGCTCCAGGATCAGCCGGGGATCGAAGGGCCTGGGAATCAGGTAGTCGCGTCCGAAGCCGCAGTCGCTGTCGCCGTAGGCCTTGGCGACGACCTCCGAGGTCTCGGCCATCGCCAGGTCGGCCAGGGCCCGCATGCAGGCCAGCTTCATCTCCTCGTTGATCTCGGTCGCGCCGACGTCCAGCGCACCTCGGAAGATGAAGGGAAAGCAGAGCACGTTGTTGACCTGGTTGGGATAGTCGCTGCGGCCGGTGGCGATGATCGCGTCGGACCGGGCGGCCTGGGCCTCGTCGGGCATGATCTCCGGCACCGGGTTGGCCAGCGCCATGATGATCGGCTCCGCGGCCATGCGCTTGACCATCTCCGGCTTCAGGACGCCCGGCGCCGAGAGGCCGAGGAAGACGTCGGCGTCCCCGATCACCGCGTCCAGGGTCCGGGCCTCGGTCTTCTGCGCGAAGGGCGCCTTCCAGCGGTCCATCAGCTCGCCGCGGCCCTCGTAGACCACGCCGGCGATATCGGTGACCCAGATGTTCTCGCGCTTCAGGCCCATGGACAGCAGCAGGTTGAGGCAGGCCAGCGCCGCCGCCCCCGCCCCCGAGGTCACCAGCTTGACCCGGCCGATGTCCTTGCCGACCAGCCTCAGGCCGTTGTAGATCGCCGCGCCGACGATGATCGCCGTGCCGTGCTGGTCGTCGTGCAGCACCGGGATCTTCATCCGCGCCTTGAGCTTGTCCTCGACGTCGAAGCACTCCGGCGCCTTGATGTCCTCGAGGTTGATGCCGCCGAAGGTCGGCTCCAGGGCGGCGACGACGTCGACCAGCTTCCCGGGATCCTGCTCGGCCACCTCGATGTCGAAGACGTCGATGCCGGCGAACTTCTTGAAGAGGACCGCCTTGCCCTCCATGACCGGCTTGGCCGCCAGGGGGCCGATCGCACCCAGGCCCAGGACCGCGGTGCCGTTGGTGACCACGGCCACCAGATTGCCGCGGCCGGTGAAGCTCGCAGCCGCGGCCGGCTCGGCGGCGATCGCCTCGCAGGCGGCGGCGACGCCGGGCGAGTAGGCCAGGGCCAGGTCGCGCTGGTTGGACAGCGGCTTGGTCGCCGTGATCTCGAGCTTTCCGGGCTTGGGCAGGCGGTGATAGGTCAGCGCCGCTGTCTTCAGATCCTCGGCCATCGCGCCCTCCCCCTTTTTTCGCCCTGCGAATCCCTTGCTGGCGCTAGCCTAGAAGATCGGCGGGCCTTTGCCCAAGAAAACGCCCTCAAAAAAGCGAAAGCCCGCGGGATGATCCAGCGGGCTTTAGGTGCCTTGGTGCGGTCGAGAAGACTCGAACTTCCACGGGGTCACCCCCACAGCGCCCTCAACGCTGCGCGTCTACCAATTCCGCCACGACCGCAAAGGCTTGGCA
>JAKSBE010000236.1 GCA_022361275.1 Kiloniellales bacterium
ACCACGCAACCGGCGGTGTCGGCACGGATCCGCGCCCTGGAAGACATGCTGGGCATCGAGCTCATCGACCGAAGCGGGCGGGAGATTCGGCTGACGCCGGCCGGCCTGGAGGCCCTTCGCCACGCGCGCGCCATTGTGGAACTCAGCGCCCACATGCGCCAGACCTTGTCGAGCGCCGAGACCTTGCAGGGCATTCTGCGCATCGGCGTGATCGACACCATCATCCACACTTGGCTGCCGCGGCTGATCGAACGGGTTCGAACCAGCCACCCGAGGGTCAGCTTCGAATTGACCGCCGACACGTCTCTGCGCCTCGCCGAGGGCGTGCGGTCCGGCGAGATCGATCTGGCGCTGTTGATGGGTCCCCTCGAGGACGACGGCGTCGTCAACCTTGACCTTGGGCGGTTTCCGATGGCGTGGGTCGCCAACCCGCGCCATTTCCGCTTCAACGGCCCGGTCGACGTCCTCCGGCTGGCCGAGCATCCCATCCTGAGCTATCCGCGTCATTCGAAGCCCTATCGCGCGATCGAGCGGTTTTTCGGCGCGAGCCTGGGCCGCCAGCCGCTCCTGAACTGCTCCAACTCGCTTGCCTCGCTGGTACGCCTCGCCATCGACGGCATCGGCATCGCCACGATACCGCCGGTTGTAATCGAAAAGGAGATTGCCACCGAAAGGCTCGCCGTCGTCCCGGTTCGGCAGGCGTTCCCGAGCCTAGCCTTCACGGCGAGCTATCTCGACGGTCAGGCCGCCGCCCTGCCGGCGGTGGTCGCCGGTTTCGCGCGCGACGAAGCATTCCGGTACAGCGCCGAAAAGGGGCTGGATGAAGCCGCCGGAAGCTCGCCCCACGTGGCCGGCATGGGCGACTCATAAGCAAACTTTATGAAGCAGACGAAAAAAATCCGATTGGACAGCACGGGGCGAACACCTGAGTTTTAATTCCGGCTGTTGCCGGAAAACAAAAGATCAAAGGACTCGGGGAGGTTTTGATGAGGCTTCTTACTGTCGTTGCCGCGACTCTTGGCGTTGCCTGGGCCCTGGGGGCCCCCGCTTCGGCCGAGGCCGAAACCTGGCGCATGGCGCACAAGATGCCGGCAGACTCGATCGAGGGTCAGCTTTTCCAAAGCTTCGCGGACAAGATAGAGCAGAAGACCGGCGGCGACATAACGGTCCAGGTGTTCCCGAACGAGCAACTGGGGAAGGACGACGTCGTTCTTGAGCAGCTCCAGATCGGCGCCGTTCACATCTACCCCGAAGGTTCCAGCTACCTGCAGAAATGGGTCCCGGACGTCAAGCTCGTCAGTGCGCCGTTTCTCTTCGACGACCGTGAACACTGGCGGCGCTTTATGGCGTCAGACCTGGTTCGTGGCTGGTTCGACCGGATCGAGCAGAAGGCCGGTGTCGCGGTGATCGGCGATCCGACCGCTTTCGTGCGCGGGCCATACCGGGTCATGGTGACCGACAGCCCATGGACCACGCTCGAAGAGATGCAGGGCGTCAAGCTGCGGCTCCATCCCGACGATCTGGCCGCCGCCGCTTGGCGCCACCTCGGCGCAGAGGTCCGTACGCTGGCTTGGACCGAGGTCTACGAGTCGATCGGCCGCGGCATCGTGGACGCCGTGAACAGCCCGATCGCCCTGGTGGAGCCGATGCGTTTCTACGAGGTCGCCCCCAACGTGATACGGCATAACGAGTACCCGCAAGGCATGGCCTTCATGACCAACGCGGGGATGTGGAACGGGCTCGACGCGGAGACCCGGGCGCAGGTGCTCGAGGCATATGACGAAGTTACCGCCGAATCCGCCTCCCGCATGGCCGCGGCGGCAGACGAAGCGATCGCGCGCATGAGGGAGCAGGGCGTCGCGTTCTCCGAACCGGACACCGCCGCCTTCGTCGATCGGATGCGCTCGCTCTATGAGAAGATGGATGCCAGCGGCGAACTGCCCGACGGCTTCCTCGCGGCCGTGGCGGCAACCCGCGCCTCGGACTGAGGCATGGCCGATATGCTGGAAAGCGCGTTGGCCGCAACCGAGCGCCTCTTCCTGGCCGCCGCCAACCTGCTGCTGGTGGCCATGCTGGCCATCAACCTGGTGAACATCCTGTCGCGGCTGGTCTTCGACCTCGGCATAATCTGGGTGTTCCCCTGGACGACGGTGATGTTCGTCTGGATGGTCTTCTTCGGCTTCTTTGTCGTTTACCGGCGCGGCAAGGACATAACCGTCGATTTCGTCGTCAACAGGCTTGGCACCGCCGCGCGTACGGCGATCCGCATCGCGGTGGATCTGGTCGTCCTGCTGCTGCTGGCGACGATCCTCGTGCAGGCGCCGCTGCTCCTCCCGCGTCAGGTCGGGGAGCTCGATCTCGTCGGCATTCAGCGGTATTGGCTCGCCGTGCCGTTCTACGTCTCCTCTGCGCTGATCGCCGTCCAGTTCGCGCTCGACCTGATGCGGGCCGTCGGCCTCGTGCAGGCCGCGGCGCCGGAGGCCCCGGTCGCGCAACGGGGACCCGTCGAATGACCGCCGTCGCCTTGTTCGCCGGCTTTATCGTGCTGATCGCCCTTAGCGTACCGATCACCATGGCGATCGGGCTCGCCGTCCTCGGCGCCCTGGTCATGGCCGGGTTTTCCGATACCCTCTGGATCATCCCGATGAAGGTGCTGGAGGGCGTGGACAACCCGGCGCTCCTCGCGATCCCGTTTTTCGTGATGGCCGGGAACCTGATGAACGCGGTCGGGATGACGGACCGCATCTTCAACCTCGCCAACGCGCTGGTCGGCCACTTCCGGGCCGGCCTGGCCCAGGTCAACGTACTCGCCTCGGTGATGTTCGCCGGGGGAACCGGGGCCGCCGTCGCCGATATCGCCGGTTTGGGGACCGTCGAGATAAAGGCCATGAGGAAGCGAGGATACAAGGCGTCCTTCGCCGCGGCGATAACCACCGTTTCCGCGATCGTGGCCCCGTTCATCCCGCCGTCGGTGCCGCTTGTCGTCTACGCCTTCCTGTCGAATACCTCCGTAGCCCGGATGTTCCTGGCCGGCATCGTGCCGGCCCTGGTCGTCGCCGGCTCGTTGATGCTGTTCAACCGCTTCCTGGCGACCCGGCACGACTTCCCGCACCAGGATCGGGCAAGCCTGCGGGACATCTGGGGGCATGTGGCGAACGGCATTGCCGCGCTCGCGGCGCCGGGCATCATCATGGTCGGAATCCTGACCGGCACCACCACGGCGGCCGAGGCCGGGATTCTGGCCTGTGCCTATACGCTGCTGCTCGGCGCGATCTACCGGACCCTGAAGTGGTCGATGATCTGGCACGCGATCACCGAGACGATGATGATCACGTCGGTGATCATGATCATCATCGGTTTCGCCAACGGCATGGGATGGCTGCTGGCCATCGAGCAAGTGCCGCAACAGCTCGCCGGCGGCGTGCCGGCCCTCGTGGACAGCCCCTTCGCCTTTCTTTGCCTGGTGATCGTCTCGGTTCTGCTGATTGGCTGCTTCATCGACGGCGTTACCGCCAAGCTCCTGCTGGTCCCGATCCTGTTGCCGCTTGTGGACGCCTTCGGTATCGACCGCGTGCACTTCGGCATCGTGATGCAGATGTCCCTCATTCTCGGCCTCGCGACGCCGCCGCTTGGAATCGGCCTCTATATCGTCTCCAAGATCGCAGAGGTGCCCGTGGAGGACGTGGTGCGCTCGGTCCTGCCCTTCTTCATTCCGCTGACCCTCGTGCTGCTGCTGCTTGCGGCGGCGCCATCCATCTCGCTTTGGCTGCCGAACCTGATCATGGGCCCGGGGTAGGAACGCCCAGGGACCGACGCTCGGCACACTGATCCACGTCCCATTTAGAGCCCAGGAGAGGACGCTCATGAAGGTAACGGTCGTTCAGATGAACACCCAGGAAGACAAGGCCGCCAATCTGGCCAGCGCTCGTGCCCTGATCGAGACGGCGGCCAGCACGGATGCCCCCGATCTGATTGTGCTGCCCGAGACGTTCACATCGATGACAAGCGATTTCGACCGGCAACGCGCGAATGCGGAGACGATCCCCGACGGCGAAGCCTGCCGGCTGATGTCCGAGCTGGCGCGCGCTCACGGAGTCTATATCCATGCCGGCAGCATGGCAGAGGCCGCCGGGGACAAGTGCTACAACACCACCACGGTGTGGGACCGGGAAGGCGCGCTGATCGCTCGGTACCGCAAGATCCATCTGTTCGACGTCGACGTGCCGGGCGGGCAGAGCTATCGGGAATCGGACACCATGCGTGCCGGCAACGAGGTCGTCACCTACGACCTCGACGGCGTCACGGTCGGCTGTGCGGTCTGCTACGATCTACGGTTTCCCGAGCTGTTCCGGGCGCTGCGCGACAAGGACGCCACAGTGATCGTACTGCCTGCGGCCTTCACGCTGCTGACCGGCAAAGACCACTGGACGCCGCTGATCAAGGCGCGAGCGATTGAGACGCAAACCTACATGGTCGCTTCGGCTCAGATCTTCACCCACGACGACGGCCGTAAGCCCTGCTACGGCCACTCGATGATCGTGGACCCCTGGGGCACGGTGATCGCCGAGGCGTCCGACAACATCGGTTCTGTGACGGCCCGCATCGATCCCGACTACGTAGAGCTGGTGCGCGGCAAAATGCCGGTCATGCAGCACCATGTTCTGGGCGACCCGGCGACGCCGACGCGGGAGTTCGCCTGATGTTCGTGCTGAACGACATGCCGCCGGCGATCGACGCCGAAAGACTGACGCTCCTGTCCCGGGTGGAGACCGCGACCGTCGGCCACTTTCTGCATGACGGCTTCGTCGATCCGCAGATCCAGGCGGTGCTGCCGGACAAGCGCGTCACGGGCACGGCGGTAACCCTGCGGCTGCCGGGGGCGGACTCCACGCTGCTCCACCACGTCATGGGACTGGTCCGTCCCGGCGACGTCCTGGTCATCGACCGCGCCGGAGACCTTCGCCACGCCTGCTGGGGCGGCGTCGTTACCCACGCCGCGAAACAGGCCGGCGTGGTCGCCGCGATTATCGATGGGCCGGCAACCGATCTCGGGGAAATCCGCAGGAAGGAGATGCCCCTTTGGTGCCGCGGCCCCTCGCCGATCACCACGAAGCTCCTGGGCCTCTCCGGGGCGCTGAACGTCCCGGTAAGCTGCGGCGGCCAGGTCGTCGAGCCGGGAGACGCGGTCCTTGCCGACGAGAGCGGGGTGCTGGTCTTAAAGCCGGACCACATCGAAGCGGTCGCACACCGGGCGATCGCCATGCAGGATCGGGAGGTCGAGGTCCTGACCCGGATCAGCGCCGGGGAAACCCTGCCGGCCATTACCGGCGCGACGGCCAAGATCGAGACGGCACAGCAGAGCCAAAGCTGAGGCATCGCCCGGGAAGGGCGCAACGCCGATTCACACGGCCGCCCGGAAGGCAACGCAGCCCGGGCGGCCGTCAGCCGGCGCCCGGGCCGCTCGCCGGCATGGACCTTCGATACATGGACCTTCGATACGTGTATAAGCGAAAGGGCCTTCCCGGGCGTCCGCCGTCAGAGGCCGGTCGCCTTGCAGTATCGGGAAGTACATCCCTTCCTCAGATCTGCTTTGGTTGGCAGAGCGGGTGCGCACGATGCGGTTCTCACACCACCACAACAGGCTTGCAGGTGATGCGGCGCTTCGGGATGCCGCCATCGCCACCATGGCCGATCTGTCGGGCCCCGAGCCGGCGATTGCCGAGATCTCAAGCTGGCCCGGGTACCTTGAAACGCCCCTGTGGTCGCTCACCGGATTGGCCCGGCACTTCGGCGTAGCATCGATTCACTACAAGGACGAGAGCGGCCGCTTTGGTCCGGAGCTCGCCAGCTTCAAAGCGCTCGGCGCGCCCTATGCGGTGTTCAGGCTGCTGGCTGCGGAGATAAAGGCCAAAACCGGCAAGGATGCCTCCTCCGACGAACTGCGAAACGGCAAGTACCGCTCGATCACCGGCGCCCTCACCGTCTGCGTCGCCACCGATGGCAACCAGGGCCGCGGGCTTGCCTGGGGCGCCCGGCAATTTGGATGCCGCTGCGTGGTCTACGTGCACGAGCACGTCAGTGCCGCCCGGGTCGCCGCGATCGAGCGCTTCGGCGCCACGGTCGTCCGGGTTCCCGGCGCGTACGAAGACTCGGTTGCCCGGGTCAACGCCGATGCCGCCGCGCAGGGATGGCACATCGTGACAAGCACGGCGTCGCACGGCTACGCAGGGCGGCCGCGTGACGTCATGCAGGGCTACATGACCATGGTCGAAGAATCCCTCCGTCAGCTGCCGAACGGCGATCGACCGACGCACCTCTTGATGCAGGGGGGCGTCGGGAGCATCGCCGCAGCCGTCTTCACGGGTTACTTCAACGCGTTCCGAGGGCAGTCTCCTCGTTTCATACTCGTCGAGCCGGAAGAAGCCGACTGCCTGTTTCAAAGTGCGCGCGCCGGGAGGCCGACGCCGGCCGCCGGGAGCCTCAGGACCATCATGGCAGGTCTGGCTTGCCGCGAGGTCTCTCCCTCCGCCTGGTCGATCTTGCAGTGGCTCACAAACGACTTCGTCACGATCACGGACGCATTGGCCGAAGAGGCGATGAGAGAGCTGGCCCGAGGACGCAACGGCGATCGAAAGATTGTCGCTGGCGAGTCGGCGGTCGGCGGCTTGGCCGTCCTGATGCTTGCCAAGTACGACGCTTCGCTCCGCCAGGCCCTCGGCCTCGACGATCGAAGCCGAGTCGCTCTGTTTGGCTGCGAGGGGGCCACGGACCCGGAGGCGTATCGCCGAATCACGGGGATCAGCCCAGGGGTTCGGCCCCAAGACCCATCTTAGCGCCGACGAACAGCCTCGCATGTACTTGTGGCGACATGGCATCGAGCCCATGCTACGGGGCGAGGCCACACGCCGAAGGAGATGCCGGTGAGAGACTTAGCGGATTCTGATCTGGCAATCAGAACTGCGGTTGCGGGCGACGCGGATGCGATCGCCCGGGTGTTCTCGCCATCCCTTCGGCTACTCACGTTTCTGCTCGGCTACTCACGTTTCTGCCGGAACTTCACACGGTCGAGGAGGATCGCTGGTTCGTTAAGAACATCATCCTCAAAGAGTGCGAGGTCACCGTTGCCGAACACCGCAATTCGATCGTGTCGTTCATCGCCATAGAGAACGACGAGATCCGGCTACTGCACACTCACCCGGACTTCATCGGACGCGGAGCCGGTTCCTTGCTACTGGATGCTGCAACGAACACGGGCGTCGCGGCGCTTGAGCTTTGGTGTTTTCAGGCGAATTCTCGTGCACGGCGGTTTTATGAGGAACGCGGCTTTCGCCCCATCAGATTCACGGATGGCGCGCACAATGAGGAAAAGATCCCGGACGTCCGCTATCGATGGGAGCGATCAAGGAAATCGCCATCTTCATCTTCAGCGCCATGAGGCGCGTTGACCGGACGGCAGCTCTCTGATCCGGAACGGTTACCTGCCCTTCTCCGCGGCGCCGTAGCGCACGAACATGCGCGCTTCGCCGTCGATGGCTTGCGCGCGCCGCAAGGCGGCATCAAGCGGAGCCTTACGCTGGAGGAGTTGATGAAACAGGCAATGCACGAACAGTGGGACGATGGCCCCTTCCGGCGACCCGCTTGGGGCAACGTAGGCCGCGACCTTCCCCCGGGTGAACGCCGCCCCGAATGCCTCGGCACCGGTCTCGCAGGCCGTGCTGATCACGACCTTGCCTGGCAGACGAACGCGCGATGCGATGGCGTCCGCAGGCAAGCTTCCCTCAACCAGCATGGTCGTATCGATCCTTCGATCATAGTCGCCGAACAGGAAGCCGCCCCGGTCGCCATGGCCGCTAACGACGATGTAGCGCGGCGCCGACTCACCCTGAGCGAGGACCTCGAGGAAGTCCTGGGGCGTGCCGGGTAGATGGAGCGTCACGGCCGCGCCAAGGCTTTCCAGAATGGCACGGATTAGGAGCGCCTCCATACCGTCCCCGACGGCAACGACGGCGAGTGGCGTCCGAGGAACGTGGAACCTTTGATCGATCGTCATCTTGAGCGCGGAGTCGACCATGAAGACGGTCGCACCAGTCTACAGCAGCCGGCCAAGGGGATACCATCGCAAGCGGCCCAGGGCGGTTTAGGGCGGCCCAGGGCCGCCCTTCGCCTCGGGGCGCCCGGCGGCCGTCTCAAGCCCTTGCATCCAGGAGCACGGCGCCAAGACCTCTCTCAGACGGCACGAACCTGATCCCACAAGGCCTCCGCCTGAGGGCCTATTCGCCGGTCCAGACGGTAGAGCCTGATTTCGAGAGGAATCCGCCACCTGTCGGGATGGGCCTGCACGAGCGACCCGGTCCGCAATTCGGCTTCGATGCTCTCGCTCGACAGCCAGGCAAGTCCGTGGCCCTCCAGAACCATATTCTTGATCGCCACCGTGCTGGTCAGTTCGAACAGATTGTCCAGCTTCAGATCCCATTCGCGAAGATGCGATTCAAGCACGAGCCCCAGATAGGAGCCTTCGGTTCTTGCGAGATGAGGAATCAAACCCTCTTCTGTCTCGGCGATCGGAAAGGCCGGCGCACCACTCTTCAGCGATTTCGACACGGGCAACAGAGACGACCTGCCTATCTGCTTCCAGATCAGTCCGGAGCGGTCAATTCTCGGGCCGGCCGAGCCGTCGTGATAGCCGATGAGAAAATCCACCTCTCGGTTGGCCAAGGCCTCGAAGTGCGCATTGAAGTGCCCGTAGTGCTGCATACGGGCACGAAGATCCGGGCATCGCGCCTTCATCCGAGTAATCCACTTTGGGAAGAAGCGCTGCGAAAGCGTGGTCGCGGCGGTGAAAACCACCAAATCGGGCTTTTGTCCGTCCGCAGCTTGCGCCTCCGACTTCGCCGCCAGGACAGCCTCCGTGATCTGCCGGGCCGCGATCAGAAAGCGCTCGCCCGCCTCTGTCAGCCGAACCGGATGCGCGTCCCGGCTGACCAGTTTTACACCGACCCAATCCTCGAGCGCACGAATACGCTTCGAGAAAGCCGGCTGGGTCACTCTGCGCCGCCTTGCAGCCTTCGCAAAGCCACCGGTCTCCGACAGCGCCACCAGATCGTTGAGCCATTTCAGGTCCACGGTTCGCCCATTCCACAGCTCCTGCGCACCAACGGCATAAATCTATTCCCGGATTGAATTGGCCCGATCATTCTCCGCGGTACTAAGGTGCTGTCAAACGGGCAGGCCATACCTCCAAAGGACCAAACGGGACAGCCAGAGACTTGCAGTTGACAAGCAGCACCGATCATGTCGAAGCCTTGTGCGATTACGTCGCATCGGTCCGCAAAGCTGCCTTGCCGGACGCGGTGGCGGAAAAGGCCAAGCACCACATCCTGGACACCTTCGCCGCGCTGATCACCGGAGTCGATCTGCCGACCGGCCGGATCGCCATCTCCTACTGCCGGGAACAAGGCGGCAGGCCGGAAGCGGCCGTCGCGGGCAGCGACGTTCTGACATCGGCGGTGAATGCCGCTTTGGCCAACGGCATGATCGCCCATGCCGACGAGACCGACGACAGCCATCCGGCCGCGATTGGTCATCCGGGCTGCGTGGTCGTACCCGCAGCGCTCGCCGTTGCGGAGAGAACGGGGGCCTCCGGCGGCGACTTCCTGCGCGCGGTCGTGCTCGGCTACGATCTCTACGCGAGGGTCAACCTCGCGCTCGGCGCGAGGGAGATCTACGACCGCGGGCATGGCCCCTATTCCGTCGGCGGCACCTGGGGGGCGGCAGCCGCAGCGGGCGTCCTGCTCGGGATCGCGCGGGGTCGCCTCCCCTATCTCTTTTCCAACGCGGCACAGCAGACATCCGGCATCGCCACCTGGATGCGCGGTGACGATCACATCGAAAAGGCCTTTCACTTCGGCGGGATGCCAGCGCGCAACGGCGTCTCGGCCGCAACCATGGTCGCCCACGGTTTCACCGGCCTGCGGGACGTGCTGAACGGGCGCGGCAACTTCATGGATGCCTTCTCCACACGGCCGAACCGAGACGTCCTTGTCGACGGCCTCGGGTCTCGTTTCGAGATCATGTTGACGAACATCAAGAAATGGTGCGTCGGATCGCCCATTCAGGCGGTTCTCGATTCCCTGGAATGCCTGATGAAAAGCGAAGGCGTAACCGGCGGGGAGGTCCGCAGGGTCCTGGTCCATCTGCCGCCCGGCGTGATCGACGTGGTGGCCGATCGTGGCATGTCGGACATCAGTTGCCCGTTCTGCGTCGCTCTGATGCTGGTCGACGGCCGCTTCACCTTCAAGGACAGCCACGATCCGGATCGCATGAAAGACCCTGCGGTGGTTGCGATGAAGGAGAAGGTCACGCTCGTTCCCAGCGAGGAGCTGCGCGATGCGAAACCCATTCGACAGGCCATCGTCGAAGTGCAGCTGGCCGATGGCCGACGGGTGTCGCACCGTACCCGTGCCGTAAAGGGCGTCTACGAGGATCCGCTCGACAGACCCGGCATCATTGCCAAGGCCGAGGACCTGATGGCGCCGCTGCTCGGAACGGCGCGTTGCTCGACATTGATCGATAGGGTCTTTGCACTTGAGCGGGTATCCGATCTGCGGGAGTTCCGAAGCTTTCTACAAAGAGCCTGAAGGGCCGCCATAGAGAGAACAGAGGAGGACGAAATGAAGCTCTTCTTGGTCGGCGTCGGCCTCGCCGCCGCCGTAGCGCTTAGCGGACCGGCGCCGGCCGCCGATCTGCGGCTTGGCTATGCACAGGCCCCCACGTCGATAGATCCGCACTTCCACAACTCGGGAACCAACACGGCCTTCGCGCTCAACGTCTTCGATCCCCTGATCAGAAGAGACGACAAGCTGCAGCTTCAGCCGGCTCTTGCCACCTCCTGGACGGCGATTTCCGAAACCGAGTGGGAGATAAAGCTGCGCCAGGGCGTCACCTTTCACAACGGCGCCCCCTTCACGGCGGACGATGTCGTCTTCACCTTCGAGCGCTTGCCCGACGTGCCGGACAGCCCCTCGTCCTTCGCCTTTGCGATCGACGCTATCACCGAGATCGAGGCGGTGGACGACTTCACGCTTCGCCTGACCACCGACGGGCCGGTGCCCGATCTGCCCGGCAACCTCTCCTACTTCGTCATCGTCAGCGATGAAGTCGGCAAGAACGCGACCACCGACGACTACATCAGGGGCAACGCCATGATCGGCACCGGCCCCTACAAGTTCGTCTCGAGCCGTGCCGGCGAGATCTACGAACTCGAGCGGAACCCGGACTATTGGGCCGGCGCCGAGCCCTGGCAAAAACTCACGATCCGAGTGGTCGACAGCGGACCGGCAAGGGTCGCGGCACTCCTTGCCGGCGATGTGGACGTGATCGAGCGCGTCCCGGCCAACGACGTCGCACGGATCAAGCGATCAGGGAACGCAACCGTCTGGTCCGGCCCGACAAACCGTGTCGTCTTCATCGCCCTGGACGTCATGCACGAGGCGCCGCTCGCCAACCACGCGACCGACAAATCCGGCCAACCGCTCCAGACGAACCCGATGCTGGATCGGCGTGTCCGCCAGGCGCTTTCGCAGGCGATCAACCGGGAAGCGCTTATCGATCGGGCCTTGGGCGGCGACGGCGTGCTGACCTCCAACCTGGTCCCGGAAGGCTTCTTTGGCCATAACGCCTCCATCCCGGTCGAGCCATACGATCCCGAAGGCGCCCGTGCTCTGCTGGCGGAGGCGGGATATCCAGAGGGCTTCAACATGGTGTTCCACGCCTCGACGGACCGGATTGCCTATGCGGCCGATGTCGTGCAGGCGCTGGCGCAGCTCTGGGCGCGGATCGGCATTACGACCGAACTCCAGACCATGCCGCACGCCGTCTACATTCCCAAGGCGAACGACTTCGCGTTCTCGCACATGCTGCACAGCTGGGGCACGGGCTCGGGAGAAGCCGCCTACACCTTGAACGGCATCGCCGTCACGCGCGACAAGCCCAATGGCAAGGGGCCGTCCAACCGCGGCCGCTATTCCAACGCACAGGTCGACGAGATGGTCGCCAAGGCGCAGCGGACGCTGGATGCCGAACTGCGCCGGACGCTCCTCGAAGACGCGATGAAGGTCGTCATCGAGGACTACGCCATCATCCCGCTCTATGCCCAGAAGGCCACCTGGGCGACCCGGTCCGATCTGACCTACCTGCCGCAGGTCAGCCAGTTTACCCTCGGATCGGCGACGCGGCCGGCCAAGTAGGCCGCCGGGTCTCCAGGCCGCCGAACGCGGCCTGAATCCCTGAGAGAAACGAAAGCGCCGAATGCTCGAGGTCATCTTCCGACGCAGCCTCCAGGCCATCGGCGTCGTTCTGGCGCTTTCGTTTGTCAGTTTCGTCGGGGTCTACAAGATCGGCGATCCGGTTCAGCTCCTCGCCCACGAGGCTGCAAGCGAGACCGAGATCGAGGCGGCCGCCGCCCGCCTGGGCCTCGACCGCCCGTTTCACGAGCAATACCTCACGTACATAGCCCGCTTGGCGAGCGCCGATTTCGGAACCTCCTTCGTCTCGAGCCGGCCGGTGATCGACGTCATCATGGAACGGCTTCCGGCCACGATCGAGCTGACCCTGGTGGCCTTCCTGCTGTCGGTCGCCCTTGGGATTCCCCTCGGGATCCTGGCCGGCCTGTACCCCGAGCGCTTTCTGGGCAGGTCGATCATGAGCGTGTCCATCCTGGGGTTCAGCCTGCCCAACTTCTGGTTCGGCATGATGCTGATCCTCGTCCTTTCGGTGGAGCTGGGCGTCCTGCCGTCCATCGGGCGCGGCGAAACCGACCAGCTTGGCAGCGTCTCGTCGGCCCTTTTCACCCGCGACGGCTGGGCGCACCTCATCATGCCGGGGCTGATGCTTTCGCTCGCCTCGATCTCCCTGATCATTCGCCTGGTCAGCGCGGGCATGCGCGAAGTCCTGTTGCTGGACTACATCAAGTTCGCCCGGCTCAAGGGGCTGCACGAAGGCCGCGTGGTTCTTCTGCACGCCCTGAAGAACGTCATGATCCCGGTCGTGACCGTGCTCGGACTGGAGCTCGGCAGTCTGCTCGCCGGATCGATCGTCACCGAAACGGTCTTCGCCTATCCCGGCATCGGAAAGCTCCTGATCGACAGCATCAACAATCTCGACCGTCCTGTCATCGTCGCCTACCTGACCTTGATCGTAGTCTTTTTCGTCATCATCAATCTGGTGGTCGATCTGCTCTACACCCTGCTGGACCCGCGTGCCCGGAGGACCATAGATTGACGGCGTCCATTGGCAGCGAGCCCCTCGTTTCCAGCGCCCGATCACAGTTCTGGCGCGATTTCCAGCGCTCGCCCGCCGCGGTCGCCGGGCTGGTCCTGACGATCGTTCTCGGCCTGACCGCCTTTCTTGCGCCGTTGATCGCCCCGCAGAACCCTTATGACCTGACAGCAATCGACTTCATGGACGGCGAGCTGCCGCCCGGCGCGACCGGCGGCCTGGGCCAGGTCTTCTGGCTCGGCACCGATGCCCAGGGACGCGATCTGGTCAGTGCGCTCCTCTACGGTCTGCGCGCGAGCTTCATGGTTGCCCTTTCCGCCGGAACCCTCGCCCTCGTCGTCGGCACGGCGCTCGGCCTCTTTGCCGCCTACGCGCGCGGTATCGTCGAGACCCTCGTCATGCGCCTGGTAGAGATCCAGCTGAGCTTTCCCGCCATCCTGATCGCGCTCATGCTGCTGGCGGTCTTCGGCCGCGGAATCGACAAGACCATCATCGCCCTGATGCTGGTGCAGTGGGCCTTCTACGCCAGAACCGTGCGCGGTGCCGCCATCGCGGAGCGATCGCGGGAGTACGTCCAGGCGGCCCGTCTCCTGGGTCTGCCGACACGGCGCATTCTCTTCCAACACCTCTTGCCGAACGTGATGCCACCGATTCTGGTCGTCGCCAGCGTGCAGCTCGCTTCGGCCGTGACGCTGGAAGCGACGCTTTCCTTTCTCGGCTTGGGGCTGCCCTTGACCGAGCCGTCCCTGGGTCTGCTGATCGCAAACGGCTTCGACTACCTGCTGTCCGGGCAATACTGGATCAGCCTCTTTCCGGGCCTGCTGCTGCTGGTGACGGTTTTCTCGATCAATCTGGTCGCCGACCGACTGCGCGAGATGGTCAATCCGAGGCTGCGCCGATGAACGAAGACAAAGGGCCGATTCTCGAGGTCCGTGATCTCACCATCGTCATCGACCGCCCCGAGGGGACCTTGACCGCGGTGGAAGACGTCAACCTAAGGGTTGCGCGCGGTGAAGTGCTCGGGCTGGTCGGCGAATCCGGTTCCGGCAAGACCCTGACCGGCTTTGCCATCATGGGCGCCCTGGATCCCCCGGTGCGGATCTCGAAGGGGCGGATCGACTTCAAGGGCGAGGATCTTGCAAAGGCCTCGGCGGCCCGTTTGCGCAGCCTGCGCGGCAACCGCATCGCCATGATCCTGCAGGATCCGATGATGACCCTGAATCCCGCCCTGACCATCGGCACACAAATGACGGAAACGGTTCATGCCCACGCCGACGTGAGCCGACGGCGGGCCAGGGAGATGGCGGTGACAACGCTCAAGACGGTCGGCTTCGGAGACGCCGAAGCACGTCTTTCCTCCTATCCGCACGAGTACTCCGGCGGCATGCGCCAACGTGTGGCCATCGCCATCGCCTTGCTCCACCAGCCGGATCTCATCATCGCGGACGAGCCGACGACGGCACTGGACGTGACGGTCCAGGCCCAGATTCTTTCCGAGGTCCAACGGCTGGCCCGAGTCAGCGGTGCGGCCTGGATCTGGATCACGCACGACCTTTCCGTCGTCGCGGGATTGGCCGACCGGGTCGCCGTGATGTACGCCGGGACCGTCGTTGAGCGGGGCCCGACGCAGCGGGTCATGCAGTCTCCGCGCCACCCCTATACGCGCGGTCTCCTGGATTGCTCGCCCGAAAGCCCGCTGCCCGAAAGCCCGCTGCAGGCCGACCGCCGCCTCCGACAGATCGACGGCACGGCGCCCGCGCTCCAAGACAGGCCGGCCGGCTGTGTCTTCGCGCCCAGGTGTCCGAGGGCCGACTCCACCTGCGGGACGGCGCCGCAGCCATCGGACAACGGACGGGGACAGGTGGTCGCTTGCTGGCACCCTCTGTCGGGCGCCCTGCCATGACTGAAGCCTTGCTGACCGCCAGATCGCTCGTCAAGCGGTACGAGGCCCGCCCCGATCTGATCGGGCGCCTCGTCCGGCGTCTCGGGGGCAAGGTGCGCGACGAGGTGATCCATGCCGTCAACGGAGTCGACCTCGAGGTCCTGCCGGGCGAAGTGCTGGGCATCGTCGGTGAGTCGGGCTGCGGAAAGTCCACGCTCGGCCGGCTGCTCGTCGGCTTGGAAGAACCCGACGCAGGAGAGGTGCTCTTCGAAGGGCGCCCCGTCAGCGACAAGGGGACGCCGCTCAACCTCGATCTCCAGATGATCTTCCAGGACGCTTCCGCCGCGCTCAATCCCCGGCGTCGCGTGGGCGACCAATTGGTCGAAGCTCCGATCTTTCACGGTCTCGTCAAGCGGAGCGAGGCACGCGATCTGGCGGTCGAGCTGCTCGCACGGGTGGGGCTCGATCCCACCGCCATGGAACGCTATCCGCACCAGTTCTCCGGCGGTCAGCGCCAGCGCATCAACATCGCGCGCGCGCTCGCGGTGAAGCCGCGGGTCATCGTCTGCGATGAATCGGTGGCGGCGCTGGATCTGTCGATTCAAGCGCAGATCCTCAACCTCCTGCTGGACCTCCGCGACGTCTACGGCCATGCGCTCATCTTCATCAGCCATGACCTCGCCGTCGTGCAGCGCATCGCCGACCGGATCGTCGTTCTCTATCTCGGGCGCGTCATGGAAGAGGGCGCGGCGCAAGCTGTCTTTACGAGAGCCCTGCATCCCTATACGCAAGCCTTGATCGAAAACCGTCCTTCGCTGGCCGATACGACCCGGACCTTCAGGGCCCTGGGTGGCGAGCCTCCATCCGCGACCGCCTTGCCCGAAGGCTGTGTCTTTCGCCCCCGCTGCCGCCTCGCCGATACCGAATGCTGCAAGGTCGTCCCCAGCCTGGTGTCGATGGCCAAAGGGCACCGGGTCGCCTGCATCAAGGCATGACGGCGCCGCAAGGCCGCCCGAGGATCTTCAACAACCTGCGCGACGCCGACCTCACCGCGCCACGGTCGCTTTACCGCGTAAGGGACAGCGACTCTTCCGTCTCGGGATCGAAGAGATGGACGCGCTCCGGGGCGATGCGGAAACCAATCTCGTCCCCTTTTTTCAGATCGCTGGTACCGTCGGTCACGACGATCAGTTCCCGGTCGTCGTCAGAGAAGAGATAGCTCGCGGATCCGGTCGCCTCGGCGGCGCTGATCCGCATGGCCGCCGCACCGGTCGCTCCCGGCTCCGTCACCTCGATATGTTCCGGCCGAAGGCCCGCAATGACGGCTCGGCCGGGCTCCAGGGCGCGGCCGACGGCGATCGTCGGCGTGTCGCGCAGCTCGAGCGTGACGCTCTTGCCGTCCTCGGCGACGATCCCTGCCACGAAGTTCATGGATGGCGAGCCGATGAACCCGGCGACGAACTTGTTGGCCGGCCGCCCATAGAGCTCGAGCGGGGCGCCTTGCTGCTCGACGACCCCGGCGCGCAGGACGACCACGTGGTCCGCCATGGTCATGGCCTCGATCTGGTCGTGTGTGACGTACACCGACGTCGATCCGATCCGGTCGTGCAGGGCCCGAATCTCCTTGCGCATGCGCACCCTGAGCGAGGCGTCGAGATTGGACAGCGGCTCGTCGAACAGGAAGGCCTTGGGCTCGCGGATGATGGCGCGGCCCATCGCGACACGCTGGCGCTGACCGCCCGACAACTCCTTCGGGTAGCGGTCGAGGAGATGGCCG
>JAKSBE010000072.1 GCA_022361275.1 Kiloniellales bacterium
CGCAGCAAGGCGTCCGGCCGGGTCTCCTGGCGTTGCGCGACCGGACGAGAGCCGAGCGCCTCGTAGAACCGGCGAGTGGCTGCGCATCGGCGCCGAGGGCGAAACCGCGCGCGGGCGTCTGCTTCTGGACGACATCGCCGCCTGGCGCAGTGGCGAGGTGATCGCTCGGGACCGGCCCGTGGGCGAGATCGACGACGTGCTGCGGCGCTATCACAGCGGCGCCATTTTGCTGCAGAACAAGAACGAGGCTTTCGCCGCGCGGCGGGTGACCGGGATCTACAGCCTGCGAAACCCCGCTGAAACCCTGCGGGACCTGGCGGCGTCCCACGGCGCCGAGATCACGCAAATCTCCCCCTGGCTCCTGATCGTGACCGGGCGATGAGCCGAAGGCAGCAGCCGAACCGGATGAGAGGCCCTCGCAGGACATGATCGATGGATGCTGATATCCATCGTCACGGCGCTGCTCACCTGCAAAGACGTTCTGCCGCGGTAGGGCACCGCCGTTTGGTCAGGACCCCGAGCCGTAGAGGTGGCAGGCGACGGCGTGGTCCTGGAACCGAGGGTCGAGACGCGGCACGGCCGTCTCGCAGACCGCTCCGATCCTACGCGGGCAACGCGGATGAAAGGCGCAGCCCCGCGGGATGGCCGTCGCACTGGGTACGTCGCCGGACAGGACGATCCGGCCCTCCGGCTGCCTGGCCTGCGGCAAGGGTACGGCGGAGAGCAGCGACTCGGTATAGGGATGGCTGGGGCTCTCGAAGACGGCGCCGACCGCGCCCTCCTCGACGACCTTGCCCATGTACATCACGGCGACGCGGTCGCAGAGGTAGCGCACGACGGAGAGGTCGTGGGAGATGAAGAGATAGGTCAGGTCGAGGCGGGCCTTGAGGTCGCGCAGGAACTCCAGCACCTGGGCCTGGACCGACACGTCGAGCGCCGAGGTCGGCTCGTCCAGCACCAGCAGTTCGGGGTTCAGGGCGACCGCGCGGGCGATGCAGGCCCGCTGCTTCTGGCCGCCCGACAGTTCGTGCGGATAGCGGTAGAGAAAGCCGCCGGGCAGGCCGACAGTCTCCAGCAGTTCCTCGACCCGGCGCCGCAATGCCGGGCCCCTGAGGCCGCGATGGATCACCAGCGGCTCGGCCACGGAGAAGAGAATCGTCTGCCTGGGGTTGAGGGAGGCGTGGGGGTCCTGGAACACGATCTGGATCCGCTCGCGCAGCTTCATCAGCGCCTCGCCCTTCAGGCCGGTGATGTCCTGCCCCGCGAAGAGGATCTGCCCCGACGTCGGCTGCAGCAGCCGCAGGATCAGCCGGGCCACGGTGGTCTTGCCCGAGCCCGACTCGCCGACCAGGCCGTAGGCGGCGCCGCGTCTCAGCGTCAGGTCGACGCCGTCGAGGGCGACCGCCGTCCGCTGTCCGGTCAGACCCTCCTTCAGGCGGAAGTGCCGGGTCAGGCCGCGGAGCTCCAGCAGCGGCTCGCCCGGGGCCCGCGCCGCGGCCGGTGCGCTCACTCGACGCCTCCGTCGAAGAGGTGGCAGGCGGCCCAATGGTCCGCCGCAACCTCCAGGTTGCGCGGCCGTTCGCGGCCGCAGCGCGGCCCCGCCCGGGCACAGCGCGGGTGGAAACGACAGCCCTGCGGCGGCTCGATGAAGTTGGGGATGCTGCCGGGAATCCCGGACAAGGCGGTCACGGAGCCGTCCAGCCGCGGGATCGCCGCGAGCAGGCCGCGGGTGTAGGGATGCCGCGGGTTCTCGAAGAGATCGGCGGTCGGGGCGTCCTCGACGATGGTCCCGGCGTACATCACCAGGATGCGCCGGCAGAGGGCGGCGACCACGCCGAGGTCGTGGGAGATGATGATCACCGCCATGCCCAGGGTCTCGACCAGCTCCTTCACGAGATCGAGGATCTGGGCCTGGATCGTCACGTCCAGGGCCGTGGTCGGCTCGTCGGCGATCAGCAGCCGCGGCGTGCCGGCGAGAGCCATGGCGATCAGCACCCGCTGGCGCATGCCGCCCGAGAGCTGATGCGGATAGGAGTCGAACTGCCGCGCCGGGTCGGGCAGGTGGACCTGCCCGAGCAGCTCCAGCGCCTTGGCCCGGCGCTCGGTACGGCTCCGGGGCGCGGCCGCGGGGTCCAGCGCCTCCTTGGCGCGGATCACGTCGGAGAGCTGGCGTCCGACCGTGAAGAGCGGGTTCAGGTAGGTCATCGGGTCC
>JAKSBE010000557.1 GCA_022361275.1 Kiloniellales bacterium
TCGAAGACGGGCGTCGCTCGAATAGAGACCAGCGAAATAGAGATGGTCGACGAATGCCAGATGGAGGACCCGGTCCATCATGGGGACGAGGCTTTCCACATCATCCACGGCAGTCAGCGCTTCTGGCTCGTCGGCCCCTTCATCGACGGCGCGCTGGGCGCCATCAACCGCCTCTGCGCGGCCCATCCGGACATTCCCCGCAGGCGCGTCTTGATCCGATCCCTGCCGATGAAGCTGCGGGCGCCTGGATTGCTGGGGCTGCGGCTGTTCCCGAGCGCCGGCCTTGGCGAGTTTCCCTTGGCCGACCTGCCCACGATCATTCCGATGGAGAGCCCAAGTGGCGGAAGTTCCGACACCTGACCGCTGCGGCACGATCAGCCTGTCCCAGAGATACGCGACTGGCGGGAATACGGCATGGGAGGCCGGACCTGGGCCAACATCGAGCGGCGCTACCAGTGCCGCGGGCTGACCGGCGGGGCCATGCACGACGAGATCATCCGCGGCGCCCAGAAGTCGAACGCCACGGTCAACACGGCTGCGATGCGCGGCGCTTCGATGGGCTTTACTATTCCGACGCGAACACCCCTGGCAACCAGATCGGCCAGGTGACTGTCGAGATTCCCTTCAACCGGCTCTATAAGACGCCTCCGGCGCGCTTTGCGTCCCTCATCCATAGCCTAAGGCGGCCTGCCTGCGCGTTGGCGCCGGGAGGCTGTGGCTTTCTTGATCGGGGAACTGGCGGGAGTGACGGGACTCGAACCCGCGGCCTCCGGCGTGACAGGCCGGCGCTCTAACCAACTGAGCTACACCCCCGTCTGCGCCGACAGGCGGGAGGCAGTGGTGTACTGAACCCCCGATAGGGTGTCAAGCGGTCCGGCGCCCCGCTTCCGAGATCTTTTCGACGGGCCGGGCGGACGCTTCCTCTGCGCCGGCTGGCGGCAGCCGATGCGCTGCCTGCAGGAACCGGGGGAATGACCACGCCCTGCGTGCCGATCATGAAGGAAGGCCTGATGGTGGTGGGCGGTGACGGGTTCGAACCGCCGACCTTCTGGGTGTAAACCAGACGCTCTTCCAGCTGAGCTAACCGCCCTCGGCGCATGATCGCACCACTTTGCAGCGGCGCAGCCTCTGAAAATCATGCTTTGGACCGGTCAATTAGATCAAGATCGGACCCAGTCTAACCCGGATCCCCCGATCCTGCATGCCCAAGCGGAGCCGGCGCCCGCTGCTTCTCCGCAGAACAGACAACGGCCGCCCGGAAGGCACCGGGCGGCCGTTCACAAAGGATTCGGCGGCCTAACGGCCGCAAATCAGTTGAGGGCGTCCTTGAGGCCCTTTCCGGCCTTGAACTTCGCCTGATTCGACTCCGGGATATCGATCTTTTCCCCAGTCCGCGGGTTACGGCCCTCGGAGGCCTTGCGCCGGGCCACGCTGAAGGTGCCAAAGCCGACAAGGCGCACCTCCGTGCCCTTCTTCAAGGACCCGGTAATAGAGTCGAAAACGCTGTCCACGGCCTTGGCGCTGTCCGCCTTGGACAATCCCGTGCTGTCAGCGACGGCGGCGATAAGGTCGTTCTTGTTCACGATGAACCCCCCTCATTACGTCGGGTAGATGGAAAGAGAAAAAATGCGAGAATCCGCTGCAAAGGTGCGTGAGTGTAGGACTCCCGCGCGCGCGCAGTCAATCTGAGAACGCCGGAATTCTCCGGTTTTTGGCGGCTTCCGCGCCCCTTGTCCCAAAAATGATTCAGGACTTTAGTGGGTTGTCACGCCGGTATGCTCGTCCTCGCCGGCCGAGGTCGGAACGGCCTCGACCTCTCCCTCCGGCGGTTCGATCGGAGTCGGAGAGTGCTGGAGAGCGTGCTCGAGGATCTGATCCACCGAATCGGCCGAGATGATCTCAAGGCCCCGCTTCACGTTCTCCGGGATCTCTGCCAAGTCTTTCTCGTTCTCCTTCGGGATCACGACGGTCTTGGTGCCGGCCCTGAGCGCGGCGAGCAGCTTCTCCTTGAGGCCGCCGATCGGCAGAACCCGACCCCGCAGCGTGATCTCGCCGGTCATGGCGACATCGCGACGGATCGGGATACCGGTCAGGACCGAGACGATCGCGGTCACCATCGCGACGCCGGCCGAGGGGCCGTCCTTGGGAGTCGCCCCTTCAGGGACGTGCACGTGAATGTCCTTGCTCTCGAAGACACTCGTCTGAATGCCGAAGGCGAAACAGCGGCTCTTGACGAAGGACTCGGCGGCCTGGATCGATTCCTTCATGACGTCGCCCAGCTTGCCGGTCGAGGTCACCCTGCCCTTGCCGGGCACGGTCACCGCTTCGATCGACAGCAGCTCGCCGCCGACCTCGGTCCAGGCCAGACCGGTCGAGACGCCGACCAGGTCCTCGAGCTCGATCTCGCCGTAGCGGTGCCGACGGACGCCGGCGAACTTCTCGAGGTTGCGCCGGCTCAGGTGGACCTTGTCGACCTTGCTGACCGCGATCTCCTTGACCGCCTTGCGTGCCAGGTTGGCCAGCTCGCGCTCGAGGTTCCGGACCCCGGCCTCGCGCGTGTAGTAGCGAATCACGTCCCGCAGGGCCTGATCCGAAATCGACCACTCGCCGTCCTTCAGTCCGTGCTCCTTGACCTGCTTCGGGATCAGGTGGCGCTTGGCGATCTCGACCTTCTCGTCCTCGGTGTAGCCGGCGATGCGGATGATCTCCATCCGGTCCAGCAGCGGCTGCGGCATGCGCAGCGTGTTCGCCGTGGTCACGAACATCACATCCGA
>JAKSBE010000332.1 GCA_022361275.1 Kiloniellales bacterium
GAACTCGACATGGGCCGCGGTCTTGCCCGGCGCCGGCCGCAGGGTCTTGGCGATCTCCAGGGTCTGCTTGTCGATCACGTGCACCAGGTCGCGGTGCGGCCCGAAGAAGACGTCGGTCCAGGCGTAGCGCGTGTTCTCGTGGCTGCGCAGGAAGAAGCCCGGGCCCTTGGTCTCGATGGTCTTCACGATCGACCAGTCCGCCAGGTCGATGACGCTGAGCCGGGCCTCCTTGAGGTGCGGCGTCGCCATGACCGGCCGGCCCCGGTAGCGCCAGGCGATGCCCGAGCCCAGGTGCGGCAGGCCGGGCAGGTCGACCCGGGCGATGTCGCGGCCGACGTTGAGGTTGACCACCACCGCGCTCTGCCCGTCCCGGGCCGAGCCGATGAGGTTGCGGTAGTCCGGGGTGAAGAAGAAGTCGTCCAGCGGCTCCGGCGCCTCGATGCGGCGCAGGGCGAAGAGGCCCGATTCCGCGGCCAGCGCCTCCTTCATTCCGGTCTCGTGGGAATGGACCAGGCCGGCGAAAACCGCCGGTGCCTCGGGATCGGTGGCGATCTCCCAGATCTCCGGCACGTCCTTGAGCGCGGCGACGAAGCTCTTGCGCGGCCGCGCCTGGTAGACGGCCGAGACCCGCGACGGCCTGCCCCAGCGGTCGACCGCCGGGATGACCTTATCGACCGAGAGGTCGGCGGCGCTGAGCAGCACGAGCGTGTGCGGCAGGTAGTTGGCGACCGCGATGTGCCGGCCGTCCTCCGAGATCGCGATGTTGCGGGAATTGATGCCGGCGCGGACCTCGGCGACCGTGGCCAGGGTGTAGAGGTCGAACTTGGTCACCCAGCCGTCGCGCGACATGAAGAAGACGTGGCGGCCGTCCGGCGTGAACTTGGGCCCGCCGTGCAGGGCGAAGCGGGTCTGGAATCGGTGCAGCGGCACGAAGCGGTCGCCGTCCAGGACGGTCGCGTGGTGATCGCCGGTCTCGACCACGACGAAGAGATTGAGCGGATCGGCGTCGAAGACCGGTTTTTCCACCCCGGCGGCGGCGTCATCGAGGCTGCGGCTGGCTTCGATCTCGGCCGCGCCCCAGGCCGGCAACCCGGGCAGCGGCGTGTAGATCAGCGCCACCAGCCCCTCGATCTCGGCCGCGCTCAGGGTCTCGGCGAAGCCGGGCATCTGGGTCGCGGCGCGGCCCTCGGCAATGACCTTGGCCGCCTTGGCCCGCTTCAGCCGGCGCAGGTTCTCCGGCAGCAGCGCCGGCCCGGTCCCGCCCAGGCGGCCGGCACCGTGGCAGGCGGCGCAGTGCGCGGCGTAGAGCGCATCGCCCGCTTCGGCCGCCGGGGCCTGCACGGTCCAGCCCAGCAGGAGCAGACTAAGCGCGCAGGTGAGCCGCTTCATGCTTGCGTCCCCTGTAAGGTGTCACGGTCAGGCGCTCGCCACCGTCCGCGACGCCGATCTCTTCGTCGCTCAGGTAGCAGGCCGGGTCCTCCGCCCAGGGATCGCCGGTCAGTTGCAGGGCGCGGACCCGGGTGTTGCCGCCGCAGATGTCGAAGTGCCGGCAGGCGCCGCAGCGGCCCTTGACCCGGCGCGGCCGCTGCTTGAGGCCGGCCAGGATCGGGTCGGAGAGGTCGGTCCAGATCTCCGAGAAAGGCCGCTCCCTGACGTTGCCCAGGCTGTAGTGCCACCAGAAGGTGTCGGGGTGGACGTGGCCCAGGTTGTCGATGTTGGCGACGTTGACCCCCGAGGCGTTGCCGCCCCACTGGGCCAGCTTGGCGCCGACGTGCGCGGCCAGCTCGGGGAAGCGCCGCCGGACCCAGAACAGCAGGTAGACCCCGTCGGCATCGTTGTTGCCGGTGACGTATTCCTTGTGACGCCCGGCCGCCGCGTCGGCCCAGGCCCGCTCGAAGAGCAGGTCCATGGCGTCGCGGGTCACCTGCCAGCGGGCGTCGTCGCCGCGGTTCTTGTTGCCCCGGCCGGCGTAGACCAGGTGCGAGAGGTAGAACTTGTCGACGCCCTCGGCCTCCGCCAGATCGAGCAGGGCCGGGAGCTGACGGGCATTGTCCAGGGTCATGGTGAAGCGCAGGCCGACCTTGATCCCCCGCTCGCGGCAGAGCCGGACGGCGGCCAGGGACTCCTGGAAGGCGCCGTCGCGGCCGCGGAAGCGGTCGTGGGTCTCGCCCAGGCCGTCGAGGGAGATGCCGACGTAGTCGTAGCCGATGTCCCGGATCCGCCCGATGTTGGCCTCGTCGATCAGGGTGCCGTTGGACGAGAGGCCGACGTAGAAGCCGAGGTCCTTGGCCCGCCGGGAGATCTCGAAGATGTCGGGACGCAGCAGCGGCTCGCCGCCGGAGAGGATCAGGACCGGCACCCGGAAGGCCCTGAGGTCGTCCATCACGCCGAAGACCTGCTCGGTCGAGAGCTCGCCCGGGAAGTCGACGTCGCCGGAGATCGAATAGCAGTGCTTGCACAGCAGGTTGCAGCGGCGGATCAGGTTCCAGATCACCACCGGCCCCGGCGGGTTGCGCTTCGGCCCCAGCGGGGTCGGGGCCGCGATCTCCTTCATGAACTGACTGAGCCGGAACATCCGTCTCTCCTCAGGCCGCGATCCGCAGACCGGTCTTCTTCAGGATACGGGTGCTGTAGAGCACCTCGTGAGCGCGCGACGCCGGGCCCAGCAGGGCCGCAATGCGCGCCGCCTTCTCTTCCACCTCGTCGCGGCCGCGGCCGTGGACCATGGCGAAGAGGTTGTAGGGCCAGAGCGGCAGGTGCCGCGGCCGGCGGTAGCAGTGGCTGACGAAGTCCAGGGCCCCGACCCGCGGCCCCAGGTCCGCGACCCGGGAGTCCGCGACGTCCCAGACGCTCATGCCGTTGGCGCGCCAGCCCAGGGCGTAGTGGTTGGGCACCGCGCCGATGCGGCGCACCACGCCGCGCGCCTGCATCGCGCGCAGGCGGTCCATCACCTCCTGCGCCGGGACGCCCAGCGTGTCGGCCAGGGCGTGGTAGGGCCGCGGCGTCAACGGCAGGCCGGTCTGGGTGGCGGCGATGATCCGGCGGTCCAGGTCGTCGAGCACGGTCAGACCTCCACCTTCAGGCCGATGAAGTACTCGTCCAGCTTGGGCAGGCGGTAGACGGTCAGGCCGGTCTCGGCCTCGATCGCCGCCGCGATCTCTTCGATGCGCGCGGGATGCTCGCTCGCCAGCACGAACCACATGTTGAGGGCGTGATCGCGGGCGTAGTTGTGCGCGACCTCGGGATGGGCGTTGACCTGCGCCGCGACCGCATCGAAGCGCGCCGCCGGCACGGCCATCCCGCAGAGGCAGACCGCGCCGCCCAGGCGCTCGGCGTTGAACAGGGGCGCGAAGCGGCTCAGCGCGCCGGTCTCGACCAGCCGGCCGAGGCGCGCGATCAGCTCGACCTCCTCGATGCCCAGGGCCTCGGCCGCCTCCGCATAGGGCCGCTCGCAGATCGGGAAGCCGCCCTGCAGCCCGTTGACGATCCGGCGGTCCAGACTGTCGAGCTGCGAAGTCATGCGGCCGCCTCCTTCGCCTCGCCGGAGAAGCGGGCGCCGCGCTGCTTGAAGCAGCGGCGGCTGAAGAGCACGGCCTGCGGCAGCGCCCGCGTCCCCGCGATGTCGTTCAGCCGGCCGACCTGCGCCTCGACCGTGAGCCGGTCGCGGCCGTGGATCATGCAGAAGAGGTTGTAGGGCCAGCGCGGCCGGCGCCGCGGTCGGCGATAGCAGAGGGTGACGAAGGACTGGCCGGCGAAGTCCGCGGCGACCCTGTCGACGCCGTCGTCGGGAACGTCCCAGACCGCCATGGCGTTGGCCCGGTAGCCGAGGCTGCGGTGCCGGACCACCAGGCCGAAGCGGGAGACGACCCCGCCGGCGCAGAGTCGGCGCAGGCGGTCGAGCGCCTCGGTCTCGGTCCAGCCGAGGCTCTGGGCGATCTTGGCGAAGGGACGCGGCACCAGGGGCAGGCCGTCCTCGATGGCCGAGAGCAGACGGCGGTCGGCGGCGTCGGCTTCGATCGTCGGCGCAGCGCCGCCCGCGACATACCTGCGCGTGCAGCGGTCCCTCCCCTCCAGTCCGAAGCCCAGATCGATGTGGTAGGCCCGCTCCAGCGGCAGGTCGAGTACTTCGAGGCCGCTGTCCCGAGAGATGCCCGCCAGCGTCTCCGCCACGGCCGCGGGGTCGGCCGCGGCCACGACGAACCAGAGATTGAGGTCGTGTTCGCGCTGGTAGTTGTGGTTGACTGCGGGCTCTGCGTTGACCCGATCCGCCACCGCCTCCAGGCGCGCCGGCGGCACGGCCATGGCCGCCAGGGTGCTGGCCCCCGCCGTGTTGGGCCGCACCACGGCGCCGACCCGCGAGATCAGGCCCTGCCGCCGGAAGGCGGCGAGCCGCTCCAGCACGGTCGTCTCCTCGACCGCCAGGGCCGAGGCCAGGACCGCGAAGGGCCGGGCCTCCAAGGGAAAGTCGCGCTGCCAGCGGTCGAGCAGCGCCAGCTCCAGCGGGTTCAGCGTCTCGATCATAGGCCGAGCCGCTGGGCACGGGCGGAGAAGAAGATGCCGCTGGGCTTGGCGACCGGCAGCTCGGCCAGCTTCTCGAAGCTGCGGGTGTCGTAGACCTCGACCTTGTCGGCGTCGCGGACCGAGATCCAGACCTCGTGGCCGCGCGGCGTGAACTCCAGGTGCAGCACCGCCGGACCCGGCTCGAAGGCGTGGACCACCTCCAGGCGCGGCACGTCGACGACCTGAACGGTGTCGTTGCGGGGATGGGCGAAGTTGACCCAGACCTGGCGGCCGTCGGGCCGCGCCACGGCGAAGATCGGCTGGCCGTGAACCCGGACGCGGCCGACTTCCCGAAGGCTCTTGGCATCGACCGCCAGCAGCTCGTGGCGGCCGACCGCCGGCAGGATGAAGCGGTCGCCGGCCCGCGCCCAGCCCTCCAGGTGCGGCATCTTGTAGACCGGCAGCTTCTCCTCGCCCCGGCCGTAGCCGTCGAGGATCCGCTCGACCCTGGGCGGCTCGGCCCAGAGATCGAGGTGCGCCAGGCCGTCCTCGCCGAAGAGGCCGGCGATGTAGTGCCGGCCGTCGCCGGTGATCAGGGCGTCGTAGGGCAAGGCACCGACGTCCTTGTACTTCGCGATCCTGGGCGTGTCGCCGCCGGAGAAGTCGGCGGTCCAGATCTCGCCGCCGTCGTAGAGCGTGAAGACGAAGCGCCGGCCCGGCGCGTCGACCAGACCCACGGTCTTGGAGCGGACACCCCCCGTTCCTTGGCCCGTGGC
>JAKSBE010000453.1 GCA_022361275.1 Kiloniellales bacterium
TCTCAAACACCGACGATGTCGTAGCTGGTACTGCGGCCACCTCCAGGGTTCTTTTTGAGAATGCCCCGTTCCATCAAGTCGAGAATATCTCGATAGGCGGTATCCTGAGAGCATTTGGCGAGCCTCGCCCATTTGGATGAGGTCAGCTTGCCCTCGAACCCGTCCAGCAATCGGTTGATCACCTTGATCTGCCGGTCATTGAGGGCCTCGCTGGCGAACCTGCTCCAGAAGCGCGCCTTGAACAACACCAACGCCAGGATGTCCTCGGCGCTCGCAATCGCGCGTGTGAGGCAGGCTAGGAACCACGCCTGCCAATCCGTCACATCCATCCCACCTTTTTGCGTTGCCTCAAGGGTGCCGTAGTAAGCGTTTCGCTCAAGCCGGATCTGAGCCGACATGCTGTAGAAACGCTGAGCAGTACGCTCGGACCGGGCCAGCGCCATATCGGCGATGGCTCGGGCGATGCGGCCGTTGCCATCGTCAAAGGGATGGATGGTGACGAACCATAGATGGGCGAGTCCGGCCTTCAAGACCGGGTCAATCTCGGCCGCCGCTTCGAACCAGCCGAGAAAAGCTGACATCTCGTCGTCCAGCCGTGCCCCAGGGGGGGCTACATAGTGGACGCGCTCGCGGCCGAGCGGGCCGGATACCACCTGCGTCGGCCCGCTGCCGTCGTCGCGCCAAGCACCGACCCGGATCTTGGTCATACCGCTGCGTCCCGTCGGGAATAGCGACGCATGCCAGGCAAACAGCCTTTCTTCGGTCAGCGGCTGGTCGTATCCGCGCGTGGCGTCGAGCATCATCTCGACAACGCCCTCCACATCCCGGTCGACCGGCTTAAGGCCGCCGATATCCATGCCGAGACGGCGGGCGATGGATGATCGAACCTGTTCAGGATCCAGCCTTTCTCCCTCGATTTCGCTCGATTTGAGCACGTCCTGGGTGAGCGTACGCAGCACGGCCTCTTCCCTGAGCGAAAAGCCGAGCGCTTCCATGCGGCCCAACAGTCGCCCTTGATCGTGGCGTGCCTGGGCCAACGCCATCGTCAGTCGCTCTTGGTCCCAACGAAAATGTGGCCAATCCGGCAACTCCCAGATATACACATATGTTCTCCGCTGATTCTGCGGATATTGTGCGACGCCATCTCCGCAAGCGCAAGAGTAATCAGCGTATAAAGTGCGGAGAATAGAGCCTCTAATCTCCGCATCCACTCCACTGTTCTGCCCTTGCTGCCATTCAAGCTGCTGCCAAGGAGGCAGAAACAGCATTGCGTTCGCGGCAAACCCAATGATAGCTTGAAAAGAACAAAAAGCGAACAATATTTGAGATTGGGTCAGCAGGGAGATGTTATCGGGGATGCCCCTTCCAATGATCGCTTATCGGGAAAGGCTGCTCCCAATGAAGGAATCACTTTTGCTTGCTTTCCTGATAGACAATACAACTCTGATTGCCGATTCGCGGTATCCCGAGCGATCGACGATAGCTGGTTGGATCCCCAGGTCGCGCCATGCCTGAATTGCTCGACACGCTGAAAGCGATCCATCTGCTGCATGGCAGCAGCGCCGTTCTGCGGATCTTCGCCGCGCGGCGTTTTCCGATCGCCGCGGCCCTCACGCGCATCTGCTTCATCAACCCGGAACGTAGCGAGGTGGCTGAGGACGAGCTTTGCGCCACGCTGGACCGGCTCCTGAATGCCGCCCGCGCGATCGACATCGAAGCGGCGGAGGACACTCGGATCCAGGACGATCCGAAGTCGTACCTCGAGCAGTGGTCGAACCTTCGCGGGGCGCATTGGTTCTCGGTCCATGCCGCCCCATCCGGTCTGAAGCACTATCGTCTGACGGCCGCCGGGCGCGAGGCGCATACGATCCTCGCCTCGGTCGAGGCCGGCCGATCCGTCTCGACCGAGAGCCGGCTCAAGCGCTTCGTCGACTTGGCCGGCGATCTTTCGGCGCGCGCCAGCGGCAGTCCCGATCGGCGGATTGGCGAACTGAAGACGCAGATCCAGCGCGCCGAGCGGGAGATCGCCGAGATTGAGCGGACGGGGCGCGTCGAGGTCATGCCGGAACGGGAGCTGGTCGCCGAGTTCGAGGAGCTTCTGCGTCTGCATGGCGCGATCGGTGCCGATCTCGATCAGGTTCGTGAGCTGATGGGGCAACACCGGGCGAGCACCCAGGATATCGTGATGACCTCCGAGGCCCCGAAAGGGCGGCTTCTCGACCTCGTCTTTTCGGAGGAAGACAAGGTTCGCGAGACCGACGAATACGCGTCGCTCGACGCCTTCCGCCAGCTTCTGACCGACGATCAGCTGCGCCTGGCCACACGCCGGAGGGTGGAAGAGCTCAAGCGCCATCCGGCAATCCACAAGCGGTTTATTGCGACCGGCAAGGCGCCGGCGCGATTCGATGGCGCGGTCGAGAGCTTCTTTGACCGATCGCGCAAGATCGACGCCGAATTCACCGGCTACTATGAGCAACTGCGCGGCATCGTCGTCCGAGAGGATATCGACGAAATGCGCGCCGTCAGCCGCACTCACAAATCGCTCGGGGCACGCTTCGTCGACCTGCGCGATCGCCTCGCGCCGACGCCCAGGGATCCGCGGCTCAAGGGCGTCGGAATCGTGTTGCCGGGTACGGCGCTCAAGCCGCATCCGACCGCGGACATCCGCTTCCCCGCCAACCTCGCGGCGCGCGCCCGGCCGGCGCCGCCAGCCGATGCCACGGACGACGAGTCGGACCCCGGTGCCTTCGAGCGCGAGATGCGCCGCCAGGCGCATATTGCCCGCGCGCAACTGAAACTGCGGATCGCGCTCGCACGAAAGCGGGTGGGCAGGGATGACGTCCGCTTGAGTGAGGTTCTCGCCCTCTTTCCGCTAAAGTACGGGCTCCTGGAGCTGAACGCCTTCATCGAGCTTGCGGTACAGCACCTGCCCTCGCGCTTCGATCCGGAGCGGATCGCCGTCATCCGGCTGATCGACCAGCATGAGGATCCGATCGGCCTCGGCACCTGCACCTTCTTCGATCCCGTCTTTCTGCCCAGCGGTGTGCATGGTGCGGGGATCGAAGACATCCACTGCCTGGTGCCAGACGCCGTCAGCATCGACCCGGAGGCATGGTGGGCGATCGAGAAGGACGGCCTGCGGGCCTGTCTGAGCGCCATGCTGGACAGGGTGCGGGCGGGAGGGATTACGGGATGACGGAGGATATCTAGAGAATGGCGGACGGCCCTATTGCGGCGGGCGGCAAGGATGCGACGCCTACGACCGCTCCGTGAGGGAAAGGTGATGGCCAAGGATGACGCGCTGACGATCGAGCATGCGAAGGTAAGGCTCTTGTCCGGCCCGCTGACAGAGGATGAAGATCCGGAAATCTGGGCCGAGATCCTTGCTGGCCAGGATCACCTGTCCCGTTGGTTCCGCGCGATCGGCGTCGAACTGGTCGTGCATGCCGACTATCGGATCGCGCTCCTGCGGCAGATGACCGAAGCCCAGCGAGAGCGGCGCGCCGCGGATGCCGGCAAAGCGGTTCTGCCGCCGGTGCTCAAGTCCCGAGCCTTGAGCTTTTTCGAGAGCCAAGTGCTGACCTATCTGCACGAGAAGCTCAATACCGCCGCCAGTCTGGGCATTTACGATCTGACGCTGCTCAAGAGCGAGATCCATCGCGCCATCGTCAATTTGCAGTCCGAGGTGCAGCGCAACAACGAAGCGACGCTGATAAAGCGGATCGACGTCGCGCTCCGTAAGTTCCAGGACTACGGCCTGCTGGAGGAAACGGACCTTGACGCCCGCCCTGCCGTCCGACCGAGCCTGATCCTACTCGTCATGGTGTCCCGCGACGAACTCCTGCGCTTCCACGAGATGGTCGCGGGTCTGCTCGGTGAGCCGGAGGGGGAGGATGGGGCCGATCCGGTCGGTGACGGCGTGCGGGCAAACGGCGCGCCGGCGCCGGTAGGACGCCATGAATAGTCTTGATCGAGATCCTCGTGCCAGGGACGCCGGCACGGCCGTCGAAGCGCCAGCGACCGGCGGCATGACGTCGGTCGGCCAAGCGGATCCGGTCGATCTCGCGGATCCGAGGATCGCAGGTCACCGCCTCGAGGAGCTGCAGATCCAGAACTTCGGAACCTACGACGGTCGGCCATCGGTCATCCGCTTGCAGCGGGGCGGGGCGATCTTTACGGGCCGCAACGGCGTCGGCAAGACGACCGCGATCGACGCCTTCCGCATGCTGATCTCCCAGGAGCCCAACTTCAACGACGCGACGACGCCGGAGGCCAGAAAACGCGACCGGGATATCCGCACCTACTATCAGGGCGTGGTCGGCAAGCGGCAACGCGATGGCCGAATGGAATTCGACGTCCTGCGCCCCTATGCGGAGCGGAAGTTCATGGCTGTCGTGGGCATCTTCGTAGATGCCCGCGAGCGGCCGATCTCGGCGGCACGGTTGGTGCAATACGACCCGCAGGGCCAGGGCAACAGCCAGCGCTACGTGATCGCGCGGCACCGCCTCGATATCGAACGCGACTTTCCCCAGTTTGCGACGAGCCGGGTAATCCGAACCTCTCTGTCCCATCTGGGGGTGCGCGTCTACGACACCTTCCATGCCTATCTGACCGCTCTGTCCGGGCATTTCGGCGTCGCGGACATGAAACAGGCCTGGGAGCTGTTCGAGCGCGCGATCGGCACGAAGACCGTCGACAATCTGACCGCTTTCCTGCGCGAATTGATCCTGCCGGCATCGGCCCTTGCCGAGACCGCCGACCAGTTGGTTCTGTCCACCGCGGCGCTCGACGAGGCCTATGCGACGGTCAAGGCCGACGAGGAGAAGATCAAACGCCTCGCCCGGATCGTCGGGGAAATCGACGAACTGGAGCGGTCCTTCCGGAAAACCGCCGAAATCGGACGGCTCAAGCTACAGTGGAAGGCGGCGGCCACGACGGTTGTCGCCCGTGCGATCCGGCGCGATCTGGTGACGCGGCGGGCGTCGCTGAAGAAAATCCGCCGGGACCACGAGGCCGCCTGCGAGCGCCGTGAGCGGATGGACCGGCGCGTCACCGATCTTGAGCTCCGGCAGCGGGAACTCGGCGGTCAGGCCGTCAGCGATTGGCAGCGCGACATCGAAGACCGCGGCAAGAAGATCGCCGCGGTCGAGACCGAACTGAAGAAGCTGGCCGCCGCTTTGTCGTCGTTCGGCCTGTCGGACGACATCTCCTTCGAGGACAGCCATCATACCGCCGAGCAGTGGGACCGTATCAAGGCCGCGCTGCTCGAGACGGCCGACGCCGTTCCGGGAAAGACTGCCGAATTGGACAGGACCTTGGCCCGACTGTCGGCGGATATCGCGGCGCTAGAATCGGATAGGGAGGCCCGGCAAAGCGACCTGCAGGCCGCCGAGCGCGCCAAGTCCAACCTGCCGGGACCGCTGATCGAGGTCCGCGAGCGGCTTTCCGAGACGCTCGGGGTTTCGACCGCGCAACTGCCCTTTTTCGGCGAGCTCGTTCGCGTCGCGCCGGAGGCTGCGGCGGAGGGATGGGAGGGCGCGCTCAACCGCCTGCTGGGCAATCAGGCGCGCCGGCTGCTGGTGCCGCAACGGCTCTACGCCGAAGCGGCGTGCGCGATCGATCGCCGCCATCTCGGCCTCAAGCTGGAGTACGATCGGGTCGACCTGCTTTCCTGGCAGCAGCCTCAGCACGGCACGGACCGGGTCGCCGGCAAGCTCGAGGTGCGGCGGGACAGCGACTTCGCCGGCCATGTCCGCGCGGTCCTCGACAGACGCTTCGATCATGCCTGTTTCGAGACGGCCGATGGCGACTTCCGGCAATCCCGCCGGGCGCTCACCAAGGCGGGCCAAAGCCGGGACGGAGACCGCCACGTCAAGGACGACCGGCGGCTTGTCGATGATCGGGCGGCCTTTGTACTTGGATGGGATACGGCCGAACGCCTTGCCTATCTGAGACGAGATCTGCGAAGCCTCGAAGGCGACCTCACCAAGGCCGCGGAGAGCAAGGCCGCGTTCCGGCAAAGCCGGGACGGTCTGATGATCCGTGGCAACAACATGCGGCAGATCGCCGAGGGGATGGGCGACTTCGGGACCGTCGACCTTGCCAAGCTGGAGACGGAGATCCGCGAGCGCGAAGAGTGGATCGCGGAGTCGACGTCCAAGAACCCCGACTATGTGGCCCTCACCGAGGCATTGAGCGCGGCGAAGGCGGACCAGCGCAGGGCCCGCGCCGTCGCGGGCGAACGCGGTAATCAGCAGGCCGTTCTCGCAGACCAGATCAAAAAGCAGGATGACCGCTTGGCCCGGCTGATCGCCGACCTTCGGGACTGGGTTGTGCCCTATTCCTCATGGAAAGGCTACGCGCATCTTGCCCGGGAGCTGGACGGCCGCGCCACGATTTTCGAGATCGATCCGGAAGCGGCCGACGTTCTGAGCGACGGTATCTGGGAGGCTATCCGGGTCCGTCTCGACGCTGTCTTGCAGGCCGAGGGCGCAAGGCGCGAGAAGACCGTCGGCACCCTGACCCGCCTCGCAGGCGACTACTTGAGGGATTTTCCGGCCGAGACCACGCACTTGGCCGCGACGGCCTTGACCGGGGAAGGGGCGTCGTCCGAGCGCAAGGACTGGCGTTGGCGTCATAGCGATATCCAGGCCCGTGAACTGGTCCGACATCGCGAACGCCTGCAGCAGGCGATGACCGACGCCATCGACAACGGCATCGTCAACATCAAGACCCAGCTCGAGCAGGAGAAGACGGAGATCCGTGACACCATAGCCGGGATCAACGATACGCTGCGGGCGGTGACCTACGATCCGGCGCACGGCACCAAGATCCGCTTCGTCGCCAATGACAGCGTGGCCAAGCGCATCATAGCGTTCGCGCGTGACCTGCGGCAGGTCACCGACGACTGGATCGGCAACGACGACGCCCCGATCGAGGACCGCTACAGGAAAACCCGCGTGTTCATCGATCAGGTCAAGGACGTTCCGGAAAACGCGGCTTGGCGCCGCGAGGTGCTCGACACCCGCCGCTGGTTCACCTTCGTCGCCCAGGAGTACAAGGTCCGGGGCGACGGTTCCGAGGAGATCGTCAACGACTATGACGGCGCCTCGGGCACGTCCGGCGGCCAGAAGGAACGTCTTGCCATGACCGTCATGGCCGCCGGCCTAGCCTGGCGGTTCGGCATCGTGAACCCGGCCAAGGCGTCCACCTCGTTCCGTGTTCTGATGCTGGACGAGGCCTTCAAGAACAGTCACGACGACACCACGCGGGCGTTGCTCGACCTGTTCAAGGCCTTCGGATTCCAGATGGTCTTCGCCATGCCGTCGAAGAACCTGGCGGTGGTCTCGAACCACATCGAGCACGCCTTCGCGGTGGACACCAAGGCGCGCCGCACGATCATCACCGTTCATGCGCTCAAGGAGCTCGTGCTGCAGAATCAGGCGGCCGCGGCCGCCATGGCGTTGCGCATGGCCCGTGCGGCCGGCGTCGACGTCAGTGATCTGGATTTCTCCGAGATCGACGAGGACCATGTCGGCCTGGCGGGCATGACCGCCGACGAGATCATTCGCCTGGCCGCGTCCGATGAAGGCGGCCGGGACGCCGCCGAATGACGGCCGAACCTGCCACCGTGAAAAGGTGGAAGACACCCGAAGACCTGCGGCAGTGGCTCGCCATCCGGCTCGAGCGGCTGGTCGCGACGGAATTGCGGGGGCCGGGTGCCGCCGTAGATAGCTTCAAGATCACGGCGCCCGGCCTCACGGCCGCCGCGATCACCGGGCAGTTCGCGGCCCTGCGCGCCTGGGCAAGTGTCTGGCAGGAGGCCGCGGCGGGCGAGCCGGAGCTCGATGTCGTCTTTTTCGAACGACAGACGCGAAACTTCGGCCGGGTCCATATTCCCAAGACGGCACAACTTCGCTCGATCGACAGTGTCGCCCGCCTGGTGGGCAGAACCAGGGATCTGACCTCTGCGCGCCGGCGTTACGCTGCGCTGATGGCTGTCGACCGCCGCCTCGCGCCCCTCGCGGACCATTGGCCGCAGATCGTTGCCATGAGCAAGGGAGACTTCGCTGTCCTTTGCCGCTTTGTCACGGAAGCCGTGGCGCTCGACCTTGCCCGGCTGCGGCTTCGGGAGGTGCCCTGCCCGGGCATGCACACGAAGTTCCTCGAAAACCATCGCAGGGTCCTGAAGCCGATACTGGCCGCTTTGCACCTGCCGCTGAAGCCGGAGGCGCAGAGCTGGGCCGGCCGGCTCGGCTTCGTCGAAGACGATACGAAGATGTTTGAGCTCAGGGATCTCGACGGTGGCCTGCTGCCCTACCGTCATCTCGCCTTATCGGCAGGACGGTTGACGGACGGATCTCCGGTGCGGCGCGCTGAGAGGCACGCTCTCCGAGGCGTCGTCATTGTCGAAAATCAGGCGACGTTCCACGCACTGCCGGGGATGCCGGGCATCGTAGCGATGTTCGGTCAAGGGACTGCCGTCCGGGTATTGGGCACCGCGACGTGGTTGGCCGCGCAGCCGCTCCTGTATCTCGGCGATCTCGACCACGCCGGCTTCCAGATGGTGGCCGGGCTTCGGCGCGACGGCCTTATCCACCTCGAAACGACGCTGATGGACGTCACGACCGCGGAAAGTCATCGGTGCTACTGGGTCAAAGACACCTCCGTGCCGAGGGCAAATCGGGCCTACGAAAGCTTGACCGAACATGAGCAGGCCGCGCAACGGCTTATGGCGGCTGGGCCGTGGCGCCTTGAGCAGGAGCGCATACCCTTCGACATGTTCGTCGATAGGCTGAAGCGATGGCACCAGACCGTACTCCAAGCATGTGTTGGCATTCCGGCCTCCGGCCGTCGCCGGGCAGTCACGCCCGGCGCATCCTGACGGCATGGCGAGGTCGGCCGCGCTATAATTGCAATCTGTCCGATTCGCGGAGAGAGGGGCATGACACGCGGGCGTTGGACCTATGTGGGAGGATCTGCGGGACACACGCCGCCGGAGCGCGAAAAGCGCGCAGTCAGCCAAGCCTGTGAGGTCTTTGTCAGGGATGTGCTGAAGCCGAGAGTCCTGCCCGAGATCCGCCCAACCCAGTTCAACTATCCGATCGACATCTTCGGCAAGTGGCACGGCGGCAAGTACCGTTTCATGCAACGCTTTCGCAGCGACCGTCCAGAGAACGCGCTTGCCCCCGAGTTCGACAGTCCCTTCACACGCCTTGAGTATGTCAGCCGCGACCGCTTCGATCTCTCCTACTTTCGCCATACTGGGCGGTGGTGGACCGTCTACCACGGCCTCCACCTCCGGGCCGAACTGCTGCAGCGCTACGGCCGCGAACGGCAGATCCCGGAGGCTGGCGCCGCGCCGGGCGCGCGCAGCATCGCGGCGCTCCTGGCCGCAGCCAAGGCCCGGGCCGCCGAGCGGCAGCGCCGCGCGGCCGAAGCGGAGGCCCGGGAGCGGGCCCGGCGGGAGCGGGAGGAGGCCGAGCGCCGCGCATCTTGCAATCCGGCGACACCCCGCCGGAGGTCTATGCCGAGATCCGTGCGCGGCTTGCCCGCGGCGAGAGCTGGCAGGGCGTGTTCCGCAACCGGCGTAAGGACGGCGGCAGCTATTGGGCCGAGACCACGATCGTGCCGCTGCGGGGGCCGGAGGGGGAGGTGCGCAACTTCATCGGCATCGCCGAGGACATCACCGAGAAGCGCGCCGCGCGCGAGCAGGTCGCCCGGGCCCAGAAGCTGGAAGCGGTCGGCCTGCTGGTCGAGGAGATGGGCGGGAGCATCGCGGTCGAAAGCCAGCCGGGCGAGGGAGCGGAGTTCCGGCTGATCCTGCCCGGCGTCTCGACCGTGGCGGCCATGGCCGAGGCGGAAACCGAGGATCTGCCCCGCGGGCGCGAACGGCTTGTTCTGGTCGATGACGAACCGGAGGTGGCGGCGACCTATCGGCGGGTGCTCTTGCGGCTCGGCTATCAGGTGGAAGCCTTCACGTCGCCGAAGATCGCTCTTGACCATGTCCGGGCCGGTCCGCGGCGCCCCGATCTGCTGATCACCGACATGGTCATGCCCGACCTCAACGGAGAGGAACTGGCCGCGGCGTTGCGCGAGCTTCGGCCCGACCTCCCCGTCATCGTCTGTAGCGGCTATGCCCCGGCTGGCATCGCTCTGACGGGCCCGAAGCCGGTGGTGCTGGACAAGCCGGTCGACCCCGTGGCCCTCGCCAAGAGGGTGCGTGCCATGCTGGATGCAACCAACGTGGCGAGCCCGGCCTGATCGGCCCGACCGAGCAAGCGTCACATTTCGTTACAAGATTTCACGTCCGGTCATACGCACCGCAACAACTGCGGGTCGCCGCTTCGCTAAGACATCGGTAGTGCGGGGGTACGTGTGACGCGTGGCTGGCCTTCGGCCGGCAAAGGGGACGTACTCCCTACCGGGCCATCCGGCCAGAAAGGCAAGACGTGAAGGACAGACGAAACAACCATCCCGCTGCCGGGTTTCGGCTGGCAGCCTTTCTTGCATGTCTCTTCGTGCCCGCAGCGCCGGCGGCTGCCGGTGACCCGGCAGCGGGCGAGCGGGTCTTCAACAAGTGCAAGGCCTGCCATCAGGTGGGCGAAGGCGCGAGAAACCGGGTCGGCCCCGTTCTGAACGGGATCGTCGGCAGCCCGGCCGGTGTGGTCGAGGGTTTCCGCTACTCGCGCGCTCTGCTGGAGAGCGGGCTGACGTGGGACCAAGAATCATTGGCCGGCTACCTGGCCGACCCGCGCCGGTTCCTGCCGGGCGGCAGGATGGCCTTCCCGGGGCTGCGTTCGGAGACGGAGATCGCCGACGTGATCGCCTATCTGGCGGGTTTCGGCCCCGACGGCACGCCGAAGTAGCCACGTGCAGGATATCCCCCAGGGCTAGGGTGAGGACGGAGGAGCATCCATGACCACCATGTTGCGCCGGAGGCGACGCCACTGCCGTGTCCCCAGTTTGCTGGCGGCGGCACTCGGCCTCACGCTCTCGGCCGGGAGCGTGGCCGCCGAGACCGGGGCGGGCTTCGCGCCGCTGCCGGATCCGCTGGAGGTGAACGCGGACCGCGTGGCGCTGGGCGAGAAGCTGTTCTTCGACACGCGGCTGTCGGGCGACACCGCCAGTTCCTGTGCCACCTGCCACAGCCCGGAGCAGGGCTGGGGGGACGGCCAAGCGCTGTCCGACGGATACACGGGCATCTCCTACTTCAGGAACGCGTCCGGACTGTTCAACGTCGGGCACCGCAACTTCCTGATGTGGGACGGCCGCCTCGACGGGGCGGATCTCGGCACGCTGGTGCGCGACATGATGACCGAGTCCCATACCATGAACATGGACTCGCGGCTCGCCCAGCAACGCTTGAAGCAGGTTCCCGAGTACGCCGCCATGTTCGAGGATGGCTTCGGGGGCGATCCCTACGGCGGCAAGATCTACGGCGCCATCGCGGAGTATCTCAAGACCATCCGCACGGCCAACGCGCCTTTCGACGCCTTCCTGCGGGGCGACGAGGGCGCGCTGTCGGCCTCCGCCAAACGCGGTATGGAGCTCTTCGCCGGCAAGGCCGGCTGCATTGCCTGCCATTCGGGCGCAATGCTCTCGGACGGCGGTCTGCACGCGACCGGCGCACCGGGTCATCCCGACCTCCAGACCGATGCGGAACGCCAGATCACCATGTTGCGGTACTTCGCCACCATGGGCACGCCCAACTACATGAACCTGCGCAGCGATATCGGCCACTACAGCGTCAGCAAGGACCGAAGCGACATCGGCAAGTTCGTTACGCCCTCGCTCTGGGATGTCGGCCAGACCGGGCCCTACATGCACTCCGGCGTGTTCGCGACGTTGGCGGAGGTCGTCGACTTCTACGACGAGGGCGGCAGGGAGACGCTCAACAAGAGCCCGCTCCTGAAGCCGCTTGGCCTGACGCCGGACGAGAAGGCCGACCTCGTGGCTTTTCTCGAAAGCCTGACGGGCGATGCGCCGAAGGTCAGCGTACCCGATCTCCCCGAGTACCAGCTCCGCCAAGTCGGACAGAACTGAGGAAGCGGACCCCATGAAGAACATGAAGAGCCTTGCATCCGCGCTTCTCACCCCCGCCGCGATGCTCGTGGCGTTCAGCGTTCAGTCCACGCTTGCCTCCGAAGGCGTTCCGCCGCTGGCGACGTTGCCGCCGCCGCCGATCCCAGCGGACAATCCGATGACCCCCGAGAAGGTCGAGCTCGGCAAGCAGCTTTTCTGGGACGGACGGCTCTCGGGCAACGGCACCATGGGCTGCGTCGTCTGCCACCAGCCCGAACTGGGCTGGGGCACGGGCACGCCGATCTCGTTCGGCTATCCGGGAACCGAACACTGGCGCAATTCGCAGACGATTCTGAACAGCGCCTACTACAACAAGCTGTTCTGGGAAGGCAACGTGACCTCGCTGGAGGCGCAAGCACCCCCTGCCGCCGGTGGCGCCGTGGCCGGCAACGGCGACGGCTCCATGATGGAGATGAAAATCCGCTTCGTCCCGGAGTATGTCGAGGCCTTCCGAGAGGTGTTCGGCACGGACTGGCCGCATGTTTCCCAGGCCTGGCAGGCGATCGCCGCCTTCCAGCGCACCATCGTGACCGATCCCGAAAAGGTGCCCTTCGACCGCTTTCTGGCTGGTGACGAGGATGCACTCTCCGACGCCGCGAAGCGCGGCATGGCGCTCTACAACGGCAAGGCCGGATGCATCGCCTGCCATAGCGGGGCGCTGGCCTCGGACGAGCGCTACTACAACCTCGGCGTCCCGGCCGCGCCTGAGTTCAGCAGCGATCCGCTCTATCAGATCACGCTTCGTTGGGAGCTCTACCAGAAAGGCGTGCCGGAAGAGGTCTACCTTGCCGGCTCGGATGATCTTGGGCTGTACCACAAGACGAAGCGCCCGGCCGACAAGGGTAAGTTCCGTACGCCGTCGCTACGCGAACTCAGGTGGACCGAGCCCTACATGCACAACGGCGTGTTCGCCACCTTGGCCGAGGTCGTCGACTTCTACGATGCGGGCGGAGGCGAGGGGAACACGGTCCTCACGCCAATCGGGCTGACCGATGAGGAGAAGAGCGACCTCCTCGCCTTCCTGGAAGCGCTGTCGATGGACGAGCCGCTGCTCATGGAAGAGCCAGAGCTTCCTGAAACTGCCACCTGGGCGGAGTTTCCGAAATGACCAGACTTGAGACGGCCGATCGCGCGGCACAGGCCAAGCCTGCGCCTCAGGCCCAACGCCGCTGCATGAACCGGCGCGACTTTCTCATCCTCGGCGGTACGGCCGTGACCGTGCTCGCCACCTTCGGCGAGGGCGCCTTCGCGCAACAGCTCGTCACCAGCTCCTATGCGCGCAAAGTGGTCGGCAAGGTGTCCGAACTGGAGAAAGGCGGTGCGGCCGTTCCTTTCAACTACCCCACCGACGACATCGAGAACCTCCTGGTCATGCTCAACGAGGAGGCCGGTGCCGGGGTCGGCGAGGAGCGCAACATCGTCGCCTTCAACACCGTCTGCCCGCACATGGGCGGCTACATGGAGGCCGGCCTGTTCAGGCCGGATCACAGCGTGCTCGGGCCCTGTCCGCTGCATCTCTCGACCTTCGACCTGACCAAGCACGGCATGATCGTATCGGGACACGCGACCGCCAGCCTGCCACAGATCGCCCTCGAGCTCGACGGCGACGACATCGTCGCAATCGGGGTGATGGGCCTGTTCTTTGGCCACACCAGCAATCCATCGGGCGCTTGAGGGAGTCCTTCAGATGGCTACGACATCGATCGACAACAGCGAACGCATCCCGCTTCCGCCGCCGGACGCGGACGTCCTCACGACCGCCTGCAGCTACTGCATCGTCGCCTGCAGCTACAAGGTCTACCGCTGGCCGGTCGGCCGCGAAGGCGGGACCGCCGCCGATCAGAACGCCTTCGGGGTGGACTTCCCGACGGCGGGGACTCCCTGGATCTCGCGGGCCATGCACAACATCGGCATGCACGAGGGGCGTCCGCACCACATGGTGGTGGTTCCCGATCCGGAGGCGGACGTCGTCAACCGCAACGGCAACCACTCCGTGCGCGGCGGCACCTTGGCGCAGAAGATCTACAACCCGAACACGCCGACCCGCGACCGCCTGAAGTACCCGATGATCCGCATCGCCGGCGGGCTCACGCCGGTCTCCTGGGATCTCGTGACCGACGTGATGGCCGAGGTCTCCAAGCACGTCCTGCGGAACCACGGCGAGCACGCCTGGGGCATGAAGACCTACTCATACGAGTACTTCGAGAACACCTACGCGATCTCAAAGCTCGTCAACCGCGCCATCGGCACGCCGGTCTACGCGCCGCACGACAAGCCGCAAAACGCCGAGGACGCCGCCGGTCTCGACGACGCCGGGATCAACTCCTTCGCCGCATCCTACGACGACTGGGGCAAGTGCGAGGTGGCGTTCCTTTCGGGCGTCGACCCCTACGAGACCAAGACCGTGCTCTTCACCGAGTGGATGATGTACGGCGATGTGCCCGACAAGAAGATGATCTTCGTCACGCCGCACCGCACGATGGGCGTCGAATACGGGCTCAGGAACGGCGGTCTGTGGCTGCCTATCACGCCCGGTTCCGATACGGCCCTGCATCTCGCGCTTGCCAAGATCATCATCGACAACGGCTGGCAGGATCAGGCGTTCATCGACCGCTGGGTGAACAACAAGTGGGAGATCGAGTCCGGCTACGGGCGCGGCACCCGCAACACCCGCTGGCAATGGCGCACCACCTGGGGCCGTTGGCAGAGCGACTGGGAGGACTACCAGAAGTTCATCGCCAACGAGAAGGCGGCCCAACTCGACGAGGCTGCGGCGATCACCGGCATCGACGCCGACCTGATCGAGGCGGCGGCCGAAATGCTGGCCAAGCCGCGCGAGGATGGCAGCCGCCCCAAGTCATCCTTCATGCTGGAGAAGGGCAACTACTGGTCGAACAACTACATGAACACGGCCTCGCTGGCCGCGCTCGGCCTGATCTGCGGCGCCGGCAACCGGCCCGGGCAGGTGATGAGCCGGGGCGGCGGGCACCAGCGCGGCGGCATGAGCGCCGGCGGCGGCAAGGGCTTCCTCAGCCCGGAGAAGCATCCCGGCCGGCGCAAGAAGGCGCTCAACGTCGATCGCTGGGTGATGGACGGCAAGGTCCGCTTCATGTGGACCATCGGGCTCACCTGGTTTGCCGGGATGCTCGCCTCGCAGGAGCTGTCCAACCGTGTTGCCGACCTGACCGTGCGTAACCCCAATCAGCCGCGCAGCCTGAATCGCGAGCATCTGATCGAGACCCTGATCGAGCGTGTCGACTCCGGCGGCATGGTGCTGGTCAACTCCGACATCTATCCGGTCGAACCGCTCAATACGCAGTATGCCGACATCGTGCTGCCGGCCGCCGGCTGGGGCGAAGTGGATTTCACCCGCTGCAACGCGGAACGGCGCTTGCGCCTTTATGCGAAGTTCAACGACGCGCCGGGCGAAGCGAAGCCCGACTGGTGGGCGATCGCCAGGTTCGCCCGGAAGATGGGCTTCAAGGGCTTCGACTGGGAGGAGTCGAATGACATCTTCGAGGAGGCGGCCCGCTTCTCGCGCGGCGGCGTGCTCAACTACTACGCCCTCGCGGTCCACGCCAAGCGGGAGGGCAAGAAGGCGCACGAGAA
>JAKSBE010000405.1 GCA_022361275.1 Kiloniellales bacterium
CATGCAGGAGGACAAGGAGCCGGTCTTCGACGCCGCGGACACCCTGGAGCTGGCGGTGGCCGCGACCACCGGCATGATCCGCGACCTGAAGCCGCAGCGCGACAACCTGGCGGCGGCGACCGCCAAGGGCTATATCACCGCCACGGACCTCGCGGACTGGCTGGTCCGGGCGCTGGGCCTGCCGTTCCGGGAGGCCCATCACGCGACCGGTGCGATCGTCAAGCTGGCCGAAGCGCGAGGCTGCGATCTGGCCGAGCTGCCGCTGGACAGCCTGCAGGCGGTCGAGCCGCGCATAACCGGGGAGGTCTTCGAGGTCTTGAGCGTCGAGAAAGCGGTGGCCAGCCGCAGATCCTTCGGAGGCACCGCCCCCGACAACGTCCGGGCCGCGGCCCGGACCGCGCGGGAGCGCTTCCTGTGAGCCGCGCCTCCGCCGCCCTGACGGCCGGAGCGGTCGCCCTGCTCCTCGCCCTGAGCGCCTGCGGCAAGCGCGGCGCGCCGATCCCGCCGGACGGCGCCACCTATCCCCGGCAGTATCCGGCGCCGCGCTACGTCCTGCCCGAGTCGGCCGAGCCCGCGCCCGCGCTCAGGCCGCAGAGGCAGCGCGAACGCCTGCAATTCTTCCCCGACGACCGGATCCGGACCAAGGTCTACGAGCCGGTGCCCCCGGCGGCGCCTCCCGCGCCGGAAGCGCCGGAGACGCCCGAATGAGCGCCTTCACCTATCGCGACGGCGTCCTCTGTGCCGAGTCGGTGCCGCTGGAGGAGATCGCGGAAGCGGTCGGCACCCCGGCCTACGTCTACAGCTCGGCCGAGGTCGAAGGCGCCTACCACGACTTCGCCGAGGCCCTCGCCGGCCTGCCGGCGACCATCTGCTACGCGGTCAAGGCCAACGGCAACCTGGCGCTGATCGGCACCCTGGGCCGGCTGGGCGCCGGCGCCGACGTGGTCTCCGAGGGCGAGCTGCGCCGGGCGCTCGCGGCCGGGATTCCGGCGGACAAGATCGTCTTCGCCGGGGTCGGCAAGACGGCGGAAGAGCTCGCCTTCGCCCTCGACTGCGACATCCTGCAGTTCAACGTCGAATCCCTGCCCGAACTGGAGCTGCTCAACCGCATCGCGCTGGAGAAGGGCCGCCAGGCCCCGGTCGCCCTGCGGATCAATCCCGACGTCGACGCCGGGACCCACGCCCACATCTCGACCGGCCGCGCCGACCACAAGTTCGGCATCGACATCGACCTGGCACCGGCGATCTTCGCCCGGGCACACGACCTGGCGGGGATCTCGCTCCAGGGCATTGCGGTCCACATCGGCTCCCAGCTCCTCGACCTCGCGCCCTTCCGGGCGGCCTTCGCGCGCTCGGCCGCGCTCTACCAGGAACTGCGGGCGGAGGGCTTCCCCCTGCGCCGGCTCGATCTCGGCGGCGGCCTGGGCATCGTCTACCGCGGCGAGGAGCGCCCCGACCTGCGCGCCTATGCCGGGATCGTGCGCGAGGCGACCGCCGGCCTGGACGCCGAGCTGATCTTCGAGCCCGGGCGCCTTCTGGTCGGCAACGCCGGCGTGCTGCTGACCCGGGTGATCTACCTCAAGGAGGGCGCCAGCCGCCGCTACGCCATCGTCGACGCGGCGATGAACGACCTGATCCGGCCGATGCTCTACGAGGCCTGGCACGAGATCCTGCCGGCGCGCGAAGCGGCGCCCGGGGCCGACCCGCTGCCGGTCGACGTCGTCGGGCCGATCTGCGAGACCACCGACACCTTCGCCCGGGGGCGCTTCCTGCCGCCGCTCGCCGCCGGCGCCTTGCTCACGATCTGTTCAGCCGGCGCCTATAGTGCCGTAATGTCGTCAAGTTATAATGCGAGATTGCCGGCTCCGGAGGTGCTCGTGCGCGGCGACCGCTTTGCCGTGGTGCGCCCCAGGCCGGACCACGAGGCGCTGATCTCCCAGGATCGGATGCCGGACTGGATCGAGGGCGAATCGCCCCGACGGAGTATGAGGAGTGGCGTGACGTGACGCTGTTCAGGGCCCGAGCGAAAACCCGGCGTAAGCCTTCCAACCCGCGCAGCGCCTCGGCCAGCGCCCCGCCCCTGCTCGTCGCCCGGCTCCGCGCCGCCCAGACCGTGCTGTTCTGGGAAGACCTTTGGCCCCGGCTCTGGCCCTTGGTCGGGCTGAGCGGCCTGTTCCTGGCCCTGGCCCTGCTCGATTTCCTGCCGGCCCTGCCCGCCTGGGCGCATCTACTGGTCCTGGCGGGCTTCCTCGGCGCGGCGGCCTTCTTCGTCTGGCGTGCCCTGCTGCGGCTCCGCTGGCCGGCCATGGCGGCTGCCCGTCACCGCGTCGAGCGGGACAGCGGCCTCGAGCACCGGCCGCTGACCGGCCTCGAGGACCAGTTGGCCGCGGGCGGCCGCGACGCCGCCGCCTCGGCGCTGTGGGAGCTGCACCGGCGGCGCCTTCTGGCTCAGGTCGCCAGGCTGCGGCTGCGCCTGCCGCGGTCCTCTCTGACCCGGGTCGATCCGCTGGGGCTCCGGACTCTCGTGCTCCTGCTGCTGGTGGTCGCCGCGATCGACGGCCGCCACGACTGGCAGGACCGGCTGTCGCGCGCCCTTCTGCCCCAGGCCGCGGCGGCGTCCACGCTGGTCAGCGGCCTCGACGTATGGATCACCCCGCCGGAGTACACCGGCCTGCCGCCCCGGCTGCTCGACAAGGACCAGGAGCCCAAGGCCACGGTCTCGGTGCCGACCGGCAGCCAGGTGCTGGCCCAGGTCCAGGGCGGCCGCGGGGAGCCCAGCCTGCGCCTCGGCGAGGAGGAGACGGCCTTCGAGAGCTTCGGCGGCGACGCCTATCGGATCAGCCGCGAGATCACGGCCGGCGACCGGCTCGAGATCCTGCAGGCCGGCCGGCCCTTGGCCGAGTGGCCGATCCGGATCCTGCCGGACAACGCGCCCGAGATCGAATTCCTGAGCCCGCCGGGAAGCCGCGAGCGCAACGCCCTGCGCCTGGAGTTCGGCGCCAGCGACGACTACGGCCTGGCCACCGCCACCGCCGAGATCCGGCGCCTGGAGGCGGATCCGGAGACCGAGCCGCTGGTCCTCGAGCTGCCGCTGCCCGGCCCGCATCTCGAGACCGCCGAGAGCGTCAGCTATCACGACCTGACCCCGCATCCCTGGGCCGGCCTGCCGGTCGAGATCACGCTCCTGGCCCAGGACGCCCTGGGCCAGACCGGGCGCAGCGATCCGGTCCGGACGGTGCTGCCCGAGCGCATCTTCAACCACCCGGTGGCGCGCGCCCTGGTCGAGCTGCGCAAGCAGCTGACCCTGGAGCCGGAGCGCCGCTTCCCGGTCATCCAGGTGCTGCGCGAGCTCTTCGAGCGGCCGGAGCACTATTTCCACGACGTCGTGGTCGCCCTGGCGATCCGCTCGGCCGAGCGGCGCCTGGGGGTCGATCCCTCGGACGAGGCGGTGCCCGAGGTTCAGAAGCTGCTGTGGGACACGGCCCTGAGGATTGAGGAGGGCGAGCTGGCCCTGGCCGAGGCCGACCTCCGCGAGATCCAGGAAGCCTTGCAGGAGGCCCTCGCCGAAGGTGCCTCCGAAGAGGAGATCCAGGATCTGCTGAACCAGCTCGAGCAGGCCATGGATCGCTTCCTCAGCGAGCTGAGCGAGCAGCTCATGCAGGATCTCGCTCAGCAGGACGGCGAGTTGCCCCAGATGAACAGCGCGGACCAGCTTGTCAGCTCCGAGGATCTGCAGAGGATGATCGAGGCCGCCCGGGAGCTCGCCCGCTCCGGCCAGACGGAGGCCGCCCGCGAGATGCTGTCCCAGCTCCGCGAGCTGCTGGAGAACCTGCGCGCCAACCCCTTCGCCCAGCAGATGGACGACGCCAACCGCCGGGCCATGCAGATGATGCAGGAGATGGAGCGGATGATCGGCGAGCAGCAGGAGCTGCTCGACCGCAGCTTCGACCGCGCGCAGCGCGGGGAGCAGTTCGATCAGCAGCGCATGGGCCAGGAGAACAGCGACGACGCCCAGCGGCAGGAGGCCCTGCGCCGTGCCCTGGGCGAGATGATGCGCCAGCTCGGCGACGCCCTCGGCGAGATCCCCCAGCCCCTGGGCAATGCCGAGCAGGCGATGCGCGGCGCGGTGGACTCCCTCGAACGGGGCGAGCCCGGCGAGGCGAGCGGCCCGCAGGGCGAAGCCCTCGACCAGATGCAGCAAGGCATGCAGTCCATGGTCGAGTCGATGATGCAGCAGATGGGGCAGGGCAGCGGCGGCCGCGCCGGCACCTTCGGCTGGCAGCAGGGCACCGACCGGGATCCGCTCGGCCGCAGCCCGGCCGGCCAGGGCCTGGACAACCCGGGCGGAGTCGAGATCCCCGACCAGATGGAGATGCGCCGGGTCCGCGAGATCATGGAGGAGCTGCAGCGCCGCGCCGGCCAGCCGAACCGGCCGCGGTTCGAGCGCGACTACATCGATCGCCTGCTGCGGCGCTTCGAATAGCAACGCCGTGCGTCCGGGAGGCCCGCGAGCGATCGCGGGTCGGGCGGGTTGCCGCGCCGCGGTCGGGCCAAGCTAAGGCTTGGGCTAAGTCGACTTGGACGGAGGCGACTTGGGCGGAGGCGGCTTGGGCCGGTCCTGACCCAGCGTCTCGTCGACGACCCGGCAGATCTCGGCCAGGGTGAAGGGCTTGGGAATGACCCGGTGGATCAGCTCTTCCAGATTGTGCGCCTTCTGCCGTTCCGCGGAGAAGCCCGACATCATCAGGATCGGCATGTCCGGATGGTCGCGTGCCGCCTTGAGCGCCAGGGCGATGCCATCGACCCCCGGCATCACGATGTCGGTGAGGAGGAGATCGTAGGCCCCTTCGCTCAGCGCCTCGAGCGCCGCCACCCCGTCGACGACCGCAACGACCTCGTGGCCCCGATGGGTCAAGGCCCGCGCGACGAAGCGGCGCACGGCGGGGTCGTCCTCCGCGATCAGAATGCGCGGCATGGGCCTCCACGCCTTCCTTGTCCTAGCCTGCGTTTCCCGTCCTCTTCCGGCGCGTCGCCGGAAGATCCGGTCCCGGGCCGCACGGTGCGGCGGCCGACCGAGTCGAGAGTTTGTGTGATTTTCTTCTCAAGTTTGCCGGGTATCCCGGAGAGAGCAGAATTGTGCATATGTCTTAAGCCCAGGTTAAGCCGGCCCGGGCGTGAAGATTCTGTGCAATCTACGCCCGCACCGCCCTTGGATGAATTTGGATTGATCAAAACTACTATTGCTTGTCTTGGGGGACCTCGGCAACAAAATTGATCGTGAGTTCCGTCGCGCCGTCGGGCGGGCTCTGCGCCAAGGTAGAGAAGGTCGTCCGCTCGCCGGGCGAGAGACTCTTGACGTCCGTCGTGAAGTACCAGGCGGCCAGTTCCTGGCCGGAG
>JAKSBE010000021.1 GCA_022361275.1 Kiloniellales bacterium
GCGTCGAGCGCAACACCAAAGAGACTCGGATTGCCGCAAGCCTCGATCTCGACGGCCGCGGCCGCTACGACGTCGCGACCGGGGTCGGCTTCCTCGACCATATGCTCGAGCAGCTTTCCCGGCACAGCCTGATCGACATCGTGCTCAAGGCCGAGGGCGACCTGCACATCGACGACCACCACACCACCGAGGACAGTGGCATCGTGCTCGGCCAGGCGCTGTCCCAGGCCCTGGGGGAGCGCAAGGGCATCCGCCGCTACGGCGAGGCCCTGATTCCGATGGACGAGACCCTGACCCGGGTCGCGCTGGACGCCTCGAACCGGCCCTATCTGATCTGGAAGGTGGCGATCCCGCGGGACAAGCTGGGCACCATGGACACCGAGCTCTTCAAGGAGTGGTTCCAGGCCTTCGCCCAGCACGGCGGGTTGACCCTCCACGTCGAGACCCTCTACGGCGAGAACAGCCACCACATCGTCGAGTCCTGCTTCAAGGGTCTGGCCCGGGCGCTGCGCCAGGCGATCGAGATCGATCCGCGGCAGGCCGAGGCCGTGCCCTCGACCAAGGGCTCGCTCTAAGGACGTCACCCCAGGGAACGCGGCGGCGACACGACCTTGAGACAGCTGGTCATCATCGACTACGGCTCCGGAAACCTGCGCTCGGCGGCCAAGGCCCTGGAGCGTGCGGCGCAGGAGAGCGGTGCGGCTCACGAGATCGTCGTGACCGACGATCCGGTGCGGGTCCGCGACGCCGAGCGCGTCGTCCTGCCCGGAGTCGGCGCCTTCGGCGACTGCCGCCAGGGCCTCTACGCCCTGCCGGGGATGGTCGAGGCGCTGGCCTGGGCGGTGCGCGACCGGGGACGGCCTTTCCTGGGGATCTGCGTCGGTATGCAGCTGCTCGCCACCCGCGGGCTGGAGCACGGCACCCACCCCGGCCTGGACTGGATCCCGGGCGAGGTCGCCGCCATCGAACCCGACGATCCGGCGCTCAAGATCCCGCACATGGGCTGGAACGAGCTCGAGGTGCGGACGCCGGCGCACCCGGTTCTGGACGGTTTGGCAGGAGCCGGGGGCCCGGCGCCGCACGTCTACTTCGTGCACAGCTACGCCTTCCACGGCGCCGATCCGGCCTGCGAGGTGGCAACGGCGGATTACGGCGGCCGCATTGTCGCCGCCGTGGCGCGGAACAACATGATCGGCACTCAGTTTCATCCCGAGAAGAGCCAGGCCGTCGGCCTGCGGCTCCTCGCCAACTTCCTGAGGTGGTCTCCATGACTGAAGTCGGCAGCCGGCACGAGCCCACGACCGCGGTCGAACGGCTCGAATCCCTGGCCGGCCCGGACCTGCACGATCTCTGCGACGCGGCTGAGGCCGCGGTCGTCGACGGCGGCGGCTTCGGCTGGCTCAAGCCGCCGCCGCGCGAGATCATGGAGACCTACTGGAAGGGCGTCCTGCTGATCCCCGAGCGCGAGCTCTTCGTGGCCCGGCTCGACGGCGTCATCGCCGGCTCCAGCCAGCTGCTGCGTCCCGGCCGCAACAACGAGGCCGGCGCCCACATGGGGACCCTGACCACCTTCTTCCTGGCGCCCTGGGCGCGGGGTTACGGGCTGGCCCGGCGCCTGGTCGAGGCGGTCGAGGCCCGGGCCCGCGAGCTCGGCTTCGAGATCATGAACCTCGACGTGCGCGAGACCCAGAGCCGGGCGATCCAGGTCTACGAACAGCTCGGCTACCAGCGCTGGGGCAGCCATCCGCACTACGCGAAGGTCGGCGGCCGCTGGGTGACCGGCCACTACTACCACAAGAACCTGCTCTAGGACCGATGATCCTCTTTCCCGCCATCGACCTGAAGCAGGGCCAGGCGGTGCGCCTGCGCCGCGGCGAGATGGCGAGCGCCACGGTCTTCAACGAGGACCCGGTGGCCCAGGCCCGGGCCTTCGCCGCCGCCGGCTTCCCTTGGCTGCACGTGGTCGACCTGGACGGCGCCTTCGCCGGCCGCTCGGAGAACCGGGCGGTGGTCGAGGCGATCCTGGCCGCGGTCGAGGTGCCGGTTCAGCTCGGCGGCGGCATCCGCGACCTCGCCGGGGTCGAGGGCTGGCTGGCCGCCGGCCTCAGGCGGGTGATCCTGGGCACCGCCGCGGTCAAGGACCCCGAACTGGTCCGTGCCGCCTGCAAGGCCTTTCCCGGGCAGGTCGCGGTCGGCCTCGATGCTCGGGACGGCAAGGTCGCCGTCGAGGGCTGGGCCGAGGCGAGCGAGTTGGAAGCCCTCGACCTAGCGCGGAAGTTCGAGGATGCCGGGGTGTCCGCGATTATTTACACCGATATCGACCGGGACGGCATGCTCAGCGGTCTCAACCTCGAGGCCACCGTGGCCCTGGCCAGGGCGGTCTCGATCCCGGTGATCGCCTCGGGCGGCCTGGCCGGGATCGAGGATCTGCGCCGGCTGACGGCGGCGCGCGAACCTGGCATCGAAGGTGCGATCTGCGGCCGCGCGCTCTACGACGGGCGTCTCGACGCCGCCGAGGCCCTGGCCTTGGTCGGGGCGGGGGATGCGGCATGCTGAAGGCGCGGATCATCCCCTGCCTGGACGTCAAGGACGGCCGCGTGGTCAAGGGCGTCAACTTCGTCGATCTGCGCGACGCCGGCGACCCGGTGGAGCAGGCCCGGATCTACGACGCGGCCGGCGCCGACGAGCTCTGCTTCCTCGACATCACCGCCAGCCACGAGAAGCGCGACATCATCCTGGACGTGGTGCGCCACACCGCCGAGGTCTGCTTCATGCCGCTGACCGTCGGCGGCGGGGTGCGGAGCCTGGAGGACATCCGCGCCCTGCTGCTGGCCGGGGCCGACAAGGTCTCGATCAACACCGCCGCGGTCGCCGATCCCGGCTTCGTCGAGACCGCGGCCCGGAAGTTCGGCAACCAGTGCATCGTGGTGGCGATCGACGCCAAGCGGGTCGAAAAGCCCGGTATCGCCTCCGGCTTCGAGGTCTTCACCCACGGCGGGCGCAAGGCGACCGGCCTCGACGCCGTGGCCTGGGGCCGGCGCATGGTGGCGGCCGGTGCCGGCGAGATCCTGCTGACCTCGATGGACCGGGACGGCACCAAGGCCGGCTACGACATCGCGCTGACCCGCGCGATCGCCGACGCGGTCCCGGTGCCGGTCATCGCCTCCGGCGGGGTCGGGACCCTCGACCACCTGGTCGAGGGGGTGCGCGACGGCCACGCGACCGCGGTCCTGGCGGCCTCGATCTTCCACTTCGGCAGCCATTCCATCGCCGAGGCCAAGGCGCATCTCGCCGCCGCCGGCGTCGCCGTGCGGCCGCTCGACCCCGCCGACTAGCGGCCCGGGCAGCAGAGGAAGGATCAGACCATGGGCAACAACAAGAAGAAGGCCGCGCCTGCGCTGGACGGGCGGATCCTGGACCGGCTCTTCGCCGTGGTCGAGAGCCGCAAGGACGCCGACCCGGGCAGCTCCTACACCGCCAAGCTGATGCAGCGCGGCCTGCCCAAGGTCGCCCAGAAGGTCGGCGAGGAGGCGGTCGAGGCGGTGATCGAGGCGGTCCTGGACCGCAAGGGCAAGCTTGCGGCGGAGAGCGCGGACCTGCTGTATCACCTGACCGTGCTCTGGGCCATGGCCGGGCTGACGCCGGAAGATATCTGGGAAGCGCTGGCCGACCGGGAAGGCAAGTCCGGGCCGGAGCTCAAGGCGGCCGAGGCGGCGGATAGGAGGGAACAGCGATGAGCTACGACGAAAGCAACATCTTCGCCCGTATCATCCGGGGCGAGATCCCCTGCGACAAGGTCTACGAGGACGACCACGTGCTGGCCTTCCGCGACATCAACCCGCAGACCCCGACCCATGTCCTGGTCGTGCCCAAGGGTGCCTACGTCTCCTTCGCGGACTTTTCCCAAAAGGCGAGGCCAGAGGAGATCGCCGCCTTCGTGCGCGCGGCCGGGAAGATCGCCAGCGAGGCCGGCCTCGACGAGCCGGGTTACCGGATCCTCGCCAACCACGGCCCCGACGCCCACCAGGAGGTGCCGCACTTCCACCTGCACCTCTTCGGCGGCAAGGACCTGGGCCGGATGATCAAGCCGGCCGACAAGTAGGGCCGCCTTGGCCTTGACCTTCGCCGCCCGGCCAAGCCGCCGGGAAAGGGAGCCTCCGCCCTGGAGTTGGCGCGCCTTCGGGCCTGGAGGCGGTGCTGATCTGGGGCTTCGGGGCGTCCCGACCGCTGGCGCCTCGCGTGTCGACATTTAGCTCTTCTACAAGCCCTTGCCCCGTCTGGCGCCGCTCACTTGTCGCCGCCGCGCCGCCCGAAGCCCGGTTCCCTGGCCTCGCGATTGACGTCGCAGCGCTCCCAAGCCATGTCGCAATCCATCGCCTCCCTGGCCGTGTCCGGCACGGCCGACGGACTCGAGGGCCCGCTGGCGGTGGCCGGGTTGGCCGCGGCGAAAAGGCCGAAGGCCAACGCGGCTCCACTCAGGGCGACGCCGCGGGCGGTTCGATTGCGAGGCTTCGTCATGGCACATCCTTTTCAGTCACTGGCCGCAGGCGCGGCGGGGCTTGTCTCGTCGATGAACCGGATGTGGGATCGGCCCACGCAGGACAGGGTGACCGTCGTCACGCCTGACGGGACTGTGACCGGGGCGTGAGCGGTGCGCTGCTCAAGGCTTCGCCATCACGCCCCGGCCCAGGGGACGAGGCGGCGGTAGGACAAGGCCTCGGCGATGTGCGGGCGGCGCACCGCTTCGCTGGCGTCGAGGTCGGCGATGGTGCGGGCGACGCGCAGGACCCGGTGGTAGCCGCGGGCGGAGAGCTTCATCTTCTCGGCCGCCCGGGTCAGGAGGGTACGGCCCTCGCCGTCCGGGGCGGCGATCTCCTCCAGCAGGGTGCCGTCGGCCTCGGCGTTGCAGCGCGGCGGCCGTGGCGCCTCGACCGCCTCGAAGCGGGTGCCCTGGCGTCTGCGGGCGGCGGCGACCCGGGCGGCGACGGCCGCGCTGCCCTCGGTCGGCGGCGGCAGCGAGAGGTCGGCGGCGGCGACCGCCGGCACCTCGACGTGGAGATCGATGCGGTCGAAGAGCGGCCCGGAGATCTTGGCCTGGTAGTCCTGGGCGCACCTCGGCGCCCGGCTGCAAGCCAGGGCCGGGTCGTCCAGATGGCCGCAGCGGCAGGGGTTCATGGCCGCCACCAGCTGGACCCGGGCCGGATAGGTGACGTGGGCGTTGGCCCGGGCGATCGAGACCCGGCCGGTCTCCAGCGGCTGGCGCAGGGCCTCCAGGGTGGCGCGGGCGAACTCCGGCAGCTCGTCCAGGAACAGCACGCCGAGGTGGGCCAGAGAGACCTCCCCGGGCCGCGCCCTGATGCCGCCGCCGACCAGGGCCGGCAGAGAGGCCGAGTGGTGCGGGTCGCGGAAGGGCCGCCGACGCAGCAGCCGGCCGCCCTCGAGCTGCCCGGCGACCGAGTGGATCATCGAGACCTCCAGCGCCTCGGCCGGGGTCAGCGGCGGCAGCAACCCGGGCAGACGCTGCGCCAGCATCGACTTGCCGGCGCCGGGCGGCCCGACCGTCAAGAGGTTGTGGCCGCCGGCGGCGGCGATCTCCAGGGCGCGTTTCGCGGTCTCCTGGCCCTTGATGTCTTGGAGATCCAGCGCCGCGGCGGCGACCTCGGCGACCTTGGGCTCGGGCGGGGTCAGGACTTGGCTGCCCTTGAAATGGTTGACCAGCGCCAGCAGGGTCTCGGGCGCCAGGACCTCGGCGCCGCCGGCCCAGGCGGCCTCGCCGCCCTGGGATGCCGGGCAGACCACGCCCAGCTCGGCGGCCGAAGCGTGCAGGGCGGCCGGCAGGACGCCGGCGACCGGGCTGACCCGGCCGTCCAGCGCCAACTCGCCCAGGGCCAGGTAGCCGCCGACCTCCTCGGCCGGCAGGACGCCCATCTCGGCCAGCAAGCCGAGCGCGATCGGCAGGTCGAAGTGGCTGCCCTCCTTCAGAAGATCGGCGGGCGCCAGGTTGACGGTGATCCGGTCCGGCGGCAGGGCCAGGCCCAGGGCGCCGAGTGCGGCGCGAACCCGCTCGCGGCTCTCGCCCACCGCCTTGTCCGGCAGACCGACCACGGTGAAGACCGGCATCCCGGCCGCCATCTGGACCTGGACGTCGACGTCCACCACCTCGATACCCTGAAACGCCACCGTCCTGGCCCGCGCCACCATGGGCCGCTCCCCCTCCCGCCATATCCCGCGCGGCCGCGCCACAGCGGCCCGCCGGGGGCCCGCAACCGCGGGTAGAGCCTAGTGGCAGAGCCGCTCTTTGGCCAGTCGCCGCGGCGCGCCGGGCTTGAAGGCGGCTCCGTGCCCGCAGGTTTGTCGCGCGTCCGCACGACGACAAGGATCGACCTGCAGGCCGAGACTCAAGGGTACGGTCTTGGGCAGGATTATCGTCGTGCGACGGAAGTTATTGAGTCTCGACGGACGCGTAATGCTGGGCCTCGCTCCAGGAGTTATCTCGCTCGTTCTCCCAGGCATCTTTTCTTTGGAGGGAGCCCTGCGGCCGCACCCTGCTAAGTAGCAGGAGACGCTGAAATTCTTAAGGCTGGGACTTTGGCGTATTTCTCGTATCGGCATATTCAGGGTTGATCTTATCGGAAAATCACGAAATAAGTCTTATACCCCCTTCACGTAGGAGAGCGAAACGATGGTCAAGACCAAGACTGCAATCAATGAAAAGGCCCTCAGCAAGGGCGAAGTCCGCAAGCTGAATGCGCTCAGAAAGTCCCTCGGTGATCAGATCGCGGAGGAAGCTTTCACGAAGTGGCTGGCCCAACAGGCCAACGGCAACGGCGTTGCGGACCCCAATATCGAGCTGATCGAAAACGCCCTGAGTCCCCTGATGGACAAGGTGCGCATTCCACGGGGTGCCGCCTATGCCGTGCGCCGCGGCCGCGGCCGCTTCATCGTCGAGCCGGTCGACCTCAAGGCCTAGAGCACGATGATCCGAGGTTTCTGAGGTTGAAGCGACCTCAGATCTGAACCGTGCTCTAAAAACCCAAAAGTTCGGGAGGGGTAGGGCTTCCGGGTCCTGCCCCTGTCTTTATTCTGACCTATGGTCTTTCCGTGGTGTCCGCCCCCTTCGCTGCCAGGCCATTAAGAGCGTCGAGACTGCGCTGACGGCAGCGATAAGCGCCAAAGCGAGGTCTGAAACGAACGACTTCGCTACCGACCTCTCTTCCAGCAATCCGATCTGATGCCCGACCTCCTTGAGGTCGGATTGCGTCGAGGATTCGATTCTTTTGAGTTCTTGCCGCAGATCTAGAATCTGCCGCTTCGATTCCTGCAACTGTTCTCTTATACCGACCAAGCTGGCAAGAAGGGTTTCTTCCCTCCGCCTCATCTCTTGGACGAAAGGAGGTTCTACAAGTCCGAAGGGCGATCTCGGGAGCTGTCTTCGCGCGATGCGGGAGACTTCCTCCACGGCGCCTTCGAGCTGCGTTGCGATAGGTTCGACTCGCGCCTCTGCGGCGTCGAACTGCGCGGTGCCGCTCCTCAGAGACACCAGAGCCTCCCGGCCCTCGAACCCTGGCATGATCCGTGGCGAGATCCACAGGACACCGGCTGTCGCCGCCAGAAGGACAAGGGACCAGGCCATCCATAGCCGGTTTATCGTTCGCGCGCTCATGCGAAGGTCTCGTCAACAGGTCTTTACGGAAGGGCTTTTGCAATCTGGGATAAGGCGAGATCGAAAGCCGCTCAACCATGATCTACGGGCCAGGATGATTTCGTCGGCGCCATAGAGACGGAGCGGCCCGCGCTCGGCTGAGCAGAGGCCACTCCGGCTCCGGCACCGCGATCCCGTAACGCCATTCGTCTTCCGCTCCGCTTGTCAAGCCATCGGGTGCCGCTTGGCCAGCGCCCGGTTGCAGGCCGGCGAGGAAGTACTAGGTGACTGTATACTGATAATACTTTATTAAGATACTTACATCTGATACATAAAAAATACTGAATACATCAATCACGGCTACTAGAGAAAAATTAGCAGCGCCGCGATGAGCGTGCCGAAAGTGGGAGAGTGACGTCGTGTACTACGGATTCCGCTTCAACGGCTCGATCAAGGCCCTGGGGTATCGCACCTTCACGATCTCCCAGAAGACCCTGGCCGAGGCCGCCGCCGCCCTGCAGGCAGAGAAGACCACCCCGGAGGAGGGCGCCTGGGTCTTCGTCACCACCGCCAAGAACCGGGGCCGGCTGCCGATGACGCCGCAGCTCGACGCCCGGCAGCAACGGCAGCGCGAGGACTGGGAGCAGACCGGCCGCTTTCGCCCCGACCGTGTCGCGGAGATGGTCGAGAAGTACGACTGGCGGTCCTTCGATTTCTGAGCCGGCGGGCTTGCGGACGGGGCCGTTCAGCGCGGCCCTCGGTGGCTTCGGATGGGAGGGTGCGGCCTGTCCGCCATGGCCGCCAGGGCGCCTTCGGGGCGCGGCGGCAGCTGCTGCCCTCGGGGGTCGAGACCAGTAGAGTCCAGGTGCCCTTCGGGCCGGCGAAGACCTCGGACATCACGCGGCCGTCCTCGGTCAGACCCCGGCCGATCACCCCCTCGTCGAGCTGCGCCTCGAGCCAAGTGACGGCTTCCTCGTGCGTCATGCACACAGATCCTGGGCGGTTGCGGCGCCGACGGACAGCAAGATCGCGGCGACGGGCGCAAGGCCGGAAAGCTTGCGGTTTCGTGATCTCATCACATTTCCTCTTTTTTGATATGGTAAGTCAGGTGCTTGGACGGTAGGGACGGCGCCGCGGGCGCCATCCCTGCGGTCTATGGTCCGGGCAGGGCGGGCCCGCCGGGTAGAGCGAACGCGGAGACGCGGCATGGCAAAGGATGAGGACAGCCCGACCCAAAGGGCGGCCGAGCGCGTCGAACTCTGCGCCGACATCGTCCGGGTCGAGAAAAAGGGTGGGTAAGGACTGATGGCCGCCGAACGCCGCCTCGGCCGCAAGGCGTCGCCAGATCGCCCGATCCCGAAGGCGCCGCGGAAGCCGCGCATCGGCTTGGCCTTGGGCAGCGGCGCGGCGCGCGGCTGGGCGCACATCGGCGTGGTCGAGGCCCTGAACGCGGCCGGGGTCGAGCTCGACGTGGTGACCGGCTGCTCGATCGGGGCCTTTGTCGGTGCGGCCCTGGTGACCGGCCACATCGGCGACCTGGGTCCCTGGGCGCGCCAGCTCGAATGGCGCGAGATCCTCGGCCACCTCGACCTGCGCTTTACCGGCGGTGGCCTGATCGAAGGCGACCGCCTGATGCGCTTCATGTCCGAGCGCCAGGACGACGTCGGCATCCAGGATCTGCCGATCGCCTTCGGCGCCGTCGCCACCGACCTGGCGACCGGGCGCGAGGTCTGGCTGCGCGAAGGCTCGCTGTTCAAGGCCGTGCGCGCCTCGGTGGCCTTGCCCGGGCTGGTCAGCCCGGCGGCCGGCGACGGCCGCTGGCTGGTCGACGGCGCCCTGGTCAACCCGGTGCCGGTGTCGCTCTGCCGGGCCCTCGGGGCCGACCAGGTGATCGCGGTCAACCTCAACAGCGACCTGGCCGGCAAGCGGGCCGCCCGGCGCCGCGGCCGCGCGGCGGGCAAGGCCAGGCGCGGCGTCGATACCTCGGGCTCCAATTTCCTCGCCCGCCTGACCAAGGAGATCCCGAGCGGCATCCGCGGCGGCGCCGAGCGGCTCTTCGTCCAGCTTCTCGACGGCGAGCGGCAGCGTCCCTCCTACTTCGACGTGGTCGCGGATTCCATCAGCATCATGCAGGATCAGATCACCCGCAGCCGCATGGCCGGCGACCCGCCCGAGGTCCTGCTGCAGCCGCGGCTGGGATACATCCGGCTGATGGACTTCAACCGCGCCGAGGATGCCATTGCCGAAGGCCGGGACAGCGTCGAGCGGATCCTGCCGCAGCTGAAGGAGACCCTGCAGCTTTCCGCTTGAACCCGGCCAGCGAAAGCTGGCCGCGCGCGACTTCTGTTCCCATCTCCAATCCCATGTGTGCCTTCGACACGGACGCCATCCCGGGGGGAGCGATATGAGAAGCTTGCGCGCTTTGGCTCCGGCGAGCCTGCTGCTGGCGCTCCCGGTGCAGGCCCAGACGCCGGACATCCTGCAGCGTCTGATGGCGGAGCCCGTGAGCCTCTTCGACTGGGGCCTGGCCCAGCTCGATCGCGACATCGAACGGGCCGGCCTGCGGCTCTTCGGATCCAGCGAGCGCGGCACGCGGCCCGAGACCGGCACGATCTACGACTGGCGCCGGGGCCGCGTGAGCTTGTACCTCTCGTTGCAGAGGCCGGAGCGGGAACGCACGCGCGAGGCCTGCGCGGGGCTCTTCGACAAGGTGATCCGGGAACTCACGGCGGGCGCGCCGGCCGGCGCGCCCGCGGCCTGGTACCTGCGCAGCGCCTTCCAGCCGAAGGGGCATTTCTGGACCAGCCGCTTCGAGGACGTCGGCGGCAAGCTGCTGCAGGTGGTCGAGCTGGAGGTCTCTCTGATCGCGCCGCCCTATGCCGCAGCCGCCGGCGACAACCGTCGGATGCGCTGCAGCGGCCGTCTCGACGCCGCGCCCGAGGCCCTGCGCGTGGATGTCGGCGCTGGTCCGGATGCCGCCGCGGGCCCTCCGGAACCGCTTGGACGCTAACTCGTTGAATCTCGCGTGATTCAGCTTCCAAATCTCGGCACATGAAATGTGCCGAGATTTGAAACCATCATCACACTAGATCAAACCCCGGCCGGCCTCCTCCACCAGCGCCAGGCGCGCCTCGATGGCGTCCCAGATCTGCGCCTCCAGGCAGACGCCGTCGAAGCGGTCGATCTCCTGCAGGCCGGTGGGCGAAGTGACGTTGATCTCGGTCAGGTAGTCGCCGATCACGTCGATGCCGACGAAGACCAGGCCGCGCTCCGCCAGGACCGGGCCCAGGCGGACGCAGATCTCCTGCTCGCGCGGCGTCAGCTCCGACTTCTCGGCGCGGCCGCCGACGTGCAGGTTGGCGCGGGCCTCGCCGGCCGGCGGCACACGGTTGACCGCGCCGGCCGGCTCGCCGTCGATCAGGATGATGCGCTTGTCGCCCTGGCGGATCTCCGGCAGGTAGCGCTGGACCATGATCGGCTCGCGATAGATCCGGGTGAACATCTCCAGGAGGGCGTTGAGGTTGTCGTCCTCGGGCCGGATATGGAAGACGTCGGCGCCGCCGTTGCCGAACAGCGGCTTGATCACGATGTCGCCCTGCGCGGCGCGGAAGGCCAGGATCTCCTCCCGGTGGCTGCTGATCAGGGTCGGCGGCATGAGGTCGGGGAAGTTGGTGACGAAGAGCTTCTCCGGCGCGTTGCGGACCTCGGCGGGATCGTTGACCACCAGCGGCTTGGGATGCAGGTGCTCCAGCAGGTGGGTGGTGGTGATGTAGGCCATGTCGAAAGGCGGATCCTGGCGCAGCAGGACCACGTCGATCCCGCGCAGGTCGAGGCGTTCCTCCGACCCCAGGGTGAAGTGGTCGCCCTTCTTGCGGCGGACCTCCAGCGGCCGGGCGCGGGCATGCAGGGTGCCGCCTTCGAAGGCCAGATCCTGGGGCAGGTAGTGATAGACCCGGTGACCCCGCGCCTGCGCCTCGAGCGCCAGAACGAAGGTCGAATCGGCATCGGTGTCGATGCCCTCCAAGGGGTCCATCTGAAAGGCGACGCGAAGGCTCATGGCCGGCTGGGATTCCTGGATTCGGTCGGGAGGGGACTATAGCGCCTTCCGGCGACAAGGTCTCGGCCGACGACCGAGCCGCGCGCTTCAGTTGAGCTTGCGGCGCAGCTGCTGCAGCAGGCCCAGGACCTCGGCCCGACGCGGGTCCCGGCCGCCCAGCTGGAGAAAGTTGTCGAGGGCCAGGATGGCGCCGCGCAGGCTGCCCAGGCGCGCCTGGGTCAGGCCCAGGTCGCACCACAGTTCGGGCGAAGCGGGCGCGAACATCAGCATGGTCTCCATGACCGCGACGGCCCGCGCCAGGTCCTCGGACCGCAGCAGGCGCTGCTTGATGTTGTTCTGCAGGCGCAGCAGGACGCCGCGGTTGCCCACCTCCGCGTAGTGCTCCGGGCCCAGCTCCATGTCGGCCCCCAGGGCGAACTTCAGCAGCTCGCGCAGGTCGCGGGTGTCGCAGAGGCGGCCCTGATGGAAGGGGTCGAGGATCAGGCGCTCGCTGTGCAGCTCGAGGCGGATCAGGAAATGGCCCGGGAAATTGAGGGCTGCGACGTTCCAGCCCTGGGCCCGGGCGGCGTGCAGGAAGAGGATGCCGAGCGCCACCGGCAGGCCGCGGCGGCGGTCGATGACCCGCATCAGGTTGGCGTTCTGCAGGTCGTCGTAGCGCGTGGAGTCGCCCTGGTAGCCGTAGCGCTCGACCACAACCCGACGCAGGGCCTCGGCCTGCGCCGCCAGCGAAACTTCCGCGCCCAGTTCGGCCGCCGCCGCCGCGGTGTCGCGGGCCAGCAGCGAGAGGTGATGGCGGTAGCGGCCGAGATCGCTCCCCGGCCGGTCCAGCTCGGCCAGCAGCAGCGCCGCCTCTGCCAGGTCGATCTCGTCATCGGCCAGGCCGCCGAGGCGGCGCAACTCGTCCTGGGGCGCGCGGGCGGCGCCCGGACCCCGGCTTGCGCTGTCGGTGTTCAGGTCGCGCCCTCCGGCTCGGGTTTCTTGACCCTTACGTAGTTGCGGACCCGGCGGACGTATTCGATGTTGCGGGCGTGATCGATGACCCGATCGAGCTCCTCCTGGCTTCGGGCGACGCCCATAAGGTAGATGATCTGGTTGACGGTCTCGATCGAGTAGTTGATCGAACGGATCTCCTGATCGACCAGCAGGGTCGAGCGCAGCTCGGTCGAGATCTTGACGTCGCGGGTATAGTTCACGAAGCCGGACTTGTCGGAGATCTCGATCTCGTTGATCACCTCCTTGACCCCCTCGACCTGCCAGGCGAGGCGGACCGCCTTGAGCCGCAGCTCGGGATCCTGGACCGAGCCGGTCAGCAGGACCCGGGACTCCTGGACCTGCAGCTCGATGTCGTAGAGCAGCCTCTCGTCGGCCTGCAGCCAGAGGCCGTTGATCTCGGCGCGGATTCGGACGTCCCGCGCCGCGGCCCCGACGCCCTTTTCCTGGACGGCGGCGACGCCGACCGCTGCGCCGGCGCCGGCGGCGACCCCGATCGGCGCGCAGGCCGTGAGGTTCAAGCCGGCCAGGGCCGCAAGCACCGCGGCGACGCGGGCCAGGCGGCTGGACCGATGCACGACAGGAAACATGCCTGTTTCTCCTCCTGTCCGTGGGAAGATGGTCATCCCGAAGACCGGGCCGGAAGACCGGGGAAACGGCCTGGGACACTTCGATGTCACAATCGATGTCACAAGCGGCTAGATAGACCCGCCGCCTGCGGGCCGCCAAGCGTCTATTATGTGGCGCGGCCAGCGCCGGGGGACAATAAGCATCATGTCGAAACGCAGGCGCAGGGCCGTGTATTCCGGATGGCGTTGCAGAAAGGCCAGGGCGGCGCGTTCGATCCGCCGGCGCTGGCCGGCCCGCAGCGAATCCGCGGCGCTGGCCTCGTCGGCGCGCGCCTTCACCTCAACGATCGCCAGCACGCTTCCGCGGCGGGCGACGAGGTCGACTTCGCCCTGCGCCGCCCGGAAACGCCGCGCGACGATGCGATAGCCCGTCAGACGCAGCCGCCAGGCGGCCAGGGCCTCCGCCCAGCGACCCCAGAGCTCCGCGCTCCTGCGGCTTCCCTCGGTCATCACGCCTCCATCTTGCCACATTGACGGGCTTCTGTGCCCCTGCCGAAGCACGCCGCCGGTTAACAAGGCGATGATTTACTTGCGGTCGTGCGGGGGTTAGGTTTTTTCGTGGGTCCGCGCCAGGGCGCGGACCCTCCTGAGCGCCGCTTGCTGGGTCACGAGTCTTGAATCAGATCATCCGCAGCAGACGTCCCTTGGTGAGGGCCCCCTTGCTGGGAAGCGTTGTCGGGATTGCCCTCCTGCTCGCGGGCTGCGCGGGTGGCGGGGACGGCAGCGCAGGGCCGCCGGCCGGGGGCGCGCCGGCCGAGCCGGTGCTGGGCTCGGCGCAGCCGCAGCTGTCGCTCGAGCTGCCGGAGGGCGGAGGGCCGGCGGCCGGCGTCGGACCCCTGTCGAGCGGGATCGACGTCTCGCCGATCCTGGCGGACGGTGCCGCGCGGCGGACCCGTATCGGCCTTCTGCTGCCGCTCAGCGGGCCCAAGGCCCCCTTGGGGACGGCCCTGCTGAACGCGGCGCAGCTCGCGCTCTTCGATGCCCGCCAGACCGAGGTCGGCCTGATCGTTCGGGACACCAAGGGCACGCCGGCGGGCGCGCAGGCCGCGGCGCAATCGGCCTTGGCCGAGGGCGCGGCTCTGCTGGTCGGTCCCTTCTTCGCGACCTCGGTCGCGGCGGCGGCGCCCCAGGCGCGCGCGCGCCAGGTCGCGGTGATCGCCTTTTCCAACGACCCCGCGGTCGCCGGCAACGGCGTCTATCTGATGGGCCTGCCGCCGGCGGCCCAGGTCGATCGCGTGGTCGCCTACGCCAGCAAGCAGGGCCTGCGCCGTTTCGCCGTCCTGGCGCCGCGGTCGCGTTACGGCAATGCGGTGGTGGCGGCGCTCTCCGCCGCCGTCGCGCGCAACGGCGCCGAGCTGACCAAGGTCGGCTTCTTCGATCCGGCGGAGCGCGACGTCTCGGCCGCGGTGCGCCAGATCTCCGACTATGACCAGCGCCGGGTCGCGCTGCAGCGTCAGAAGCAGTCGCTGGAGGGGCGGGCCCAGACCGACCCCGAGGCGACCGAGCAGCTCGGCCGGCTCAAGACCCTGGACACCCTCGGCGAGCCGGGCTTCGACGCGGTTCTGCTGCCGCTCGGCGGTATCCGCCTTCAGACCATCGCGCCGCTGCTGCCCTTCTACGACGTCGACCCCAAGAAGGTCCGCCTCCTGGGCACGAACCTCTGGGACGACGTCAAGCTGTCGCGCGAGCCCTCGCTGATCGGCGGCTGGTTCGCGGCGCCGCCGCCGGGCTCCTGGGAAGGCTTTCGGACCCGCTACCTGGAGACCTACGGCACCCAGCCGCCGCGCTTCTCCTCGCTGGCCTACGACGCCACGGCGCTGGCGGTCCTGCTGATGACCCGGCCGGAGGCGCGAGGCAATCCCGCCGCCTTCGCGACCCGGCAGATCACCCAGCCCAGCGGCTTCTCGGGCATCGACGGCATCCTCCGCTTCCTGCCCAACGGGCTGGCCGAGCGCGGCCTGGCGGTCATGGAGATGCGCCGCGGCGAGCTCGAGGTGATCGACCCCGCACCGCAGAGCTTCGAACGCCTCGTGAACTAGGCTGCCGCGGTTGCGGTCACGCCCTCCAGGACATGCCGGATCAAGGCATCGAGCCGCCGACGTCCGTCCGGCGTCGCGCGCAGGCCGTCGGCGTCGAGTGCGAGGTAGCCGGCCTCGACCGCCGCGGCGATGCGGGCGGGATCGAAGATCTCCTCAGGTCCGGCGGCGAACTCGCGGGCGAAGCGGGCGCGCGGGATCCCCTCGCTCAGGCGCAGCCCCATCATCACCATCTCCGCCAGGCGCAGTTCGCGGTCCAGTTCCGCCTCCTCGCGGGTGCCGTGGCCCTGGGTCTCGACCAGGCGCAGCCAGGCCTCCGGGGCACGGTGCCGGCGGGTCGCCAGCTTCCGGCCGCGCCGGGTGATCCGGCCGTGGGCGCCCGGCCCGACCCCGAGGTAGTCGCCGTAGCGCCAGTAGGTGAGGTTGTGTCGGCTCGCCTGGCCCGGTCGGGCGTGGTTCGAGACCTCGTAGGCCGGCAGGCCCGCCGCCTCCAGCAGCGCCTGGGTGGCGTCGAACAGCGCCGCCGCCGTCTCCTCGTCGGGGACGATCAGCTCGCCCCGCCGCTGGGCGGCGTGGAAGGCCGTGCCCGGCTCGATGGTCAGCTGGTAGACCGACAGGTGGTCGGGACCCTCCTCCAGGGCGCGGCCGAGTTCGGCACGCCAGGCGGCGCGGCTCTGCCCGGGGCGGGCATAGATCAGGTCGAAGGAGACCCGCGGGAAGATCTGCCGGGCGCGCCGCAGGGCGGCCAGCGCCTCGGCGGCGCCGTGCTCGCGCCCCAGGGCGCGCAGCGCGTCGTCCTCCAAGGCCTGGACGCCGAGCGACAGGCGGTTGACCCCGGCCGCACGGAAGCCGCGAAAGGCCGCGGCTTCCGCCGAGGTCGGGTTGGCTTCCAAGGTGATCTCGGCCCCGGGGTCCAGGCACCACAGCGCCGCGGCGCGCTCGATCACCGCCGCCGCGGTCTCCGGGGCCATCAGAGAGGGCGTGCCGCCGCCGAAGAAGATCGAGGTGAGGCGGCGCCCCGCGCTGCCGGCCGCGGCGTGGTCCAGCTCGCGCAGCAGGGCGGCCCGCCAGCGCGACTGCTCGACGGACTCGCGGACATGGCTGTTGAAGTCGCAGTAGGGGCACTTGGACAGGCAGAAGGGCCAGTGGACGTAGAGCCCGAAGCCCGGGTCCTCGGCCTCCGCCCTGGTTCCGCCGTCAGCCATCGGGATCTCCGAAGACCGCCGGCACGAGCTCGGCGAAGGCGCGGGAGCGGTGGTCGATGCGATGCTTCTCGGCCGGGGCCATCTCGCCGAAGGTGACGCCGTAGCCCTCGGGCCGGAAGATCGGATCGTAGCCGAATCCCTGGTCGCCGCGCGGCGGCCAGACCAGGTCGCCGGTGCAGCGGCCCTCGAAGGTCGCCATCTCGCCGCCCGGCCAGTACAGGCAGAGCACGCAGACGAAGGCGGCACGCCGGTCGCCCTTTCCCGTCAGCTCGCGCTCGACCCGTTCCATGGCGATGCGGAAGTCCCGGCCCGGCCCGGCCCAGCGCGCCGAGTAGATCCCGGGCGCGCCCTCCAGGGCCGCCACCTCCAGGCCGGAATCGTCGGCCAGGGCCGGCAAGCCCGCGGCCTCGGCGGCGGCGCGGGCCTTGAGCACGGCGTTCTCGACGAAGTCGCTGCCGGTCTCCTCGGGCTCGGGCAGCCCGAGCTCGCCCGCGGAGACCGCCTCGACCCCGAAAGGCGCGATCAGCTCGGCGATCTCGCGCAGCTTGCCGGGGTTGTGGGTCGCGATGACCAGGCGGTCCTTGGGGCCCAGGCGCGGCATCTCCAGACCTCCCGGCGGTGCCTAGAGACCCAGAACCGCGCGCTGGCGGGCGATCAGGTCGTCGATGCCCCGGCGCGCCAGGACCAGCAGCGCGTCGAACTGCGCCTGGTCGAAGGGATCGGTTTCGGCGGTGGCCTGGATCTCCACGATCCCGCCCTTTCCGGTCATGACGATGTTGGCGTCCGCCTCCGCGGCGCTGTCCTCGTCGTAGTCCAGGTCGAGGACGCCTTCGCCCTTGTAGAGGCCGCAGGAAACCGCGGCGACCTGATCGATCAGCGGCAGCGTCTTCAAGGCGCCCATCTCCTGCATGAAGCGGAAGGCCAGGTGCAGGGCGACGTAGCCGCCGGTGATCGCGGCCGTGCGGGTGCCGCCGTCGGCCTGGATCACGTCGCAGTCGACCTTGATGCTGCGCTCGCCGAAGCCGGAGAGATCGGTGACGGCGCGCAGCGAGCGGCCGATCAGGCGCTGGATCTCCAGGGTCCGGCCGCTCTGCCGGCCGCGGGCCGCCTCGCGGTCGCCGCGGGTGTTGGTGGCCCGGGGCAGCATGCCGTACTCGGCGGTGACCCAGCCGCGGCCGCTGCCTTTCAGGAAGCGCGGCACCGAGTCCTCGATGCTGGCCAGGCAAAGGACATGGGTGTCGCCGAAGCGGACCAGGCAGGACCCCTCGGCGTGCTTGTTGACCTCGGTCTCGAGGCTGATGTCCCGCAGTTCGTCGGACCTGCGGCCGGAGGGTCGCATTAATGGCGCCTCTTTCGTTAACGCTTTTCCATCGAATGGCGCGCAGGCTAGTGGAAGCCGGCCGCGCCGTCCATAGAGCCGCATGCGCGGAGCTGCGTTGCCTCGGCGCGCCTCCGTTGACGCCTCAGGGGGACCAACCTAGATTTTTGTGCAGGGACTGGGCGGTTAGGGACTGGGCGGTAGGGATCATGACGCAAGCCTTGCCAGCTAAACGGCCGGACCTGGAGACGCTGAGCGGCATGAACGAGCGCTCGCGCGAGGTCTTCCGGCATATCGTCGACGCCTACGTCGAGACCGGCGAGCCGATCGGCTCGCGCACCCTGTCGCGCCAGCTCGGCCTGGATCTCTCGCCGGCGACCATCCGCAACGTCATGGCGGATCTGGAGGATCTCGGCCTGCTCTTCGCGCCGCACACCTCGGCCGGGCGCATGCCGACCGATCTCGGTCTCCGGCTTTTCGTCCACGGCCTGCTGGAGTACGGCAACCTGACCGAGGAGGAGCGGGCGCAGATCGAGAGCCAGTGCGTCGCCGCCGGCAAGTCGATGCGCGAGACCCTGGCCGAGGCCAGCACCATGCTCTCCGGCCTGTCGCGCTGCGCCGGCCTGGTGGTCGCGCCGAAATCCGACAGTCCCTTGAAGCACATCGAGTTCGTCTCGCTCGGCCCGGGCCGGGCGCTGGTCGTCATCGTCTCGGCCAACGGAACGGTCGAGAACCGCATCATCGACGTGCCCATGGGCTTGCCCGCTTCCTCCCTGGTCGAGGCCGGCAATTACCTGACGGCCCGGCTGGTCGGCCGGACCATCTCCGAGGCCGCCGCCGAGATCCGCCGGGAGCTGCAAGGCCACCGGGCGGAGCTGGACACGCTGAGCAGCCGGGTCATCGAGCAGGGCCTGGCGACCTGGGCGGACGACGGCACGGGCGGTGCGCTGATCGTGCGCGGCCAGGCGCAGCTCTTGAACGAGGTCAGCGAGGTCGACGACATCGAGCGGATCCGCCAGCTCTTCCATCTGCTCGAGACCAAGGAGACCATGGCCAAGCTACTCAACCTCTCGGAAATGGCCGAGGGCGTGCATATCTATATCGGTGCCGAGAACGAGCTCTTCGGCCTCGCCGGCTGCTCGATGATCGTCGCGCCCTACGGTGGTGGCCGGCAGGAGCTGGTCGGGGCCATCGGTGTCATCGGGCCCTCGCGGATCGACTACGCGCGGATCATCCCGATGGTCGACTACACCGCCAAAGTGATCGGTCGCTTGATCGGCTGAGTTTGTATTTCAAGTGTTGGTTTGAGGACATGACGGACAGCGAACGCAAAGCGGAACAGGCGGAGCCCGAGACGGAGTCGGCAGAGGCACCGGAGGAAGCTGCGGCCTCACCCCTCGTCGAGGAGAACGAGATCCCGACCATCGAGGGCGAGGAGGTCGACCCCCTGCTGGCCCTCCAGGCCGAGGTCGGCGAGCTGAAGGACAAGCTGCTGCGCCAGACGGCCGAGACGGAGAACGTCCGCCGCCGGCTGCAGCGGGACAAGACCGAGGCCTTGAAACACGCATCGGCGCCTCTGCTGCGCGACCTGCTGGCGGTCGCCGATAACCTGGAGCGGGCACTCGGCAGCCTGCCCGAGGGGGCCGTGGAGTCCGACGGGCCGATCGCCCAGCTCGCCACCGGCCTGGAGCTGACGCGCAAGGAGCTGACCACGGTCTTCGAGCGCCACGGCGTGACGCGGGTCGAAGCGGAGGGCGAGCGCCTGGACCCTCACGTCCACGAGGCCATGTACGAGATCGAGGATCCCTCGGTGCCGGCCGGCACGATCCTCCAGGTGATGGAAGCCGGCTACCGACTCCACGACCGGCTGCTGCGCGCCGCCCGCGTCGGCGTCGCCAAGGGCGGCCCGCCGGCTCCCGTCGCAGAGCCGGAGCCGCAGCCGGAGGCCGAAGCGGCGCCTGCGAAACCGGCCAACGGCACGGCCGAGAACCCCGAGCCCGGCACCCACGTGGACACCGAGGCTTAGTCTCGAGCGCCGAGACTGTCACTTAGATCACCCCCGATGTGTGGGGATATCACACCTAATGCTCGGCAACGTTCCCTCCCCCCTTGAGGGTAGGGCAATCGCATATGGAAATCTTTGATTCGAATGTGTCGCGTAGGAGGAAAACTGGATTCGAGTTGTACATAGTTGAGGCTCTCTCGATTCCAAACTTCCATCCGCACCGCCAAAACAGCCCATATGCGATAGCCC
>JAKSBE010000292.1 GCA_022361275.1 Kiloniellales bacterium
CCCGGCGGTCCACTGTCTTTTCCCACCGGGCTTTGATCAGGCGTGAGGACGCGCCGGTTAACGGACCGGCGCCTTGCATCGCGGGCCGGCAAGATATACATAATTCCTCATGTATATCTTACACCTGAAGCGTTGAAAGGCGGACGCAATGCAGGTCTCGAAATGGGGCAACAGCCTCGCCGTGCGCCTGCCGGCCGCCGTGGTGGAGGCGCTGGACCTCAAAGAGGGCGACGATATCGAAATCCGGATCGCCGGCGAACGGGTCTTCAAGATCTCGCGCAAGCCGTCCGTCTCCGACCGGCTCGAAAAGCTGCGGCGGCTCCGCGGACGGCTGCCCTCCGATTTCACCTTCGACCGTGACGAGGCGCATGACCGATAAGGCCCGCGTCTTCATCGACACGAATGTTTTTCTGTACCTCCTGTCGGCCGACGCGGCGAAGGCGGATATCGCCGAAGCTCTGTTGACCGATGCGTCATGCGTCCGTGCGGTTTCGGTTCAAGTGGTCAACGAATTCGTCAACGTAGCCCGCAACAAAGCGCGCCTCGACTGGAGCGAGATCCGCGAGTATGTCGCTTTGCTGCGCGATGCGTGTGAGATCGCGACGGTCACGGACCAAGAACAGGACATGGCGCTCGAGATCGCGGAACGATACCGCTACCGATGGTTCGACAGCTTGATCATCGCCTCGGCGATCACCTCCGGCGCGTCTTTCCTCCTGTCGGAAGACCTTCATGACGGGCAGGCGATCGGCGATCTGGTCATCCGAAACCCCTTCGGCGAGGCCACGCCCGTCAGTTGATCCCCAGCCCCTTCTGACGCCCAAGCTCCCAGGAAATCGTCGCGCCCCGCACGCTGGGTTCACTGAAGATGGCGCTCGAAATCCATCTCGTCGCCCAAGACGCGAACGATCAAAATTCCATCATCGCGAGGGAGGTAAAAGACGACATGGCGCTGATAGGGAAAACGGCGGAGCATCGGCGCAAATTCCTCCGCCGACTTGCCAATCATCGGACGCTCAGCCAACAGACAAAAACGTTCGATCAGACCGTCCAGATACCGGTCCGCCTGCTCTAATCCGAATCGGACAACGCCGTCTTCGTAGAGGTGAGTAAGATCGGCGTCGGCTTTGTTGCTAAGCTGGTAATCGACCATCTTGCCTCAAACGCGCCGCAACGTCCTTGCGAATGTCCTCCACGGTTCTATCGCTGACGCCGCTATCCAATCCTTCTTGAATGGCGTTCTTGAGGGCTTCGAACTTTTCGTCCTGCTCCTGCTTCAGACGGATCAAATCGCGAATGACTTCGCTCTCGGTGGCGTATTTGCCGGACTTGATCTGCGCCTTGATCCAGGCGTCGTGGTTGGACGTGAAAGAGATGCTCTTCCTGACCGTCATGGCTACGCTCCTTCTGGATGAACCAGAATTAATAATTTTGGTGCAAAATAGCCATTCACCCCGCCCTTGTCAATCCGGCCCCGACCAGTGACTACGAAATCCCCCGCCCCTTTTGACGGCCGAGCTCCCAGGAAATCGTCGCGCCCCGCACGACCCCGGAGACGGTCTTGCCGCGGCTGCGCTCCAAGACGTCCCGCCACGGAACGAGCGAGAAGGATTTGCCGCGCTCGATGAGGGCGTATTTACCGCTGGCGAGGCGCACCGGCCGGTTGTAGACGCCGTCGACGCGTTCGCCGGGCCCCGGGATGACATGCGCCTTGCCGAGGGCCGACGCCATCTCGTCGCCGACGCGGTTGAGCTCGCGCTTCTGCAAGGTCTTGAGGAGACCGCGCGCATAGAGGGTTTCACCCTGGTCGTCGCGCGCGAGGCCTTCCCTGACCAGCCAGGCCCGCCGCGCGGCGAGCGCGGCGCGGGCCTCGGCGCCGAACCCGGCCTCGGCGAGCGTGCCCGCCCCGTCCTGGGTCAACACGCGGTCGAGCCAGGTCGCGCCGTCGGCTCCCGCCATGTCGGCGAGGCCGAGATGGGAGAGCGTCTCCAGTTGCACCGGGGCGCGCGCCGCGCGGCGGGCTTCGTGGCGTTCGACCCGCGCCAGGTAGTCCTCGGGCACCTGCCAGCTTCCGTCCGGCCGGCGCGCGACGAGATTGGACCGGCGTAGCGCTTCGAGCCGTCGCACATGAGCCCGGCGAAATTCGGTCCGCGCGGTTTTGTCGAAGCGCTGATGGGCGTCGTCGGAATAAACCCCGCCTTCCCTCTCGGCCACGGCGGCGATGGTCCGGTCCGCCGGTTTGACGCCCGTCCCGGCGGCGCGAATCTCAACAACGGCGCCGTCGCGGACATCGGCCGGATCGGCCACCGCGCCGAGCTCGACATAGTGGGTGCGGCCGTCGACGCCGTCGAGCACCACATAGAAGCGGTTGCGCAGCTCGTCGGAGATCCCCCGGGCGGCGACGCGGCCGACAAGCGGTTTGGCCAGCCGGTCGGCCCCATCGAAGATCGCGAAACCGCGGGCCGGACGGTTGAGCCCCTTGCCGGCGAGATCGGCTTGCATGGTCTTGATGATGTCGCCCCGCCGCCCCAGGGCGCGCAGCGTCGTCTCGAGCGCGGGGTCGATCCGCCAGCGCCCCGGCTCCAGCGCCTCGGCGAGCCCGAGACGTTCGAGCTTTTCCAGGCGGCCGAGCTTGAGCGTCTGTTTGAAGCGCGCGAAGCCCGGCTCCGCGGTGCCCCGGCCGTCGAACACGCCGGCGTCGGTCTCGCGCAGGATTTCGCGGTCGAGGAAGGTGAGCCGCTCCTTGGCGACTTCGGCGCGCATCGCCTGCTCGATTTCCAGATCGGTGCGCAGGCCGAGTTCCTCGGTCAGAATCTCGCCCGCCTGGGCGCGCATGCCGTGGGCGATGTAATCGCGCGCGATGATCAGATCGCGGCCGCGATCGTCCTTGCCGCGCAGCACGATATGCGTGTGCGGATGCTCCGTGTCGTAATGATCGACCGCGACCCAATCGAGACGGGTGTCGAGGTCGGTTTCCATCCGCGCCATCACTTGGCGCACATAGGCTTTGAGGTCGGTCAGCTCGGCACCGTCCTCGGCCGACACGATGATCGGAAACTGATGACGGTCCCCCTCGCAGCGCTTCAGGAAGGCCTTGCCGTCCGCGGCGTCGGTCTCGGGGCCGTAGAGCTTGCCGGGGTCGCCGTCGCGATCGACGCCCTCGCGCTGAATGTAGGCCACATGCAGCCGCGCCGCGGCGGCCCCGCCTCCGCCCCCGCCCCCGGCCAAATTGGCGATATGGAACTTCACGACGACGCGGCGGCCGCGCAGGCCGCGCGGGGGCCCGCGCCAGGCGGCGACATGGCCCGCCCCCGCCCCACGCCCGATGCGGGTTCCGGAGAAGCCGGATTTGGGCGCGGCACCGAAGCGGCGCGGATTGATCCGGCCGACGGCGGCGAGGACGCGCCGCACATGGGTCCGGGCGGCGGCGTCGCCGCGGGACCGGATGCGTCCGAGCCTGGGCTGAAACGGATAGCGGTCGCGGTCGTCGGCCATCCGCGAGCATTTGGCGGCGAAGAGCGGGCTTTCAACGGCTCGTCCCGCATTGCACCTATCTAACCCGCTGAAGCCGCAGGCAAACAAAAAATCCCCTGCCCGGGCGGCCGCCAGCGGTGCCCGAAAAAAAAGATGTGCAGACAAGACGTTAACGGGCGATTGCCCGGTTGCTTCAATCTTGCCCTCCGCGAATCTGATTTCTTCATCAGCCCACGGCTTCTTGCCGCGCAGGCGCTGAAAAGCCGGAGGTCTTCCGGGAAGGAGCGAGAGGGGGCGGGGTGATCCGTTGGCGATCCAAGCGGCGGGGCGGGGTTCGACGCCCCGCGCCGCCGCCTTCGCGGCGCTCCGGAATGGCGACGCGCAGCGGAAAAGAGCGCCGAGCGCGCGGCGGCGTCCGGCGCTCTGCGCGGGATTTATCCGTAGAGAAACTGGTCCATGAAGACCCGATAGTAACGGTGCGTATCGCCGACGCCCTGTTCGCAGAGCGCCTCGAACCGCTCGCGTTCAGCGCCGTAATCCTCGGCCGACAGGGCCTTGAGTTCGGCCTCCAGGGTCTCCCGCGGCGGATAGGTTTCGGCCAGGATCGCGGCCTGAACATCGGTTTCGATGTCGATCAAAAGCTCGTTGATCCGATCGATTTCGTCCGCGTCGTGGGCGTCGAGCGCTGCCTGCATCTCCGCGGTAAGGTCGTCGTAGCGCTGCTCCATTGCGTCGAAATCCGTCATGATCGCCTCCGTAGCGTTGCGTGAATGATGGCTCTTTGCGGACACGGGGGCCGGGGTCGGGTCCGGGACGCGACCGCAAGGGAGCGCCGCGAAGCGGGCGACGGGGGAGCCGATTTTTCTGGAGGGCGCGTCAGCGACCGGAGGGAAAATTGGGGGACCGTCGATCCTGGAAGCGACCCCGGCCCCCGTGTCACGCTCGCTCGACATCGAGTGAGCCTCCTCTCCCGGCTCTCTCATCGCTCGCCTGCAACGCGCTGGGGAGCTACGCCAAATGGCGGCGCCGGAGCCCGTGAGCCCCGACGCCGCGCGCTTCGATGCGACACGCTTACGACGCGGGATCTTGCGCCGTGAGGACGTGGGACAGGTTCTTCTCCGCCATCAGAATGCGAACGTTCGGGTTCTCGTAAGCAAGGCTCTGAAGGCCGGCGAAATGCTCCCAGGCGTCGTCGGCGATGTCCTCCAGGATCGGGTCGCTCGGGTCGGCTTCCGAGCGCTGGCGCGCGATGACGGCTTCGACATAGGCAGTGAGCATCTTCTTGGTGATGTCACCGGCGAGTTCACGGGCGGCGTGATAGTTCTTGTCGCCCGGCGCGGCCAGGTCCGTGCAGAACGGCGTATCGGAGAAGGTTTCGTAAAGCATCGGGAGATCCTCCGTTAGGGTGAAACAACGGAGGCTCTCGGCTCATGGGGTCGGGGTCGGGTCCAGGACGCGCGTCAGCGCGCCGCGTGAGCGGGCGCGGGGGGAGCCGATTTTTCTGGAGAGAGCGTCAGCGAACGGAGGGAAAATTGGGGGGACCCGCGATCCTGGAGGCGACCCCGGCCCCATGATAGGCTGGGACCGACTGAGCGACCCCTCTCCTCTGGTTGC
>JAKSBE010000124.1 GCA_022361275.1 Kiloniellales bacterium
CAGACCGCGTTCGCTTGAACGCAGCTAAGCTGCTCTAAATCCGTGAAATAATTTGATCTAGTTGCGAAACTTCGAGCCGAGCTCGTCGAGCTTCTGCAGGTGTCCGGGCCAATCGTCTTCTCCGAAATTGACCAGGCCCGCATATTGCTCGGCCGCGTGGCGGCATACCTCCGGCGATAGCGAGACGACCTCGGCGCCGTTTGCGGCCGCCATGGCGGCGAGCTGCGCCTGACAGCTCTTCTCGAGGTAGTACATGAGCTTGAAGGCATGTGGAACAGATCGGCCCGCTACAAGAAGCCCATGGTTCCGCAGAACTAAGGCCTGGTTCTGTGCGAGGTCGCGAACGATGCGCTGTCCTTCTTCAAGGTCATCCGCGATCCCGCCGTAGGCGTGATAGCCGATGTTGTCGTAGAACAGAAGGGTATGCTGCGTGATCGGCAAGAGGCCACAATCCAAAGCGCTGACCGCCATACCGGCGACCGAATGCGTATGGATGACGCACTGCACGTCCGGGCGCGCTCTCTGGACGGCGCCGTGTATGGTCACGCCTGCCGGATTGAGCGGCCGATCGGTCCCGGACAAGTCCTTCCCGTCGAAGTCTATCTTGACCAGATCGCTGGCAGCCACCTGGTCAAAGAAGGACGGAAAGGAGGCGATGAGCATGGCGTCTGCTTCGCCGGGCACCTTCGCCGAGATATGCGAGGCCGTAAGGTCCGACCATCCATAGAGATCCGCCAAGTGGTAGCTGGCTGCCAAATCCCTCCGCGTTCCCCGCTCGGCTTCGGATATCCGATCTCCAGGAGAGGGACCGCCGACGATTTGGGATGCCGTCACTAGTCTGCTCCTAAGGCCGACTGTCGGACGTTAGGCACTTCGTAGGGCCGTGGCGCAACACTCATGTATTGTAATACTTTTTCCTTTCCTTCTACCATAGCACGTATTTTGCCGAGGGCAACATCGCGAGGCAAGAACCACATGCCGCAATCTGAAGAGGGGTGAAGCCGTTCGGGCGGAACCGTCTCGAGCGCGCCCCTGATTCGCGAGGCAATGTGCTCGGCCATCTCGATCTCCTGGGTGCCGAGGTTCAGCAGGCCCAGCACGACATGCTTGTCGCCACAGTGGCGGAGAATCTCCGGGTCGTGGCCCGGCTGCTCGTATTCCAGGCTGATTCCCTCTATGGGGCATCCGGCAAGAATTTCCAGGATCTCCGGATAGATCGCGCTGGCGGACTTCTCCTTGTACACAAGCGCATAGCCGTAGCAGACGTGGACGATCACGGGCGCACGCACGCCTTCGACCATGCGCTTTATCGCCGCCTCCGCGACGTGACGCGTCTGGGGCAGACGGAAGTGGAAGGCGGGCTCGTCTATCTGGAGAACGTCGGCCCCCGCTGCATCGAGAGCACGAAGCTCGCTGTTCAGCGCCGACGCCAGCGCCATCAAAAGAGCATCCGGGTCGCCATAGTAGCGGTCGACAAGTTGGCCAGACAGGGAAATCGGGCCGATGACGTTGGCCTTCACCGGACGCTTGGCCACGCTCTTGGCAAAACGCAGTTCATCGACGGAAACAGCCCTGCGCCAACGAACTTCTCCGGTGACTTGTGGCTTGAGCCGACTGAGACGGGAGTACTCCTCCGCCCCCGCTTCGTCGCGCTTGCTGAAGGATGGCGACGACTCGGGCCGAATCACCTCCAGGTTGTGAAGGTCGACACCTTCCCAGCCTGCCAGAAAATGGCGATCATAGGCCGCCCGCTGGGCTTCTCCGTCGGTCACGAGATCCAACCCGGCGCGCTCTTGCTCGTAGATTGCGAGGCGGGCAGCATCCTCCTTGGCTTCCTGAAGAACCTCGGGCTCGGGCCGCCACCAACTGCCGTCGAGCGCCCGCATGCGCTGATGCCTCGCCAGCCAATGAGGCTTCGTGTAGCTACCGACGATTTGCGTTGTGAATGGCTGCAGGGGCATTTGACACCTCAAGAGACAGAAGACTGAAGGTTGCGCCCTGCGACGCCTTCGATCGGGCCCTCGAAGGGCACCGCGTAGGCGGCGTGGCAGGCCGTATGATGATCGGAAGTGACCGCGGCGAGGTCGGGCACCTGACGCTCGCAGAGGCCGTCGGTGCCGCGCGGACAACGGGACTAAAAGCTGCATCCGCCGGAAACCGAGGGTTTCGGAGGCCGACGGTCCGCGAGGGCCCTGTCGAGCCAGCCCGGATCCGGCTGCGGAACCGAACGAACGAGCTCGTGAGTGTAGGGATGCAGCGGATGGGCGAGAACCTGCTCCGTCGGCCCGGCCTCGACGACACGCCCTCGGTGCAGAACGACAATGCGGTCCGCAAAGCCCGAGGCGGTCGAGAGGTCGTGGGTCACGAAGAGGAAGGCAAGGCCGTGTTGCTCTCGCAGCCGACGCAAGAGTTCGACGATGGTCTGGCGCAGGTCGGCATCGAGGGCGGAGGTCACCTCGTCGCAGATGACGAGGCTGGGCTCGGCAGCCAGGGCGCGAGCCAGATTGATCCGTTGCTTCTGTCCGCCGGAGAGTTGCCCGGGGTAGCGGCCCGCCATGCTGGACGGAAGCTCCACGAGCTCAAGCAGACGGCAGATCTCCGATTCACGCCCGGCTCCGCTCAGGCCCCGGAGCATCGACAGAGGACGCCCCAGAGCCTCGCCAACGGTCTGGCGCGGATTGAGCGCAACATCGGCGGATTGGAAGACGATCTGGATGCCGCGGCGGAGGGCCTTGCTGCGCTGGCGGACGAGCTTGGGCAAGGCTTGCCCGCAAAAGCGGGCGATCCCGGCTTCCGGTGTCAGCAAGCCGGCGATGAGGCGGGCGAGTGTGGATTTGCCCGAGCCCGATTCGCCGATCAGCCCAACCACCTCTCCTCGCTGGACCTCCAAATCGAGGTCCGCTACGGCTCTTTCTGCGCTCCGATGGTAGCGGAAGCTCAGGTCGCGGATCTCCAGCAGCTTGCGATCGCCCTCGGCCGCCGGAGTCCTGAGGGGACTGGCGGCCGCGACCGCCTTGGGCCGCTGAGCCTGGACGACTCTTGCCGAACTGCGGCCGTCGTCGATCACGCGGCCTCCCTGCATCACGATGACCCGGTCGGCAAGCTGCGCCACCACGGCCAGGTCGTGCGAGATGTAGAGCGCCGCGATCTCCTGCGATCGAAGCCTGTCGCGAAAGGCCGCCAGGACGCCGACCTGGGTTGTGACATCGAGCGAGGTGGTCGGCTCGTCGAAGACGATGAGTTTGGGCTCGCCGACGAAGGCCATGGCCGCCGCCGCCCGCTGGAGCTGCCCACCGCTCACTTGATGCGGATAGCGGAGGCCGATCCGATCCGGCTCCGGCAGTCCGAACGACCGGTAGAGCTGGCGGGTGAACTGCTTGGCGGTTCTCCGGGTCACCTGCCCGCGCAACAAGGGACCTTCAACGACCTGCGTGTCAATCGTCAGCGAAGGGTTGAAAGCGGCCGCCGCGCTCTGCGGCACGAAGACTACGTCCCGCCCGCGCAGCAGCCTGCGCTTCGCGGGCGGCAGGGAAAGAACGTCTTGACCGTCGAAGACGACGCGTCCCGAGACGATGCTGGTGCCCGGACGGGCAAAGCCCGCGAGCGCCAGGCCCAACGTCGACTTGCCGGAGCCGGACTGCCCGATGACCCCGACGATCTCGCCCGGCGCAATCGTGAGATCGACGCCTTTGAGAATCGGAACCGACGGGCCGGACTTGGTCCTCGCTTCGACGACCAGGCCCTCTGCTCTCAGGAGCGCCGTCATGGCAGCATCTCCGGCACGCGCGCCTCGCGATCGTGATCGACGAAGGCGTCCACGATCAAGTTGACGCTGATGGTGACGAGCGCGATGCAAACGGCAGGGAGCAGTGCTGCAGGCGACCCGTAGATCAGGCCCTTGGCGTTCTCACGGACCATGACACCCCAGTCGGCGGTCGGCGGCTGGACCCCCAGTCCGATGAAGGAGAGCGCCGAGATGAACAGGATGACGTAGGTGAAGCGAAGGCCGAACTCAGCCGACAGCGGCCCGGTCGTGTTCGGCAGGACTTCCCGCACGGCAATCCAGAACAGACCTTCTCCTCGCGCGCGCGCCGCATCCACGAATTCCAGAACCGAGACGTCCCGCGCGAGCGGTCTCGCAAGCCGAAAGACCCGACAGCCTTCGATCAGCGCCACGGCGCCGATCAGGACGACGATGGAGGTTCCGAGCGCGTTGATCGCGAGCAGAGCCAGGACGATGGACGGAAAGGACAGCAGGCCATCGACCGTCCTGCTGATGACGTCGTCGGCGAGGCCGCCGATCAGAGCCGCCGCGAAGCCCGCGCCGACGCCGATCAGGAACGCGAGGCTGCTGGTGACCAGCGCCAGCAGCAGCGTGAACCGCCCGCCGTAGAGCAAGCGAGACAGCAGGTCGCGCCCGAGATGATCCGTTCCGAGCGGACCGGCTTCCGCGGGAAAGCCGAAGCTCTCATGCGAAAGAATCCGCGCTTCCTCGAAGGGCGCGATGACAGGAGCCGCAAGAGACGCAACGACCAGGGTAACCAGAACGGCAAAGCCGATCCGCGCTCTCAGGGGAACGGTGATGGGAGGCTTCGGAACTGGCGTGGCTGAGGAAGACAAGATCGTCATGTGTCCCCCCGCAAGCGGGGATTGCTTAGCCCGGCAAGGACATCCGCCAGAGTGTTGATCCCCACGTAGATGCCCGCGAGGACGAGAGCGCAGGCTTGGATCAGCTGTGTGTCCTTGATCGCGATGGCGTCGACCATGAGGCGGCCAATGCCGGGAAAGGCGAAGACCGTCTCCACCACGACCACACCGGCGATGAAGTAGGCGAGGATGAGCGCCGAAACGCTGATCAGAGGTCCGACGACATTGGGCAGGACATGGCACCAGATGATCCTGGTCCGCGACAGGCCCTTCAAGATCGAGGTCTCGACGTAGCTGCTCGTCAGTCCGCTGAGAATTGCGGAGCGGGTCATGCGTATCAAGTGTGGCGCGATGGCAAGAGCCAAGGTCATAGCGGGAAGGAAGGTTGCCCAGAGAAATCCGCCGAAGTCCTGGCCTGGCCGTACGATCGCGATCGCGGGAAACAGATCCAGTTGAACGGCGAGAAGAAAGACGAGTACGAGGCCGACGAAGAAGTCCGGCACGGCGACGACAGTGAGGGCCAGAGCCCCGACGCCACGGTCCAGGGCCGACCCTGCTCGGATGGCTGTGCCGACGCCAATGAGAAACGCCGCCGGCATGGAGATCAGAGCCGCGAAGGCGGCTAGGCGCAGCGTGTTCCAAAGCCGCTCGGCGACGAGCGGCGCAACGGGCGCGTTGGTGCCGAAAGAGACGCCGAGATCGCCCGCCAGAGCACGCCCAAGCCAGTCGAAGTATCGGACATATGCGGGCCGATCAAGCCCGAGGCGCTCTCTCATCGAGACGAGCGCCTCTTCGCTTGCGGACTGCCCCAATATCGCAAAGGCCGCGTCTCCCGGAATGAGCTCGGTCGCGACGAAGACCAGGGTCGCCACCCCAAGCAGGGTGATTGCGCCCAAGGCAATCCGCCTTAGGATCGGAACGAGCATCGCCCGTCGTCTCGTGGAGCCCGATCGTCGTCAGGCGTCCAGCCACCATCCTTCGCCGCTCAGGAAGTCGCTGGTACCTCCTGTCGGATGAGCGCGGACTCCTTTCAAGGTCCGGGACTTGGAATGCAGGTAGTCAGGGAACACCGGCATGAGGTATCCGGCCTCTTCGTGGACGATCAGTTGCAGATCATGCCAGTAACGCTTGCGCTTCTGCTCATCGAACTCCGACCGCGCGGCCTTCAGAAGATCGTCGATCCGGGGATCGCGGAAGTTCGTCGTGTTGAGAACCGAATCGGTCTTCAGCACATAGCTCCAAAGATGATCGGACCGCGCTCGCATGTTGATATGCCAGCCCGTGAAGGGGTGCTTCCGCCAGGTCGTGCTCCAATATCCTTCGCCTGGAACCTGCTTCACGTTCACGGTCACGCCGGCCGGGGCGGCCTTCTGTTGAAAGGTCAGCGCCTGCTCGATGACGCCTGGACCGGCACCTGGAGCGACATAGATCTCGATCGACAAGTTCTCCGACCCGGCCTTCTTCAGATGGAACTTCGCCCGGTCCACGTCGTAGGGTCGAATCGGAATGTCGGAAGCGTACATCGGATCCGTAGGAGACACCGGTTGGTCGTTCGCAATTTGGGCGAAGCCCTTGTAGACGTTCTCGAGCACGAACTGGCGGTCCTGCAGGAGCTTCATCGCCATGCGAAGGTCGCCGCTGCTCGTTGGCTCCCGGTCGCACTGCATGACAATGCCCACGCACTGCCCGGCGCGGGCATAGAGCTTCTCCGCGACGTCCGATTTGTCCAGCAAGGGGACCGCCGTGACGTCGGCCGTCATTGCGAAGTGAAGATCGCCTGACAGCACGCCGTTAAGCCGGTTCGCGGGATCGGAAATCGCGACCAGCTCGATTTCGTCAAGGTAGACCTTGTCCGCGTTCCAATAGTTCTCGTTGCGGACAAAGCTGGAGCTTCCGCCGGGCGTGAACTCCTTCATCTTGAAGGGCCCTGTGCCGACCGGGTTGCTGAAGTCCTCGTGCCCCTCGGGAACGATGGCCAAACCCGGAAGCGTCAGAAGAGCAGGGAACTCGACGTTCGGACTCGAAAGCATGAACCGGACGGTCATGTCGTCGTCAGCGCGCACGTCCTCGACGTCCGCGACAAGGTTACGCGCCCGCGATTCTGACTTGGGCCCGAGATGGCGGTTCATGTTCCAGACGACGTCGGCGGCGCCGAGCGACTTGCCGTTGTGGAAGGTCGCACTCCGGCGCAGCTTGAAGACCCATTCGGTGCCGTCCTTGTTTGCCGGCTCCCAGGACTCCGCCAGGCTCGGCTGAACGGTCAAGTTCTCGTCCATCTTCACCAAGCCGTTGTAGAGCTGGAAGCCACGGGCAATGTCGGTGTTGGTAAAAAGCCGGATCGGGTCAAGAGTCGCATTTGCATCCGAGATTTCCGTTGCAATGCGCGCGACGCCGCCCTTGCGCGGCGTCGCGGCTTTCGCCATGGACGCGAAAGCAAGTCCGCTGCCCGCGGCAGCGAGCCCAAGCCCGCCCGCGAGCCTTAGCGCGTCGCGCCTGGTGACAGCCTTCGTCTCTGTGGCAAGTGAGCGTTTCACTTGGTCATGCGGTGTGTTGGTCATCGTGGCGGAGCCCCTGCAGTGTGTGTTGCGCTTCTGGATTTGTTGGTTTCTTCTTTGGTGAGGTCCTGCAACGCCCTTCCCTCAACGCCGGCAGCCGGCAGCCCGAGATGCCCGAGGATGGTCGGCGCGACATCGACGAGCGACGTTGCCTGGTCTTGGATCGTTGTCGGGCCGAAGCTGGATCCCGAAACCATCAGGAACGGCGCCTGCTCGTAGGGACCCAAGCCACCGTGCTGGCCGCAGCCCAGCGGCACCCCTTTCCCGCCCCGCTCCCGGGCAACGAGGGCGGTGCCGACGACCCCGTAGGCGTTCGCTTCCTGTGCCGAACGGAGGCTGACGGCGACCGCGAGACCATGCTGCGGGGCCAGGCCGACGCCCGACAGCCCGGCCCTGTCGATCACATGCTCGGCCCAGGGTCGCGATGCCAGGAAGGCGGCGATGTCCGCGGCCAGGTGCCCCTGCTCCGGCGCCAGGTAGATGAGCGACGCGGTGCCGTTGGCCGCGACCACCACGTCCGAGGATTCCTCGCTGGCCTTCAGCCCGGCAGCCACCAGCTCGGCCTCGATGTCGACGGTTCCCGTCACCGTCTGATGGCCGTGGTCGGACCCGACAATCAGGAGGATGTCCTCGCCGCGGTCGCGCAAGCGGCCGACCGCGTCGATCACCAGGCCGGCATGGCCGTCGGCTGCGGAGAGCGCGTCCAGATGCGCCGGAGACCCCAGAGGATCGGCATGTTGCGTCGTATCCGGATGCCCGAGCCAAAGCACGCCGAGCGCCGCCCTCCCCCCGAACAGCACCTCGTCGACGAAGCGCTCGGTCATGACCCTGTCGCCTTCGACCTCGGGTCCGATCTCGAGCTGCTCGTTGTCGGGCAGCGCCGCGCGGCCCGGCGCGAAGCTGCCCGCGCGATGATAGACGTGCCCGAAGCCGTCCGGATCCTGCGCGTAGGCGGCGCCCGGGGACACGTTCGAAAAGACGATGGAGCCACCGGCGTCCCTGGTGCGTTCAGCCAGGGTCGGCGCCCCCAGTGAGCGCCCGGTCAGCCGCCGCTTGTGCTGAAGAAAGTCCGGATGCCCGGCATCGTGAAGGACGAGGTCACCGTCTTCGACCAAGGCCAGGGTATTGCCGAAAAGCTCGTGGCGGCTCGGATGGCAGCCGGTGGCGAGGCTGGCGGAGGACACCCGCGTCGTCGACGGGAACACCGATCTGTGGTTGGTGAAGCGGGTCGCCGAGCGGGCGAGGTCGGCGAGGCGCGGCGTAGAGGCCTCGCTGATCATGTCGCGGCGCAGCCCGTCGAGAATGACCATGACGGCACGTCGCATGCCTCAAACTCCGTTCAGCACGAAGTCGAAGATGTCGTAGTTCCGGAGGCCGTTCCGGCCCTTCTCCTGGTATGCTGGCGAGAGCTTCTCGGAGACGATGAAGGGCACGGAACGCTCGGCCAGCCCGCCGTGCGATCGCAGGCGCTGGCCAGCGAGCTGCGAGAGGTCGTGCTCCAGGGCGCGCGAACCGATAGCCGCGCCGGGCCGGGCAATCACCGCGATGTCACCCTCGCGGTCCGCGGGCAGGTCGAAGCGCTGGCAGACCTCTTCCCGCGGCAGCGCCAGCTCGACCTCGGGCAGGTCGCGCAGGAACGTCAGGACCCGCTCGGAATCTATGTCGGCGCGTTGGAAGTGCAGCCTGACGAAGCCACCGAGCGCGCCGTGATGCCGCACGAAGGGGTCGGTGATCGGACAGATCACCCGAACCGCGCCCATCCCCAATTCGGCGTCGAGACGGTCCCCGAGGTAGAGCACGTTCGGCGAGCCGTCGGCCCGAGCCATGTCGCTCATGCCGTGATCCGCCACGATGCCGACCACCGCATCGAGCTCGACGAAACGGCCCAGGCGCTGGTCCAGGGCCGCCATGAACTCGTCCGCTTCCGGCGTGCCGGGTGCGTGCTTGTGCTGGACGAAGTCGGAAAGCGACAGATACAGGAGATCGACCCGCCCCTCTTCGAGGAGCCGGAGGCCAGCGTCGAGCACGAAGAGCGACAAGTCGGCGGAGTAGACGCTCGGCGCCGCGCGGCCGACGAGCGCGACCACATCTGCGATGCCATTCTCCTCCTTGCTGCAGCCTGCGGCGGCTTCGGCGGAGAAGGCAATGCCCTCGAGACCGAGGCCCAGCGCCTTGCGCAGCTTGTCCTTCGCCGTGATCGCGGCGACCCTCGCCCCCACCTGCGAGAAACGGGCCAGTATCGTCGGAGCCCGAACCGGCGCGCCGTCGACGATCATCACCTCGCGGCCGCTGTCCGGATCGAGGAAGTAGTTCCCGGAGACCCCATGCAGGGCCGGCGGACCGCCGGTGACGATGGACATGTTGTTGGGGTTGGTAAAGGTGGGCATCGCGGCCAAGGCGACCGCGCTGAAGCCTTCCCCCATCATGCGGTCGAGAACGGGCACGACGCCGGCATCGCGCGATGCGTCGATGTAGTCGGGATCGCAGCCGTCAACGCAGATCACGACGGTCGGACGCTTCGGCCAAGCGTAGGTCCTTGCATTGACCCGAATCTGCACGCCGACGTTGAGAGGTTCTTCAGAGGAAAGAGTCATGAAACCCAACTGCAATAAAACTGTCGCAAAAAGCTCGTAACCTGGAGGGTCTTCCAGAACAGCCGCACTTGCCGTGTCACCTTCTTTTCTTGAAGTTCATGTTGGCTGACTTGTGCGTTCGAGTAAAATGACTTTAATTCCGATTTTATGTGAGGAGAGAGCACATAAATGCGGTGGCACCTGCCTTCACCGCGGGCCGTCATAGCGCTTGAGAGTGTTGTCCGAAACGGCAGCGTGACGGCGGCAGCCGCGGAACTCGGCGTGACTCACAGCGCGGTCAGCAAGCAACTGACGTCCTTGGAGTGCTGGATCGGTTGTCCGCTGTTCGAACCGGACCGCCGCCAGATGATTCCGACACCGGCAGCCAGGCGCCTGGCCGAGGCGGCCGGCATCGCCTGGGGCGTCCTGGCCGCAGCCGTGGACGAGGTCGCACACAGGCCGAAGGGCTGGTCGCTTCGCGTGATCGCGCCGGCGACCTTCGCCATGCGATGGCTGCTGCCGAGGCTGCCCGCGTTCCATGCCGGAAGCCCGGCAATCAAGGTCAGCGTACGGCAGACCCACACGCCGGAGAACTGGCAGGACCTACCCTTTGACGTCGCCATTCGCAGAGGGGATCAGCCGAGCGCGCGCCTTGCGACGACCACCTTCTTGCGGGAGGAACTGGTTCTGGTCGCGGCGGCGCCGTCGGGTCTGCGAGAGGTCGAAGGCCTCGGCAAGGTGCCGCTCTTGGAAGCCGACACCCGTCCGGGCGAGCTGTCGGCCTGGCTCGCCGCCGCGCGGTCCCGCCTTGGGGAGGTGCCGATCGGGACGAGGGCCGGCCCAACCCGGTTTGCCCACTTCTACATCGCCCTTGAGGCGGCCCTTCAAGGCCAAGGGGCGCTGGTGGCACCCAGAGCCGTCGTCGAGAATCTCGTCGAGGAGGGCACCCTCGAGGTTCTCTTCCCGCAGGTGAGCGTGCCGGGACGGCCCTACTGGCTCGGCTTCGACCCCAAGGGCCCCAAGGTGAAGGCCGCGCAGCAGTTCTCCGCTTGGCTGCTGGAAACCGCGGGTTGCCCAGTGGCCGACGATAGCGTGCATCTCTGATCCGGCGCTTGCGCCGCGTCGGATTCGCGGCCGCGCAACTCGGCTCCGAACCCCGGGCCGATCTTCGGGCAAAAACCGGAAAATCTTCGCGAAGTGCCGGACACTCCCGCGGCTCCGGTCTGCGCCAATCGTCTCCGCAAGGCCATGGCTCAAGCCTTGTGAAGTCGTGCCGGCCTCGAAGGAAACCGCGTCTTGAAACCCTTGATCATCGCCTCCTTCAAGCGGCCCGAGGAACCCTAGGGACAAGGGTTGCAGGCGCGACCTACCGGCAACTTAAACGATCGGTAAAGGACCTGTCCTTTAAAGAGAGACGGCCTGCCTAGTACTACAGTTGCGTCTTCCCTGTTTTTCGCTGCGCTATGGCGGCGTTGGCCTGATATTGGCGCCGCCAATTCGACCAAGCCCATATTGAGCAAAGTAGTAGGCTCGCTTGTCCGGGTCGCGGCGCGAGCGGCGCACCAGGAGCCAGCGCTCAAATCCGGCCTCGCTCTCCCAGTTCAGCGCGATCCTTGCCCACTCGTAAAGGCGCGGCCCCTTGGCCCCCTCGCCA
>JAKSBE010000344.1 GCA_022361275.1 Kiloniellales bacterium
GACCGCTCGGCGGCGGCGTTCGATGGAAGGGCGACATCCGAGGACCTCGATTCCTTGACGCCGGGCTTCCGTTTGCTACCTTCTGCGGCGTTGCTGTAGGGCGCATCGGCTCGCGAGCCGGAAGGGCATTGCCCGCCTACGACAAAGTTCCAACACGAAATGCGCCCATGCCGAACATCGAAAATCTCAGAAAGCAGGCCAAGCTTTTCCTACGGTGGCACCGTGACGGGTATTTTCCTGTCGCGGCGCAGATCAGACGGTTTCTGGCCCGATACCGGGACCTGTCCGACAGGGAGGTCCTGGGGGCCGATTTCAAGCTCAGCGACGCGCAGGAGCTCGTCGCCAGGAAGCACGATTTCGAGAGCTGGCCGACGCTCATAAAAGGTATCGAAGCAATGACAGCAACAGCAGCCTCCAGTGCCGGAACGCCAAGGATCATGGCCGCCGAACCGCAGCTCTTCGTCTCCGACATGGAGCTCGCCCGGCGGTTCTATGTCGAAAAGCTCGGATTCAAGATCAGGTTCTCCTACGGCAAACCGCCATTCTACGCTCAGGTCTATCGTGACCTTGGACGCTTGAACTTGCGGAAGGTCGGCGGGCCGGTCTTCGGTCGCGACTTCCGGGCCAGGGAGCAGGATGCCCTTTCCGCGACGCTGGTCCTCGACGATGCCAAGCCGCTGTTTCTGGAGTTCCAGAAAGCAAAGGTCACCTTCCATCGGACCCTGAAGACCGAGCCCTGGGGCGCCCGCAGCTTCATCGTGCAAGACCCCGACGGCAACCTGATTTGCTTCTCGGGAGGCGCGAGCTAAAGCAGTCATGGCGGAAGGAGAACTCTTCGTCTCGGTCGACATCGAGGCCGACGGGCGGATCCCGGGGCGGAACTCCATGCTGAGCTTCGGCTCGGCCGCCTTCACGCTGGACAAGGCGCTGGTCGCCCGCTTCGCCGTCAACCTGGAGACCCTGCCGGGGGCCGCCGGCGATCCGGAGACCCTGGCCTGGTGGCGGAAGTTCCCCGAGGCCTGGGCGGCGGCCCGCGAGGATCCCGAGGACCCGGCCACGGCCCTGCCGCGCTACGCCGCTCACCTCGAGGCGCTCGGTCGCGCGCACGGCCGGCCGACCTTCATCGGCTTTCCGGCCGCCTTCGACTTCGCCTGGATCAACTGGTACCTGCACCGCTTCGCCGGCCGCAATCCCCTCGGCACCTCGGGGCTCTGCCTCAAGACCCTGGGCGCGGCCCTGCTGAAGATCCCCTTCCGCCAGGCGGGCAAGCGGCGCTTCCCGCGGCGCTGGTTCGACGACCTGCCGCATACCCACGTCGCCCTGGACGACGCCGTCGCGCAGGGTGCCATGGGGATCAACATGCTGCGCGAGCTGCGCGGCCTGCCGCGGGTCGCGGGGATCGTCGAGGCGGAGGGCCCGGGTTCCGCGCGGTCAAGCGAACGTGACGGGTCGTGAGCGGCCGGCGTCCCCAGATCTTCCGCCAGGGCCCGGGGCAGTCCCGCCGCCGGGCGCAGCGTCAGATGGAGGACAGAGACATGAGACGCAGTGTCACGCGCCGCGCGCAGATCCGACCGGTCATCGCGCGCGGCCTCCTGCCGAGCCTGGTCGCGGTGGCGGCCATGATCTTCTTCGCCGGGGCCGCCCCCACCACCGCCTGGGGCGCCGACCACGCCGTCCGGGGCAGCTTCCAGGGCGCCAGCAACCACGTGACCACGGGCGGGGTCACGGTGGAGAAGACCGCCAATGGCTACGTCCTGGTGCTGGAGGACGACTTCAGCTTCGACGGCGCCCCCGACCCGCAGATCGGCTTCGGCAAGGATGGCTACGACGGCAACACCCGCTTCAGCAAGCTGAAGTCGAACAGCGGCAAGCAGACCTACGAAGTCCCCGCCGGGATCGACGTTGCCCAGTACAACGAGGTCTGGGTCTGGTGCGAGAAGTTCTCGGTGCCCCTGGGCGTCGCCAAGCTGCGGTGA
>JAKSBE010000369.1 GCA_022361275.1 Kiloniellales bacterium
AGCCGGGGGCGTTCAGATCGGCGTAGGAGCCGACCCGGTCCGCCAGCCCGGCGTTGAGCAGGACCGTCTGCCCGACCTGCATGTAGGGCTCGGAGAAGTCGACCTTCTCGCGCCGCGCCTCGGTCACCGACATGCCGCTGACGATGACGTCGCAGCGGCCCAGGGTCAGCGAGGGGATGATGCTGGTCCAGCGGGTGTTGACCGGCACGAAGTCGACGCCCAGTTCGCGCGCCATCTCCCGCGCCAGGTCGATGTCGAAGCCGCCGAACTTGGTGACCTGGCCGCCCTTGCGCTCGTCGGCCGAACGCAGGCTGCGCGCGCGCAGGCCGGAGCGCGTGCCGATCATCTCGAAGGGCAGGTAGCCGGCCTCGAAGCAGACCCTGAGCCGGTCGCGGTCGAGCACGCCGGCCAGGGTCGAGTCGGGGCTGAGCGCCTTGTCCTGGGCCCGCGGCGGCGGCGCGGCCGCGAGACCGAGGAGCAGAAGCGCGAGCGCGAGGGCCGCCGGGCGGGACATGGCCCTACTCCGCCGGCGCCGGCTTGGCGGCCGCGTCCCCTTCCTCGGATGCCTCGGCCCGGGCGATGGTCCAGCCGGTCCAGCCGAAGACCAGCGTCACGATGGGCGACAGCCAGCAGAAGAAGTTGAAGGGCAGGTAGGCGATCGTGGCCACCCCCAGGGTCGCGGCCTGATAGGCGCCGCCGGAGTTCCAGGGCACCAGGTTCGCAGTCACCGTGGCGCCGTCCTCCACCGCCCGGGACAGGTTCTTGGCGTGCAGGCCGCGGTCGCGGTAGGCCCGGGCGTACATCCGGCCGCCCATGACGATCGCCATGTACTGGTCGCAGAGCACCAGGTTGGCGCCCAGGCAGGTCAGCACGGTCGAGGTGATCAGCGAGCCGTCGGACCTGGCCAGGCGCAGGATCCGGTCGACGATCACCTTGAGCTGCCGGGTCTCCTCCATGATGCCGCCGAACATCATGGCGCAGATCACGATCGAGATGGCGTAGAGCATGGAGGTGAAGCCGCCCTTGCTGAGCAGGGAGTCCACGGCCTCGACGCCGCTGTTGCTGGCGTAGCCGCCGTAGGAGACCTCCAGGAACCGCGGATAGGTGACGCCTTCGAAGATCAGCCCCAGGACCACCGCCGAGAGCACGCCGGCCACCAGCCCGGGGATCGCCGGATACTTGCGGTAGGCGCAGACGATCACCAGGACCGCCGGGACGACGTGCCAGGGGCCGACGGCGAAGTCGCGCTCCAGGGTCGCGACGATCTCCTGGACCGCGGCCAGGTTCTCCTCGCCGCCGCCGTAGAACAGGCCGAGCACGATCTCGATCATCAGGGTCAGGCCGAAGGCGACGCCCGAGGTGTAGGTCATGTGCCGGATGTGCGTGTAGATGTCGGTCCCGGCCATGGCCGGCGCCAGGTTGGTGGTGTCCGACAGCGGCGACATCTTGTCGCCGAAGTAGGCGCCGGAGAGCACGGCGCCGGCGACCAGCGGCAGCGGAAAGCCGAGGCCGGCGCCGATGCCCATCAGCGCGACGCCGATGGTGCCCGTGGTGCCCCAGGAGGTTCCCGTGGCCAGCGAGGTGACCGCGCAGATCACCAGGGTCGCCGGCAGGAAGACCTCGGGCGCGAGGATCTTCAGGCCGTAGTAGAGCAGGGTCGGCACGACGCCCGAGACGATCCAGACCCCGATCAGGATGCCGATGATCAGCAGGATGACGATGGCCTGAAGGGAATTGGCGATGCCCTTCAGCATCCCCTCCTGGATCGCCTCCCACGTGAACCCGGCCCGATATCCGACCAGCGCCGCGACGAGGACGCCCAGCAGCATGGGGATGTGCGGATCGGTCCCGTAGACGACGATCGACAGCATGATGCCGACCACCAGGGAGAAGAGCGAAATGATCGCTTCCCAGAAATGGGGCTCGCGTTGTTCCTGGCTGGCAAACATCGACGTCGACCTCCCCCTAGCCACGCAAGCGGCCCGGAGGGGCGTTTCTTCTGTCTTCTTGAGGGCGTTGCCCCCGACGGCCCTTTCCGGACGCGAACAATGCTAGCACCAAGCGGTGCCGCTCGCGAAGGGGGTGGGTTTCTGGCCACCGGTCCGTGGACACGTGACTCCCGAAGCGCGGATCTCGCGTCCCGGCATCCCGGCGCTGGAGCCGGACGCTGCTGGCTAGAGCAGCCCGCGTTCATTCGAACGCGGATAAGCTGCTCTCACTCTATGGAATAGATCAAATGATCTGCGTCTAATTGAGGCCAATTAAACGCAGTTTGATCTAGTGTTCCGAGGTGACCGTTGTCGCGACCTGACTAGTGTGTGTGCTCTTGAGCCATAAAAAGCGCTCCGCAGCGTCGTCGGCCCTCGAAGCCCCAAGTCAAACGTCGAATCTGCCGACCGGATAAACCAGAAGGACCTGGATACCAACCCTCAGCTTTGAACGATTGAGCCTAAGGCCTTGTCGAGTCGGGACTCTGCGGAGACCGAACGGCCATCAACACGCCGTCGTCGAAGAACAGCACCCGATCCGCCGGCCGGCCGTCGGTGGCGTTGAGCGCGGCGAAAACCTCCGTAGCGCTCGGCTGTGCGCGAAATCCCATCACCGACAATTCGGGCACCCGCGCCGCGAACACAGGCCGAAGCGCTCGGCGGGCCGTGCCGACCGGGCACAGCCAGGCGAGCCCCTCGTAGGGGAGGGCGACACGCTCAAGCCCGCTTGCGGCCTCGACCCGCTCAGCCGTCGGCTCCAGCGGCGCCGGGACGGGAACGAACGCCACGACCGTGGCCTCGCCCAGGAGCGACATCAATCGCGCGTCGAACTGGTCCCGTTCGGCCGTCGCCGTGTCGTTCTCGGGCCACTCCAACTCTTCCATGATCGTCAAAGCCCCTTGATGAATCCATGGTGCGCGAGCTTCAGAAGGCCCTTCAGCATCTCTTTGCCGGCGGGTGTATGCCTCAGGAGCCGCTCTACGCCCACGATGCGCGCGTTAGCCTGAAGCTGTCCACCGTGGGTTACAAATCGCAGAATGCTCTGCCCAGCATTGTTGTTGATGTTGATGATGGTCATCCCGTCGCCTGCGTTGCTCGAGGCGTAACCCATGTTCACGCGGCCCACGGTGAGACCACCGGGCCGTCCCCTAACAGTGGTGGTGGCGGACGATCTCATAGTCTGGCCGGATATGCGCAGGATCCTGATCGATCCCAAGGAGCCCACCACCACCGAGCGGACCAGGAAGATTCCCTTGCCGACGGCCTCGCCCAGTTGCGGATCGCCGCCCAGCGCACGCGAGGTGGCCGAGCCGATAGCCACGGCGCCCTCCCCAAGAATGTTGTAACCATGCCCTTTGTTGGCGCCGGCAAGCTGGCTCAACCCGTCGGCCACGGTGTTGACCCCCAGCACCGTTACCACAACGCCCGCGCCCGTCGTTCCGGGCTCCGGCACGATGATGCCAATCACACCGACGGTGGTCTCCACGGCGCCGAGAAGGACCTTGCCTGTACCCCAGCCGAGCCCCCCCCC
>JAKSBE010000040.1 GCA_022361275.1 Kiloniellales bacterium
ATCTCGGACCCGGCTGGGAGATGGCCATGACGCGGGGTTCGCGCTTCAATACCGGCGACGGGCTCCGCATGGCGCTCGAGATCGGCGCCTCGCCCTTCGGCAACTGGTCCGGCTGCCATGCCGTGGGCTGGGAGCGCAACGCGCCGGAGTTCGGCGACCTCGCCGTGGGCGACCAGTTCCAGAAGCACTCCTATCCCTTCGGCATCCTGGTCAACGCCCGGGGCCGGCGCTTCGTCGACGAGGGGGCGGACTTCCGCAACTACACCTACGCCAAGTACGGCCGCGAGATCCTGAACCAGCCCGGGCAGTTCGCCTGGCAGGTCTTCGACCAGCAGGTCGCCCATCTGCTGCGCGACGAATACCGGATCAAGCGGGTCACCAAGGTCCAGGCCAATAGCCTGGAAGCGCTGGCGGAGAAGCTGGAGGGCGTCGACCCGCAGGGCTTCCTGGCCGAGGTCGAGGCCTACAACGCCGCGGTGCGCGAAGACGTCCCCTTCGACCCCAACGTCAAGGACGGCCGCCGCACCGAGGGCCTGGCGGTCCCCAAGTCGAACTGGGCCAACACCCTGAGCGCGCCGCCCTTCGAGGCCTATGCCGTGACCTGCGGCATCACCTTCACCTTCGGCGGCCTGCGGGTGGACACCGCCGCCCAGGTGCTCGACACCGACCTGCGGCCGATCCCCGGCCTCTTCGCCGCCGGCGAACTGGTCGGCGGCATCTTCTACCACAACTATCCCGGCGGCACCGGGCTGATGTCCGGCTCGGTCTTCGGCCGGATCGCCGGGACGGCGGCGGCGCGAGGGCTGCGACCCTGAGGTTCCCCGCCCCGGCCCAGCCGTTAAGATGACGCCTTAAGAAGACGGAAGAACCAACTCGAGCAAGACAAGAAAACAAGCGATATCAAGGGAGGCAGAAACATGCAGCGTAGACCGGTCCTGACCCTGGCCGCGGCGGCCGCCGCAGCTCTTATCCTGTCAGGGCCCCTGTCAGGGCCCGCCGCGGCCGAGGTCGACTTCTCCGGCAAGCGGATCCAGTGGATCATTCCCTTCAAGGAAGGCGGCGGCTCCGACACCTGGGCCCGCTTCTACGCCCCGCTCCTGGCCGCGAACCTGCCGGGCGCGCCGACCATCGTGGTCAAGAACGTGGCCGGCGGCGGCTCGACCATCGGCGCCAACCAGTTTGCCGCCCGCGCCAAGCCTGACGGGCTGACCGTCCTCGGCACCTCGGGCTCGACCCAGTTTCCCTATCTGCTGAACGACCCGAGGGTGGACTACGAGTACAAGGACTGGCACCTGGTCATGGCGACGCCGACCGGCGGGGTCTTCTACGCCGCGCCCGCGCTGGGCATCGAGAGCGCCGCCGACCTCGGCAAGCTGGCCGGACGCGACGACCTGAAGTTCGGCAGCCAGGGCGCGACCTCGCTCGATCTGATCCCGCTGCTGGCGCTGGAGATGCTGGAGATCCGGCCCAAGGCGATCTTCGGCATGAAGGGCTCGGGCGGCCGGCGCCTGGCCTTCGAGCGCGGCGAGACCAACATCGACCACCAGACCTCGGCGGCCTTCATCAAGAAGGTCAAGCCCCTGGCCGATGCCGGCAAGGCCGTGGCGCTCATGTCCTGGGGCGCGGTGAACGACCAGGGCGAGGTGGTCCGCGACCCCAGCTTCCCCGGCCTGCCGAGCTTCAAGGAGGTCTACACCCGGATCAAGGGCGAGGAACCCGCGGGCCCGGCCTGGGAGGCCTGGAAGTCCTTCATGATCGCCGGCTACGCGGCGCAGAAGATGATCTTCCTGCCCAAGGACACGCCGGACGAGATCCTGGCGGCCTGGCGCGAGGCGGCGCGGAAGACCGTTAGCGCGCCCGACTTCGCGGCGGCCTCGGCCAGGGTCCTGGGCGACTACGAGCAGAAGGCCGGCGAGGCCGCGCAGCCGCTCTTCGACATCGCGCTCAACGTCGACCCCAAGGCCAAGCGCTGGGTCATCGACTGGCTGAACGCGACCTACGACACGGGCCTGAAGCAGGACTGAGCGCGGTGGCATGATGCCGGCGTTTGAATCGCAGGGTCGCTTGCCCGAACCTCCGCTGTCATGCCCGGACTCGATCCGGGCATCCCTGTTGCCGCTTGCCCGTCGGACCCCCGGGTCAAGCCCGGGGATGACAGCCGGTGGGAAGCGAAGGCCGGGTGCGAGCGACTGACATCGGCTCGCGGCCGGGTGGCCGAAGAGCGGCCGCCCGGCACCGACCCCGCCCGGAAGGAACCCCGCCATGCTCGAGGCCCTGCTGATCGCCCTCGGCAACCTGCTGACCCTGGAGTACGCCCAGTTCCTGGCCCTGGGCGTGCTGCTCGGCCTGGCCGTGGGCATCTTCCCCGGGCTCGGCGGCATCGTCGGGCTGTCGCTCTGCCTGCCCTTCCTCTGGGGCATGGACCCGACCTCGGCGCTCGCGCTGCTGATCGGCCTGGTCGCGGTGATCCCGACCTCGGACACCTTCACCTCGGTGCTGATGGGCATCCCCGGCTCCAGCGCCAGCCAGGCGACGGTGCTCGACGGCTTCCCGCTCGCCAAGAAGGGCGAGGCCGCGCGGGCTCTGGGCGCGGCCTTCGCCGCCTCGCTCTTCGGCGGGCTCTTCGGCGCGGTGATCCTGACCGGCTTCGTCCTGATCGCGCGGCCGATCATCCTCGCCTTCGGCTCGGCCGAGCTCTTCATGCTGACCGTGCTCGGGCTCTCCATGGTCGGCGTCCTGGCCGGGCGCAGCCTCTGGAAAGGCCTGGCCGCCTGCGGCCTCGGCCTGCTCCTGGGCATGCAGGGCGGCGCCCCGGCGACCGGGGAGTGGCGCCTGACCTTCGGCTCCAACTACCTGACCGACGGCATTCCGCTGGTCGTCCTGGCGCTCGGCATCTTCGCGGTGCC
>JAKSBE010000463.1 GCA_022361275.1 Kiloniellales bacterium
CCTTCAAGACCGGCTGGAACCTCGGCGAGGAATTCATCAACATGTATCTCGGCATGGGTGGCGAGTTCTTCGGTCCCGACAACAGCGCGACCATCGAGAACGAGCAGGGCGTCGCGGCGCTCGAAATGCTGAAGAAACTGACCGAATACATGGACCCGGAATACCTGGTGTCCGACTCCACCTACGTCCAGCAGCAGTTCCAGCAGGGCAAGATCGCCATGGCCAACCTGTGGGCCAGCCGCGCCGGCGCCATGGACGATCCGAACGAATCCCAGGTCGTCGGCAAGGTCAAGATGGCCGGCGCTCCAAAGGCCGCCGTCCGCCCGGCCTCCACCCTGTGGTGGGACGGCATCGTGATTGCCAAGAATGCCACCGATGAGGAAGCGGAGGCCGCGTTCCGTGTCGCCATGAACGGTCTGAGCCCCGAAATGGTCAAGGCCAACAACGACGTCGCGGTCTGGCTGGTCAACGGTTACGAGCCGGGAGCACTGGCGATCGGTGTCGTCGAGACCGCGCAGGGCGGCGCCCTGCCCTACCCGGCCAGTTCGCAGATGGGCCTGATGCACACGGCGCTCGGCAATGGCGTCGCCGACTTCCTGACCGGTGCCAAGGACGCGCAGACGACGCTGAGCGACATCGCCGCCGCCTACACGACGTCCGCCAAGGAAGCCGGCCTGATCCAGTAGCCGCACTGCGGCCCGCGGGGGGCGGTCCCGCCCCTCGCACCGAACCCGGTCGACCGCGCAAACCAGGGAGGGCGCCATGAAATTCAGGACCTTTGCCGCCTTCGTCGGCCCGTCCATCTTCCTGATGCTGCTGTTCATCGCGGCACCGCTCGTCAGCGTGTTCATGCAGAGTTTCTACATTACCCAGCCCGTCTTCGAGACGGTGGAGGTGGAGACCTGCACGCCGGGCTTCCCGAACCAGACCTGCGTCACTGAAACCAAGACCCAGCCGGTGCTCGGCGACGACGGCAAGGTGGTGACGGCGGTCAAGTATGTCGGCCTGCAGAGCTATCGCAACGTGCTCGAGCCGGATCGTGCCTGGGCGGCGCTGAAGGCGCTCGATTTCAACACGCTGTTGCCCATCGATTTCTGGAAGGCGCTGCGTTTCACGCTGACCTTCACCCTGGTGACGCTGCCGCTCGTCATCGGCGTCGGCCTGGCCATCGCCATCGTCGTCAACAATGCCGCACGGTCCATTCGCGGCCCGATCATTTTCCTGTCACTGCTGCCGTTCATCATCACGCCGGTCATCGGCGCGTTGTCGATCCGCTGGCTGTTCATCGGCGACGGCATCATGACCGCCTTCCTGGAGTGGGGGCTCAACCGCGACATCGCCATGTTCGCGCAGGGCTGGACCATCGAACTGCTGATGATGTCTTACCGGGTCTGGCACGTCGCACCGTTCGCTTTCGTCGTCTTCTATGCCGGCTTGCAGACGGTCAACCAGGACACGCTGGAATCGGCTGTCATCGACGGGGCTAGCCGCTGGGATCGGCTGCGCTTCGTCATCATTCCGCATCTGCTGCCCTTGATCATCTTCATCGCGCTGATCCATCTGATGGATTGCTACCGGGTGTTTGAGGAGATCGTCGGCTTCTCCTCGCAGGCGCATGTGATTTCGCTGCAGTGGCTGACCTACGACTTCCTGGTGCCCGACGATAGCGGCAACCGGTCGATCGGCCGGGC
>JAKSBE010000364.1 GCA_022361275.1 Kiloniellales bacterium
CGACGGGTTCAACAACCGGCGCCTGCTCCAGCCGATCGGAAACATCCCGCCGGCCGAAGCCGAGGCACGCTACTATGCCGTGACAGAGCAAGCCCCTATGGCCGCGTGACTCAAAGCAAACGGCCTTCGGAAAATCCGGCGCGGTTCAACCGGCCCATCGCCGGAACCTCAAGCGCGCCCCGAAGGGCTGCATCGACTGGAAGGTGATCTAGCCGAGTTCGACGAGAAGAGCCGTCGCGTCGTCGCTTTGCTTGAAGCGGGGAAAGGTGAGGCCGTCGGGATCGACCCTGCGTTCGATATCGCGGATCTCCTCGACCAGCGCCCGCATGCCATGTCTGCTCGCGGCATCGATCAGCGCGGCCGCGGAGTAGCGACCGTAGGAGTCGACGAGGTCCGCGAAGCCGTCGCTGCACAGCAGGCCGGTTGCGGGCGCTGAGACCCGCAACGGCTGCCGCACGAGATACCGGGCGGCTTCGGGCGCGAGGCCGAGGGTCCAGACGCCGCTCTCGTCCGTGTTCTGAAGCTGCCGCGCCCGGCGCAGGGCTGCGAGGGTTTCCGGCTGCCTGTGGAAGCTCGCAACCTTGCCGAACCCTCCGGTCAGGGCGATGTGCCTGCGCGCGCTCGCCTGTTCCTGGCCACGGGCGTGGGCGAGCGCCGAGTGCCGGGAGGTCGTGCCGTCGTCGTGTTGCAGGAAGAGCGAGCAGTCGCCAAGCCCCGCGAACTCCCAGGAGTCGACCGCTTTGCGCAGCATGGCGAAGCTTGCCGACGGCCAGGCATAGCGGGGCGCCGCAGCCGCGGCGGCTTCGAAGAGCTCCCTCGCGTCGCGAGAGAAACCGGCGAGGAGCATTTCGAGATCGGAGTCCGGCGCGACCTGCCTTTCAAGCATCAGCCGGGCCCGTTCGGCCAGCCAGGCGGCATCGCTGCCGAACCCCGGCATCACGACCTCGTCTCCCAGGCCGGTCGCGCCGTCGATGACGAAGGCGCAGCAGGCGTTGTAACCCAAGCGGTCGTCGTTCGGCTTGGCCGGGAGTCCGGGATCCGATACCGAGTCGATGACCTTCAGGGACATGTCAGGCCACCGCCCCGAAAACCGGGTTGCCCTCGATCCAGACCGCCCGGATCGCCAGTTCATCGGAAACGTGAGCCATGGAGGCGGAGGCGCCTTCCTCGAGATGCCCGAGATCATTCCCCCTGCCGATGGCCCGCGCCGGATAGAGCGATGCCATGCGCAACGCCTCTCCAAGGTCCAGGCCCATCTCGCAATGCACGAAGCGCACGGCGGAAATCATGTCGAGGTCGGAGCCGGCAAGCGTGCCGTCCTCCAGCGTCAGCCGTCCGTCCTGCCGCCGGACCCGGCGTCCGTTGAGCGTGAACCCGGCAAGATTCGTGCCGGTCGTCGCCATTGCGTCGGTGACCAGGAAAATGCGGCCGGGCGGCTTCTTGGCCCGCAGCGCGATCGCGATGGCATGGCGGTCGACGTGGACGCCGTCCGCGATCAGCCCGGCGTAAGCCGCGCCGGAGTCCAGCGCGGCGCCGACCAGTCCTGGATCACGGTGCGCCAGGGGGCTCATGGCGTTGAACAGGTGGGTCACCAGGGTCGCCCCGGCCGCCTGTGCGGCCGCCGCGACCGCGAAGCTGGCGTCGGAATGGCCCAGGCTCACCTTGACGCCCGCAGCGGCCAGCACCGAGATCCGCGCCGACGCTACGGTCTCGGGCGAGACGGTGGTCAGGAGCACGGGAAGCGCGTCGGCGGCGGCGATCAGCGCTGCCTGGTCACGGTCCTCCATCGGCCGGATCAGCGCCGGAGCGTGGGCGCCGCTGCGGCTGAGCGAAAGGTGCGGGCCTTCGAGGTGCAGCCCGAGGAAACCGGGGATGCCCGCTTCGGCCGCGGCACGGCCTGCCTCGATCGCCGCGCTCGTGACCTCTGGCGTATCGGTGATCAGGGTCGGCAGGAGCGCCGTGGTACCGAAAGGGGCGTGGGCCTTGCAGATGGTGCGGATGCCTTCGAGCGTGGGCGCGTCGTTGAGCAGCACGCCGCCCCCGCCGTTGACCTGCAGATCGACGAAGCCGGGCACGAGCAGACCGCCGGCCAGGGCGACGATCTCGTGGTCCGCAGGGACCTCCGCCCCGGCGCGAATCCCCTGTACCCTGCCGCCGCTTACGAGCAGCGCGCAGTCGTCGTGCCAGTCCTGCCCGTCGAAGATGCGGGCGCCGCGGTATGCATTGCCGGCGCTCATCTGGTTTCCGTCACCTTCTTGAGATTGGCCGGTCGGTCCGGGTCGAGACCGCGTCGGCGTGCGAAAGCCTCGATGAAGGCATAGAAGGAGACGATCAGCGCCAGCGAATCGGCGATCGGGTGCCCGGCCGACACGAAGGGCAGGTGGCCGGCACGGCGCGGCAGATCGCTGGTCGCGAACACCGCGGCCCCCCTGCCTGCCAGCAGATCCGCGGTTTCGGCGCAGGACTTCTCCGCAGCGTCCCGTGCCGCGAGCACCAGCACCGGAAAGGCCTCGCCGACGAGGGACACCGGCCCGTGCATGACCTCGGCGGTGCTGTAGGCCTCGGCATGAAGGGAACAGGTCTCCTTGAACTTCAGCGCCGCCTCCTTGGCGATGGCGAGCGCGGGACCGCGTCCCAGGATGAACAGCGAAGGGCGCGCGCCCACCGCTTCCGCAAACGCCCCCCAATCGCAGTCGATCGCCGCGGCAATCCTTGGCGGCAGACTCTCCAGCGCCGCCAGCAGGTCGTCGTCCCCGATCCAATGGCCGAGCAGCGCCAGACCGGCGACGGCCGAGTTCACGAAGGACTTTGTCGCCGCGACGCTGCGCTCCGGACCCGCCATGATGTCGACAAGCTCGTCGCAGGCCGCCGCCAGGGGCGAGGCGGGGGTGTTGGTGACCGCAAAGGTCAGGGCGCCGCCATCATGCGCGGCGCTCGCCGCCGCGACGAGGTCGGGGCTCCGTCCCGATTGCGAGATCGCGAAGCATGCGGCGTCCCGCAATCTCGGTTTCGCGCCGTATATCGTGACGACGGAGGGACCGACGGAGGCGACGGGCACGCCGGCCAGGAGTTCGATCGCGTACTTGAGGTAGGTCGCGGCATGATCCGAGGAGCCGCGCGCAACCGTCGCGATCAACGCGGGGTTCGCCGCCCGCAGGCGACGGCCCGCGGCGGCCAGCCGGTCCCGGGAGCCTTCGAGCAGGACGGCGACGGAGTCCGGAATCTCCGCGATCTCCGCGCGCATGAAGGTGGCGGCAGGGCTCAAGACTCCGCCCCGGTTCCGGGGGGCGGTTCCGCGAGTCTGAGCTCGGTGACGAAGTCGTAGGCGTCGGCGCGATAGCGCGAGCGTGTGAACTCGATCACCTTCCCCGATGCAAGATAGGAAATCCGTTCGATGTTGAGGCTGGGCGATCCCCGAGGAACGCCGAGCATCGCCGCTTCGCTCTCATCGAGAAGGCCTGCCGATATGCGCTGGATGGCGCGCACGGGCCTGGAGCCGATCCCTTCCAGCGCGGCGTAGAGGGAAGGACCCATGGCTTCCGGATGCGGCAGCACCCGCGCGGACAGCGTGGCGCGTTCGATGGCGAGCGGCGCACCGTTCGCCATGCGCAGCCTCGCGATGCGCGCCACCAGCTCGCCGGCGGACAGGCCGAGGGCCATGGTCTCTTCCGGAGCGGGCGTGTAGACGCCACGATCCAGAAACACGGACTCCACCGAAAAACCCCGCCGCGCCATGTCCTCGGTGAAGGAGGTGAGCAGAGACAGGGACTGCTCGACCCGCTGGACCGGCGCGGTCACGAAGGTTCCCGAGCCGTGACGCCTGTGCAGCAGGCCGTCGCCGACAAGATTCTCCACCGCCTTGCGCACCGTCACCCGCGAGACGTCGGCAAAGGTGGCGATATCGCGCTCGGAAGGCAAGGCGTCGCCCGGTTTCAGCACCCCGTCCTCGATGGCCTTCTCGATGTTCTTCTTCAGCTTCAGATACAGCGGTCCGCCGCCGCCGGTCGCGGCCCCGCCCGAAAAGACCCGCTCCAGCGTCTCATTCACGATCGGGCGCTCCAGTCCGACCGAAGCGCTTCACCGCGAGCGCCACGGCGCCCTGCAGCTCATCGCCGAGCGGTTCCTTCAAGAGCGCGCGATAGCGCTCCCGGAGGCGATTCTCGTAGCGCCGTGCAAGGCCGCCGAGCAGGCACAGCCACGCGCAGTCCGCCGGCATGATCGCATCCAGCGCCTCCTCGATACTGCGCC